>JABMNK010000011.1 GCA_013204595.1 Flammeovirgaceae bacterium
AAGGCAATATTGTGGAGGGCTATATGATTGCCCAATTTAAAAATCCAAAACGCCCCTGCTGTTTGAATATCGTCGTAGCTAAAAGGGGTGAGTATCTTTCCTGTAAACGTGGCCAATGCCCATTTACCAGCATTTTTTATTTTTAACCATTTCCCCCCGACAATAGCCGCATCCTGAAGAGAATCGAAAATAATTTTACCCGATTTATGGATAATTTTCAATCCATTTGGGGTTTCAATTTTTAAAAACCCGAGGCCTATATCTTGATAATTGGTGATGACTCCCGAATACACGACAATACCGGCTCTGTTGATGAGTTGCGTAGCCTCAGAGGGAATGGTGACGCCCAATATATCTGTTTCAAAAAGCTCACATAAGACATTTTTTCCAAGAAAGGAATTATATTTTGCTTCTAGGATCATATGACCGTTTAAGTCAATCATTCCGAATTTTTGGTCTACCAAAATAGTTAATAATGATTTTTGATCCAATAAGGCAATCTGATGAAGGGAATCTATGAGCGTTGGATACTCACCTGAAGTGAAGCATTCAAAAAAGGTAGTTTTGTCCAAGTGGTATAAAATTGAAATGATTTCCTGTGCTCTTTGACTATTGGGATAAGAGCTGATATGGTTTAAATAGGCATTATAGTCGTTTTGATTTAATGTTTTCTGGAAAATAGTTTCAATAGCATTTTGCCTGAAAGCAGATTGAGGATAGGCAACAGTAAATCGCTGATAATCTGAGAGTAACCCACCAGCAGTTTTTTCTTCATATAAGAGTTTTTCGTATAGATTATTTGCTTTTTCTGAAAAACGAGAATAAGGGAAAGATTGGGTATATCCCCAATAGGCATTCCAATCATTGAGATGTGCTACTGAATCAAAAGCGAGACTATCAATAATATACAGAAGAGACGCTTTCTGTGAGCTTTGAGGATAGGAGGACAAAAATGAATACAAATCTGACATGTTATAGCTGCCTGATGGGGCCACTTTTGTCTGATGTTCAATGTCTAATAGGGTAGTTTCTAGATCTTGTAAAGTGAAATCCGCAGCCAGAAATTCGTTTAAGATCTTTTCTTCGGCAGTATTAAAATCTAAAACGGCTTGTTCTGCATAAATCCTGGCTTTGTTCAGGTCGTAAAATTGAGGAATTGTGTCGCAAGACAATAGGCGGGCATACATCCATCGGCTACCTGGATTGTTAGGATATTTCGAAATATCGGCATCTAACAGTTCGAAAACTTTTGAGAGTTCTTCTTTTTCCAGTGTGCGAAAGATACGTCTGAGATCTTGGGCCGAAACGATCCAGCAGCCCAAGAGCATCCATACGAACAGTATTTTTTTCATCAACTACATTTATCACGTAAAATTACAAAAAGGAAAGCAGTCTATTGATAAACTATTCAAAACCTTTAATTTGAATAGTTTATAACCTTTTGTTTAGGCATCAATCTATCTGTTATGATCGACGATTGGCAAGAAGTGGAGGGGGCTCGCCTGTGAAAGGATTCCATCGACTGATGCTCTTAGCGCCAAAACCAGAAGCGCGCATGATCATTCTGTCGCCGTATTTGTCGCGTATTTTATCCATAGCTTGGTAGAGATCATAGGCATTTTCAGCTTCTTCAAATAAATTTATTTGGTGACCTCCGCCTACCAAATGACTGAGCTTTACTCCGATCAGTCGTACCAATAAACGTCTCTGATAAAGTTTTCGATACAAGTCAATCACAATGGGCAGGATTATTTGATCCGAGGCACTATATGGAATTCTTTTTTGGAGGGTATAGGTTTGAAAATCTGAGTACCTGATTTTCACGGTGATGCAGGCACTTAGTTTATTACCCCTTCTCAATTGAAAAATAAGATTCTCTGCCATAGCAACGAGTATTGTTTTGAGTTTATCGACGTCTATGGTATCCGTATCAAAAGTGCGTTCTGTGGATATAGATTTGCGTTCTTGATAAGGAATGACGGGTGTAAGGTCTATGCCATTTGCTTTTTTCCAGATACGGATTCCATTCTCTCCAAAAACTTTAGCCATCATTTTTATGGGCATTTCTTGAATTGTTTGGATTTGCTGAATACCTAAATCACATAAACTACGATAGGTTTTTTCACCAACCATAGGGATCTTTCTTACGGATAATGGGGCCAGAAAAGATTTTTCATCTCCTTTGAAAATCTGTATCTGATTGTTTGGCTTTGCTTCACTGGTAGCTATTTTTGAGACGGTTTTATTAGAGGAGAGACCGTATGAAATGGGAAGGCCTGTTTCTTTAATGATTCTTTGGCGCAATTCGGAAGCCATTTTTTGACAACCATGAAATTTATCAATACCGGTAAGGTCAATATAGAACTCATCAACAGAGCTTTTTTCGTAAAGTGGCACGGTCTCTCGGATGATGTCGGTCACGTCTTGAGAATGTTTGGAGTAGGTGGCTGAATTGCCATGCAATACAATGGCGTCTGGGCAGAGTTTTTTTGCCATTTTCATGGGCATGGCGGAGTGAATGCCAAAGGCGCGTGCTTCATAACTACAGGCGGCAACGACACCCCGATCAGAAGTTCCGCCTATTAAGAGGGGTTTGCCGATCAAGTGGCTATTAATCAGCCGTTCACAAGAGACAAAAAAAGTGTCTAAATCCATGTGAACAATGTTGCGATTGGGAATTTCGTGGTTCATATTAGGCGGCAGGTATTTTTTGTATTTGTTCTCCTTTTTTTAAATCGGCATACCGGGGGTCTGCTACCATGGCAAGGTGGATCATTTCGGTAATTTCAATACTCAAACAACCAAACTCTTCCATAATGACACCAGTGAGGGCGTAGATCCCGCTACCTCTGAAAGGATAGTTGATAAGGATTTGAGGAAAATGGACCGTATCAATGAATGCCCCCTCTATATCTAAAAAATTACCAAACTGCATGATGGATCCCTTCTGAGTCTTTGTTCTTTTAGTAGCGATCAGGTACCCATAGACTGTCACCTTTTGATCAATGTAATATTCAAGATCTTTGGCCGTCAATGTGTTGGTAATAGGGTTGAGCAAAAAATCGAATGGTGATCGAAGAGGGAAACCAAAATATTCTAGCTCGTCAAAGGAATCGGCTAGAGGTGCTCGTGTGAGAGGGGGTGTTTTGTAAGTGATTCTTTCTGTCTTAAATAGATTGAAATGAGCTACTTCTAGACTTATTTTACGAATTTTCATGTGGGCTTCCCATAATAATTCGTATTTATTTTTTTTCGTAAATCCAAAGGCATTGATTTTGATTAAAATAGAAATTTGTTCAATACTGATGGGGGTTCTTTTGATAAAATCATCTAGGTCCTGGTAGTGTCCCATTACATTCCTATCGGCAATGATTTTTTTTATAAAGTTGGTTTCGATTGATTTTATCAAGAGAAATCCTAAGATAATTTTCTTACCGAAAATACAAGTTTCAAAGGCACCTGTATTCAAGCAGGGAGGTGCAATTGTGGCACCATGTAGCCTAGCTTCATGCACGTAAAGTTCTGTTTGATAAAAGCCTCCAAAATTATTGAGGGTGGCGACTAGGTATTCGAGTGGGTAATGAGCTTTCAGAAATAGACTTTGGTAGCTTTCTACGGCGTAAGAGGCGGAATGTCCTTTCGCAAATGCATAACCGGCAAAGCTTTCGATTTGTCTCCAAATTTCATTTACTTCTTCGACAGGGTAGGCTTCTTTTGCGCAATTGGCAAAGAATTTTTTTTTCACTTTTATAAATTCTTTCCTGCCTCTGTATTTGCCAGACATTCCGCGGCGAAGCACATCGGCCTCTCCAAGAGCTAGTTTTCCGTAATAATGCGCTACTTTGATGACGTCTTCTTGGTAGACCATAATGCCAAAGGTTTCTGGCATGATCTCCAACATAATGGGATGAGCTTCTTTGATGCGGTCTGGAAAACGAGACCTTAAGATATATTCTCGCATCATTCCAGATTGAGCAACACCGGGGCGTATGATCGAACTGGCAGCGACCAGACCTAGATAGTTGTCGACTTGGAGTTTTTTCAAAAGCATACGCATGGCTGGGGACTCTACATAAAAGCACCCAATGGTTTTTGCAGTTCGTAAGAGTTTTTTAATTTTTTCATCTGCTTTAAAACGCTGGAGGTCATGGATGTCTATAGGCATTTGATTCGGATGATTTTTGGCAATAATGCTTACTGCATCTTTGATTTTCCCCAAGCCTCTTTGACTGAGAATATCAAATTTATAAAGCCCTATGTCCTCTGCAGTGACCATATCAAAATGAGTTGTTGTATAGCCTTTTGGAGGCATGAAAGTCGCAGTGTAGCAGTGTATGGGGCGTTCAGAAATGACAATGCCCCCAGCATGAATCCCGAGGTAATTCGGGAATCCTTCGATCATTTTGGCATAGGTGATAACCAATCTAGAGAGTTTGTCTATTGGCGTAGGTGTGGTTGAATTTCTTTTTGAGAGCTTGTCTATTTCATGTTTTGGAAGTCCGAATACCTTACCTAGCTCACGGATAGCTGCTTTGTATTGAAAGGTATTATATACGGCAATTAAGGCAGTATGTTGAAATCGACTAAAGATAAAATCGATTACGTCATCACGGTCTGTCCACGAAAAATCAAGATCAAAATCTGGAGGATTTTGACGATACAAACTGATGAATCGTTCAAAATAAAGGTCGAGTTCAATGGGATCGACATCGGTGATTCTTAGCAGATAAGCTACAATGCTATTGGCCCCACTACCACGGCCGATATAGAAATAGTCCTTGCTACGTGCATAATTAATGATCTCCCAATTGATCAGAAAGTAAGATACAAAACTCTTTTCACGAATGATTTGTAGTTCTTTCTTGATTCGGCTTAAGATCTGGGTATTACTGGTGGGATATCTGTAATCAAGGCCATCTTGACATAATTTTTGAAGCAATTTAAAGTCCGCCGCTTCATTCCCGGTATAGGTTTCTTGATTTCTTGATTTCCCTTTCTCAAAATCAAATTCAATCGAGCAGGCATTGAGTATTTGATAGGTATTCTCAATGAGTTGTGGCCATTCGAGAAATCTTTGTTTGATTGCGGATTCGCCAATTAATAAATCAGTTGCTTGACCTTGGGAATTCATGGAGAGCTTACTTAATAAGGTATTCTGATCGATGGCACGAAGCAATCTGTGCACGTTGAAATCCTTTTTATCTCTGAAAGAAGCAGTATGTAGAATGACCAATTTGGCCATATCAGGGACTATTTTGGAAAATTTGAGCTGGTTAAGTTGGTCATGACGGATACCTAAAAATTCATTTGCTTGTAGTTTGTAATGGCGTCCTTTTAGATAAGGATAGATGACGAAGGTATTGGTCAATATTTCGGCTCTGTCAGGGATTTTTGGAGCATTCGCTGAGAGAAAATTTGTCAGGTACGTATTTATTTGCTGAAAGCCAGCATTGTTTTTGGCCAGCATCACAAATTGTTGAATAGCGTTGTTTCGGAAGTCTACACCTAGTATTGGATGAATCTGATAATTGGGGGCCATTCTTGCGAAATCTAGACAAGCAGACGTATTGTTGATGTCTGTCAGCGCTAGGATTCTCGTACCCTGTAGGTGTGCGGTTTGAAGTAGCATATCGAGCGGAATAGTTCCATATCGAAGACTGAAATAGCTGTGTGTATTGAGGAGCATTTACTAATTATTTTAGTAAATGCTAATTTAAATAGCTAAAAATAATTTGCGCTATTTCTTTTCATTTTTTTACAAAAAAATAATTTTTTCTATGAGTCATTAGATTTTTAAGGCCTCGTTTTTTTTAATATTATGAATGAATGACGATTATTTAAGACAGTATGTAAAATTTAAAAAGGACTTTTTATTGCTTAAATGCTTCAGGATGCTCGTCCTCATAAGGTGTTAATTCCTGGATGAATCTAGCCAACTCCAAAATACTTGCTTCATCAAAATGATTTCCTATTAAGGTAATTGATCCCGGATTTTTTGCTGCGTATGACCCATTGGGTAATACGACACACGGATGACCCGTTAAATTGGTTATCAGTAGTTGATCGCTGAAAGAGGGGGCCAATAGCACATCAATATCCGATAGCAATTCATTGAAGGCAAGGGTGAGTTGATACCTCAGTCGATTGGCTTGAATATAGGAGACAGCAGGGACCATTTGGGCGGATCGGAATATATTCGGCCAAGCGTTTTCCGTTTGTCGGACCATAAGATCATCTTCATTAGATTGGGTAAGCACATCAAAAGCAGCAGCAGCCTCAACTTGCAGAATAAAACTGATGGCGGTCGCTGGAATGTTTTGTGGAAGTTTTTTTTCAATGAGTTCGAAACCCTGGGAACGAAGCAAATTCAAGGTGCTATTGTCATTTTTTGAATTTGATTTCGTTTCTTGAAAATCATGAAGAATTCCTATTCGGAGTTTTTTGATGTTCCGTGCATAGTCATAATTAAATGGGGCATCTCGAGTTGATAAATCGTTTATATCGGCACCTCTTATAGCTTCAAGGACTAAGGCGCAGTCCAAGGCATTCCTGCAAATTGGGCCCAATTTATCCATGGTCCAGCTCAAGGCCATGGCGCCATTTTTGCTTACACGACCATAAGTAGGTCGAAGCCCAGTAGCACCACAGCGTGTAGAAGGGGAGACGATAGAGCCCCTTGTTTCACTTCCAATGGCAAAGGGGACCAATCCTGCAACGGTAGCCGATGTCGATCCCGCAGAAGATCCGCTGCTGCCTTCTGTCAGGTCCCATGGATTTCGCGTGACGCCGTCGTACCAGACATCACCCATGGCCAATGCGCCCAATGTTAATTTTGCTACCAAAATGGCACCTGCTGCTTCTAAACGGTTGATTACTTCTGCATTTTCTTCTATTATTTGGTTTTTGTAGGGCATAGCTCCCCAGGTAGTTTTGTAGCCAGCAACACTTAACAAATCCTTGGCACCATAGGGAATACCATGTAAAGGACCTCGATAAATACCCTTTTCTAGCTCTAAGTCGGCACGCTTTGCTTGCGCACGAGCCATAGAATCAGTCAAGGTGATGACGCATTCTAGCGTATCCCCATATTTTTTTAATCGATTCAGAAACAATTCAGTTAATTCTAGCGAGGTGATTTGTCGGTTTTTGATCAAATAACTAAGCGCACTAACTGGATAAAAGGCCAATTCGTCTCTATTTTGAGGTAGTTTCACCTCTCTAGGCAGTTGCCAATCTATTGTTGATTGTGTTTTTTGGATTCTGCTAGGATTAAGTGGAGGAGACCAAATTAATCCAAAAGGCATATCATTTTGAATATTTTGAGCCCTTAATGCTTCAAATTTAGCCGAATTTGCATGCACCGTACCCTTCATCTGGAGAAGCTCGGTGGAGTCAAAACGGAGACCGATGAGCTCGGATGCAATAAGTAGGCTGTCTTGGGCCATACTTTGATGATTACTCAAGTACAACATTAGTACAAAGAGGATCGTCATTAATTTTTGTATTGTCACTTGTCTCATAGGATGTTTTGATAAAAGGCTTTCTCTGAAATAGTCATCCAGGGCACAATTTTTTTCTGAAAGTCCAAAAAGGCCTCATAAATTTTCTTGCTCTGCGGATCACTGGCGGTCAATTCTGCGATGGTTTCAATGGTATTAGCTCTAAAAGTTTTCATTACCTCATCTGGATAAAGCCTCATACTTACGCCCTGTGAAGCCTGAATTTTCGGTAAATATTGAGCGTTCATGGTATCAAGCCTCACGGGTGTGATGCGGTTTAGGCGAAGGCATGCGGTACGGATAATTTCTTGTAAATCTGTAGGTAGTGCTTCAAACTTGGATTTACTAACTAACATTTCTAGTACGGTGCCAAGTTCATGCCAACCTGGGTAGTAATAGTATTTGGCTACATTTTGAAAGCCCATTAGATAGTCATGATAGGGGCCAATCCATTCGGTTGCATCTATCACCCCTCTTTCAAGATTGGTGTAGATTTCTCCACCCGCCATTAGCATAGGGGTACCTCCTGATTTGGCCAATACCTTACCCCCGAGACCAGGGATTCTCATTTTGAGACCTTTTAGATCGTCTACTGAATTAATTTCTCGGTTGTACCAACCGCCCATTTGACATCCTGTATTCCCAGCACTTATAGGGAGCAAATCAAATGGGGCGTAAAGCTCCTCCCAAAGTGCTTGTCCTCCGTTTCCCAAAATCCAAGTATCCATGAGTTGGGCGTTTACGCCAAAAGGGATCGTCGAGAGAAATTGACCTGCCGGTATTTTGCCGGCCCAGTAGTATGCAGCACCATGATTCATTTCTACCGCGCCATTACTTACCGCATCAAACCCCTCTAAGGCAGGGATTAATTCACCACCACCATAGACGGTAATTTCCATTCGACCACCAGACATTTTTTTGACCCATGCAGCTAAGTCGCTACATCCTTCACCCAAAATAGGAAAATTCGGTGACCACGCAGTGGTCATTTTCCACCGATAGGTATTATTGAAATTAATATAAGGTCCTTTTTCTGAACTTTTAATAACTTGATCATTACATCCCAATAAACTTGCGGTGCTGGTTACAGCTACCGTTTGAAGTGATTTTTTCAGAAAATTTCTGCGGTTTTTCGCTGTTTTTTTCAAAGTATCTTATTTAATGGATAACACAAGAAGATGATGACCAAAATACAAAATCTCAGCGGGACAATCACACAGAAATAGGATTTATTAGTTAAATCCTTGAATAAGCTTATCCTAGATAAAGTCTTGGTTTGGTATACCAAATTACGACATTTTGTCTTGAATTTCCTTTAACTTCAACAATGAGGAGACATTTTGACCCCAATTCACATATGGTCTTGGATTTGTGGGATGTACAGTAAGCAAATAATAAGTTGAAATGAACTTTAAAAATTACACGATAAAATCTCAGGAAGCCCTAAACAAGGCTACTGAAATAGCTACTTCTTATGATCAGCAAGTAGTGGAAACAGGCCATTTATTGCAAGCCATATTCCAGTCGGATGAAAATTTAATCTCATTTCTATTTAAAAAAATGGGTGTTCAGCGATCCGTTTTGGAATCTAAATTAGTACTTATCATCACCCATTACCCCAAGGTGACAGGGGGACAGCCTTATTTATCCAATACTGCAGCACAGGCGCTGCAGCAGGCAGAAAAATTATTGAAAGAGTTGGGAGATGAGTACGTGGCTGTTGAGCATATCATATTGGGTATCCAAAAAGGAAAAGATAATATTGCTCAATTATTAAGGGATTTTGGTTTTGATCAGAAAACTACGTTGGCCGCGATATCTGAGCTAAGGGGTGGTAGAACGGTACAGGACCCCAATGCCGAGACCAAATATAGATCCCTCGATCGCTATTCCAACAACCTTAATGAATTGGCCAAGAAAGGGAAAATTGATCCAGTAATTGGCCGCGATGAAGAAATAAGACGGGTTTTGCAAATTCTTGCTAGACGCACCAAAAACAACCCTATTTTGCTTGGAGAACCAGGTGTCGGTAAGACGGCCATTGTGGAGGGTTTAGCCCAGCGAATTGTCTCCGGGGATGTCCCTGAAAACCTTAAGTCCAAAACCATCATTTCATTGGATATGGGATTGTTGATAGCTGGGGCCAAGTACAAAGGGGAATTTGAGGAAAGGCTCAAGTCCGTGATCAAGGAGGTCTCAGATAGTGAGGGGGAAATTATTTTATTTATAGATGAGATTCACACCCTCATCGGGACCGGAGGAGGTGGCGATGGTGCCATGGATGCTGCCAATTTGTTAAAGCCCGCACTTGCAAGGGGTGAACTACATGCTATTGGCGCTACAACCCTAAATGAATATCAAAAATACATTGAAAAAGACAAGGCATTGGAGCGAAGATTCCAAGCTGTGCGGGTAGATGAGCCTTCGGTTCAGGATGCTATTTCTATTCTAAGAGGGATCAAAGATAAGTATGAATTGCATCATGGTGTTCAGATAAAAGACGACGCGGTGATTTTGGCTGTTGAACTTTCCCATAGATACATAACGGATCGGTTTTTGCCAGATAAGGCCATTGATTTAATAGATGAGGCCGCGTCAAAGTTAAGAATTGAAATAGATTCTTTGCCAGAAGAATTGGATGAACTGAATAGGCGCATTATGCAGCTTGAAATCGAACGAGAGGCGATACGCAGAGAAAAGGACAAGGTCAAAGAATTAGATTTGAGTAGAGAAATTGCAGATTTGGAAGGATCAAGAAATGAGCTCAAAGCCAAATGGGAAAATGAAAAAGGGGTTATTCAGGGGATTCGAATGCAAAAAGAAAGCATTGAGAAATTCAAGATTGAAGCAGATCAAATGGAGCGTTCTGGAGATTTGGGTAGGGTAGCTGAGCTTCGTTATGGTCATATCCTTAAGGCCGAGGAACAGTTGAAAGCATTTCAAATCCAACTTCAGGAAATGCAGAATGGGGATTCTTTATTGAAAGAGGAAGTGGATGGAGAGGACATAGCGGAAATCGTTGCCAAATGGACCGGAATTCCTTTGGCAAAGATGCTTCAGGGCGATCGAGAAAAATTACTTCATTTAGAAGAAGAACTGGGTAAGAGGGTAGCAGGTCAATCCGAAGGAATTTCCGCAGTCGCGGATGCGGTTAGAAGAAGTCGTGCTGGGTTACAGGATCCAAAAAGACCTATTGGATCATTTATTTTCTTGGGGACTACAGGTATCGGTAAAACTGAGTTAGCCAAGGCATTGGCAGATTACCTATTCAACGATGAAAATTGTATGATCCGAATAGACATGTCCGAATATCAAGAGCGACATGCGGTAAGCCGACTGATCGGAGCACCTCCGGGATATGTAGGCTACGATGAAGGAGGCCAATTAACAGAGGCAGTCCGGCGTAAACCGTACAGTGTGATTTTACTGGATGAGATAGAAAAAGCGCATCCCGATGTATTCAACATCCTATTACAGGTTTTGGATGATGGTATTTTGACTGATAATAAGGGGCGTACCGCCAACTTCAAAAATACTATTATTATCATGACCACCAATATCGGATCAGCGGTGATTCAGCAAAATCTGGAACATATGGAAGATTGGAACGAGGAACAAGTATTAACGGAGACACGTGAGCAAGTATTTGAACTTTTGAAGCAGACGCTACGACCAGAATTTCTCAATCGCATTGATGAAACCATTATGTTTAAACCATTGACCAAAGAAAATTTAAAACATGTCGTAAACATTCAGTTTAAAATGATTCAGCAGCGATTACTCGAAAATGGTATTAAAATTGAGGCCGACGACAAGGTGTTGAAGCATTTGACTGCCATTGGTTACGATCCACAACTTGGTGCACGTCCGTTAAAAAGAATACTACAGCGGGAATTGCTGAATACCTTGTCCAAGGAAATATTAGCGGGAAAAGTACAGAAAGATTCGATTATTGGGATTACCTTAAACGAGGATGATCAAATAGAATTCATTAATCTTGATCATGTATCAATGAATTGAATTCGTTTTAAAAAGCAATGAGATTAAATGCTCAGACAAAGTATGCGTAAAGCAAGTTACAAGTGTGCCTTAACATATATTTGCTATTTTTTGCTATTGAGCACGTCACAGGCTCAGTCAGCCGTTCTTTCAGATTCATTTGAAGAAAAGCCATTTCGGCTAAAATTGGCTATCGGGTTGGCTGGTCAATTTTTACTTTTTCATACCAAGGATGACAGGGTGATAGACTATTATTACTCGGAAAAATACATGAATCAAACCTATTCCTCTATGGGGATTAGTCCAGACTTTTCTATCGAGATTGCTGGTATTGTCAGTGTTTCTTACGCGCCTACTTTTCGTTATGGCTATTTAAAAGAAGAATATTATAACCATAAATTAAAGACCTTTTATCATGACCATCATTTCGCCGTACTAAATAAGCTTAAAGACAACTACCAACTTGGTTTCGGAGTCAGTATGGTTAATACAGGCAAGGGATTTTCTGGTACTATATTGGAGTTTTATGCTGATGGCACTAACTATTTGGACGAATATATGGATTTGCAGTTTGTTGCTTATTCGTTTATTTTTAGGAGCTCTTTATGGATGGATCGCATTGACTATGAGCTCAAAGCCATGCTCGTGCCTGATGGGGGAATTAGTTTTATTCCAGCAGTTAAAAAGTCTTTTATTATGGGTTTTGGATTACGCTACCCGTTGTTTCAGAAGACTAATTCAAGACATCCAGTACTTTACTAAAGGGTGGAGCAATGAACAATTCATTATTATCAATCAATACAACAGGTAAGCTGATGTCGTCTAAATTTCGTCCTGCAGTCTTTACTTTTTCAAGCATTTCCAGTGTATGTTGGTCACTTACATCAATATCATGGAAGGTATATTCAAGTCCAACTGAATCCAATTTAGCCTTAAAATTGATGCAGTGAGAACATTGGTTACTGCCATAAACAACTATTGATTTTTGCACCGATGAGGAGACGATTTTATCATTCGTTTCTTTAGTAGGAGTTGATGAGCAGCTTACTAAAAAACCAAAAAGTAAAAAAGCAATTTTATGTATTAATTTCATGACGATTAGATTAGAATACAATAATAGTGGAGATTTTAGATAAACCCAATACCTTTTTGGACCAATTCATTATAGGCAGAGTGATCAAAGTTATAGAAGCACGGCAGACTATATGCCCCTCTGCTATATTTTTGTTTTAAAATGGATTCAAAAAGGTTATTCAAATCGCTCATTATGAATGATTTGTTTTGATCCAAACAAGGCACATTGTTCTCTTGGCAGGATATGTCGTACCTTTTGAAATCCCCAATGAATTTAAGCATCTATTAAAGTTTTAATTAAGCGATTTTTGTGTTTTTCGATCACTTCAATGGCAATATCTACTTCTCTTTTGTGGGTTCGGAAAACAAGGATACATAATCGGATGACAAATATTCCTTTGAGGGTTGTGCTGGACAGATATATTTTGCCTTCCTCTTGAATAGATTTTATCAATGCCTTGTTTAACTTATTTTCATCCCTACCAAATTTGAACCTAAAAGTCGTGATAGTGAGCTGGGGAGGATTGGACGTTTCAAATCCCTTTGCCTTTATTTGCGTATAAAAATATTGGGCAAGGATAAGTTTTTCATCGAGTGCGGCCCGAAAAGGAGCTAGTCCATGAATTTTAAGTGGGAGCCACATTCGCAAACCCCTGAATGGCTTGGTCAGTTCGATAGATAAATCAGCCGGGGAGAAGTCCAATTCATTGGGCTCGAAATCCTGAAAATAATGTGCCGTATCGCTAAATGCTTCTTTCATAGAGTTACCATTTTTGATAATAACCACCCCTGAACCATAGGGCATAAAAAGACTTTTATGGGGATCCATGACTACCGAATCGGAAAGCTCTATACCCTCTAGTAATTTTTTTCCGGTTTGGGTAAGTAAGAAAAATCCACCGTAGGCGGCGTCGATGTGGTACCAGATATTTTTACGTTGGGCGAGTTCGCCAATCATGCGGAGGGGATCAACGGCGCCTGTATCTGTGGTGCCAGCAGAGGCCACGATCATCCACGGGATAAATCCCATTTCTTCATCTATCTGGATCTGTTTTTCCAAAATCAACGGCATCATTTTAGATTCGGCATCAATGCCTATATATCGAATAAGCATTTCACCCAATCCTGCCATTTTCAAAGCCTTGGAGACACAATGGTGGGTTTGTTCTCCTAGATAAATGGTATATTTTGCAATATCTTGGGCCTTTAATTGTCTTGATTCTCTGGCGGTAATGATGGCCGTTAAATTGGCAATACTCCCCCCAGAAGTTAGATTTCCACAGGCCGTACTTGGGTAACCAACTAATTCAGCCATCCACAAGATGAGTTTATTTTCAAGCCTCACGGCTCCAGGATTGGCATAAAATATACCCGCATACAGATTGGTGATATCGGCCCAATAATCCCCTAGAGAAGCGCTATAAACTCCACCCCCAGGCACATAGCCCATATCGAAACCTGATGCTGCATTAATGCCATCAAGTTCTATTTGCGTAGAAACTTTTGAGATGATCGAATGGACATTTTCCCCTTCCTCATCAAAATTTTCGTTAAGCAGCGATTCACTTTTATTCAAAGCGGCATAGGCGGTTCTCGTATAAAGACTGTTTAGAAATTTTTCAGTATGCTGGACTACGGCATCTCTTATCAAGAGTCGCTGTTGGGTATTTGGTTCTAATTGCTTGGCGATTCGCGCCAATTTTTCAAGCTGTTTCACAAGGTGAGATCAATGAGGGTCGTTATCTATAAAGGTTGAATTAGATCAATTAGGTTTCCGTAGAGGTCTTCAAATACGGCCACCTTTCCGTAGGATTCTACTCGGGGCGGCTGTGAAATGGTGATTTTATGTTGCATAAGATTTTGATAATCTCTATTAAAATCATCGGTGTGAATAAATAAAAATACCCTGCCGCCTGTTTGATTACCAACCCTAGTCGCTTGCTCGGGATTAGCAGCCTTGGCCAATAATAGACAGCAGCCTTGGCTAGCCGGAGGGGCAATCCTTACCCATCGTTTTGATGGGGAGAGTTCGGTATCTTCGATCAATTGGAAGTTTAACTTTTGGGTATAAAAAGAAAGGGCTTCATCGTAATCTCTTACCAAAAGGGCGATATTGACTAATTGTTGATGCATGATAGATAATTAATTAAACATATGAAAAAAAGCGCATTTAAACTGGGGTAAATTAAGTGAACCAAGCGCGTATTTCGTAAAGGAGGCCCGTTATCCACTATTTTTTTTACTTTTTTATCCTGTGAATAAAGTTTGTCTTAATTGTTATGAAAAAAAGGATTTGGACCGATATGAATTTCGATTAAATCCATTAAGTTTAAATAACCAAACCTAAAATGATAATGCAAGAAATTCAAGATGAAATAAAAACCCTTGAGTTGTCCTTGACAGGGGACATGTTTGAGGACATGGACACAAGAGATAAAATTCATAACCTTAAAATGAAGTTGACAGGAGCTAAGCCACCAGATCAGGAGATTGATTGTGTCGGTTGTGGAAGTTAATTATGATTAAACACTTTTGGTTCATTTTTTTTGAGATTTGATTCCCATCAATGGTTACCATATTTTCAAAACGTGGCTCGTATGATCATTTTTTTCTAGCTTATGTTGGCTGTCTAGCTGTCCTCTTCACCGTACCAGTCTATGGCTCAGTAGGTTTAGCTAGAGAGGAAATCCCTATATCGTCAAGCTAACCAGACAATAGCTACTGGCGCATGTTTGGATTGAAGGTCAGGGATGGGCAGGTGACTTTGATTTACTCGATGAACTTCAATGGAAAGAATGGGAAGTGTCCTATGAAAATTATATTCTGCATTATGCCAACCTCGCTGATTCGCTTCAGGTTCCTCTTTTCTGTATAGGGACAGAGTTTCGGGGGCCAATTATTGAGGCATTACTTTTCCAGGAAGGCCTCAATCACCTTTTCCATCAGACTTAGGCTCAATAGGCCGATATGTGGTGAGTAGTCAAAATCGATGAACAAGGAGCGTGCAAAAACTCGAAAAAGATGAAGAAAAGAAAATTTTAAAAATGAGTGGAATTAATGCGAAAAAAATATAGACCACATTAAATTACCTAAGACATTTTAAAAAGCCGAAGCACAATCATTGTGCTTCGGCTTTTTATTTATAATGACTTATCTTTTAAAATAAGATCTAGTGAAATGGGCGTCGCGATAAATAGCGAAGAATATGTTCCTATGACAATTCCAACAAGCAATGCAAAAGAGAATCCTTTCAACACCTCTCCCCCAAATAAGAAAAGGATCAGGACAACAATCAATGTCGTTGCTGAGGTTATTAGCGTTCTACTCAGGGTATTACTCAACGCCTCATTAAACACGTCATACACCGCTGATCCTGATTTGATACTTAAATTTTCCCTTATCCTATCGAATACCACTACGGTATCATTAATAGAATATCCAATCACTGTGAGGATAGAGGCAACAAATACTTGATCTATTTCAAGTGAGATACCAAAGAGATTGGCAATACCAAAGGCACAGATTACAAACAAACTATCATGGAAGAGTGCGACAATAGCGCCTAATCCGAATTGCCATTTTCTAAACCTGATTAGGATGTAGAGAAAAATACAAATCAATGCAATAATTCCAGACTCAAAAGAGGAGTTTTTAATATCATCAGCGATCGTTGCACCGACCTTTGAGGAGCTACCAATAGAAAAATGAGTAGCGTCTACAGCGGCATCATTTTCTATAAATGACTGACCTGTTGCTTTTTCCAGTCCCGCAATCAGTGTTGCCTTCACTCGCACATCGGCTACGTCAGATTCATCATCGGTCAAGTAACTTGTGGTCACTTTAATAATATTATCTGAACCAAAGGTTTTCACTTCTGTCCCCTGGCCTTCAAAGCTTTCTGTCAAAGAAGTTTTGAGCATTGTCGTTTCTGTGGGTTGATCGAATGAAACGATGTAAGATCTCCCGCCTTTGAAATCAACACCCATTGTTAGTCCATTAAAAATAATGGCGATCAGACCAATACTGATAAAGGTACCACTAAACAGGTACGCTATTTTTCGTTTACTTAAGAAATCGATCTGAATTTTTGTTAGGGCATTTGTGGTGAATGCATTAGAAAAATTAAGTTTCGATTGATCCCCTTTTTTAGAAAAAAGTTCTACAATTACCCGCGTGATAAAGACGGCTGAAAAGAAGGAACAAATGATACCAATGATCAAAGTAATGGCAAATCCTTTAACCGGCCCTTGACCTAGCATGTATAGAATGACCCCGACGATTAAAGTAGTAACATTCGCGTCAATGATAGATGAGTAAGCTTTGCTATATCCGGCGCTTATGGCTTGTTTGAGGCTTGATCCAAATCTTAATTCCTCTTTGATACGTTCAAAAATCAGGACATTTGCATCAATAGCCATTCCCATGGTTAGTACAATTCCAGCGACTCCCGGTAATGTTAGCGAGGCACTTAATTGAGCCAAGATGCCCAAGATAAAAAAGACATTAAAGAACAATGCTACATTGGCAATCAAACCAGCCTTAGCGTAATAAATAACCATGAAAATGATTACGATTCCCAAACCCGCAAACATTGAATTAATACCTTGAGCTCTCGCAGTCTTACCAAGCGTGGGTCCAATTACGACGTCCTCTACAATGGTAGTGGGTGCAGGTAATGCACCTGCTTTTAAGATATTGGCTAAATCTTGCGCTTCATCAATAGTAAAATTGCCTGAAATGGATGAATTACCATTGGGAATTTCGCCCTGAACGGTAGGCGCCGAATAAACAAAATCATCCAACACTATCGCAATTCTTTTACCTATATTATTGGCAGTCAATCTTTTCCAGGTTTTGGCACCTATGGCGTCCATTTGCATGGAAATGGCGGGTCTTGATCTATCGTCAAGATCTTGTCGCGCATCGATGATTGATTCACCTGATAGCGGAGCCTTTCCAGTTCTTGCTTTCTTGATGGCATATAGTTCCAACAATTTGATATCGTCAAGTGCATTTTCTGTATCAATGGGTTTTACCAGCCACAAAAATTTCATAGTCGCAGGAATGACTGCTGAAACACTAGGATTTTGAAGGACTCGATTGATTCTAGAGGTATCCTTTACTTGATAGATCAAACCATATTGCGCTTGCAATAGACTAAATAAAGGGGAAACATTTGAATTATTGAGAGAATCTAAGAGGGCCAATGTACTGTCAACTTCTTCAGATGGAGCAGTCACCTGGTCGGGATCAGAGATGCCTTCATTTGTAGCGTCATTGTCCGTTAGTAAAGAAGATAAGTCTTCCAAAGAATTCTCGGCGCGGATGTTCTCGGCATCCATTTGAGGAGCGAGGTCAATCATTTCTTTAACCGCTACCTGATTCATCTTTTGTAATATTGGACCTAATTCATTCATTTCATAGACCTCCCAAAATTCTAATTTCGCAACACCCTGAAGCAGTTTACGCACGCGTTCGGGATTGTCAACCCCTGGCAATTCTATTTGAATACGTCCTGTTCCCTGCAGTTTTTGAATATTGGGCTGTGAGGTACCAAAACGATCAATTCTCGTTCGTAAAATATTGAAAGATCTATCAATAGCGCCGTCTACTTCGGTATTGATAATGTCTAATACTTCTGAATCGGTTGAACTCAAGCTAATTCTACCTCTATTAGAGGCATTTGAGAATAAATTGGCCAATGATTTTCCAGGAGCCAATTCCTGATAACTCACGTAAAATAGGTCTACAAAATTCAACTGAGTTCCTCGTACTTGTTTTTTTGCACTATCAAGTGCTTGCAAAAAATCAGGATCTTGATTGTCATTGCTCAAACCTTTGAGGATATCTACAGGGGAAACCTCAAGGGTAACATGCATCCCTCCTTGTAAGTCAAGTCCCAAGTTGAGTTCTGTTTCTTTTACATCTTGATAAGTATAATCCTTTCCTAAGAGAGAAAAAACGGGGACGTTCCATACAGAATCTAGGTATCGCTGCTTTTCCGTAAAATTCAAATTCCCGGAAGCATCTGTAGCTTTCGCGGTGGCATCTTTCTGTACCCCTTGTGCGACAAATGTAAAGGACAAATAGTAGATGCATAAAAGTGAAATAATGATAGTCATAAAGACTATAAAACCTTTGTTATTCATAATAGAGATTAATTAATAGCGTAAAATTAAATATTTTAAAGGGAAAGCGTACTTCGACGATTATGGAGCATTGGGAGAAATGATTCGCCGCACTAATACCATGAAAATTTTGGAACGAAAAATGTCAAATTGATTGAGAAGCGTATTGAAAGAAGTTGTCGAAATATTTTGAACAAAGACTTCTAGTAGTACATTGTGATATTCCAAATTGATTTCTAAAATGGGAGATTGGATGGCCGCGCATAGTGAAAGAGCTATCTGGCTTTCTCCATTTTCTTGGTGGTCAGTCCTATTTTCACAAGAGTTTACATACTTAACATCTATTGTTTGAGCATTAACGATCGACGTAAATAGACAAAGTATCATCACAACGATGGCTAGCCACTTATTAATCAATATGTTTTTAGCATTTTCCATAATGGGCAACAAATGTAAGATTTTTTTTCTCTAGTTGCTATTTTTTAAGTGTTCCTTGATGTAAGAGATCAACACTTCTATTGGTTTTGAGACTTTATCATCATTTGATATAATCATATCTGCGTATTGCCTAGAAGGTAAGATATATTTATAAAAAGTGGGCATTGTGTGATGCTCAAATCTGTATAAAACATCGTTGAGATCATAGCCACGTTCACTAGCATCGCGTTTAATTCTCCTTGTGAGCATGAGAAAATCAGGTGTTTCAAGGTAGATTTTTAGATCTAGTAAATTTCTTATTTCAGGATAATAGAGCGTAAAGAGGCCTTCTACTAAAATTACTGATCTGGGTTGAATGGTAATTGTTTTTTCGGCTTTTCCAACTAGATTGAAGTGGTATTCTTCAATTTTGACAGGATGTCCAGAGGTAAGTTTGCTTATATCTGAAAAAAGAAGTCGGTGGTTTATAGCTTCTGGTCTATCAAAGTTTTCGATACCATTCTCATCTTTTATTTGCTCTTGGATAGGCAGATAATAATTATCCATCGAGAGCATAGAGATTTCGTTAGGAGCAAAATGGGTTAAAAGATTTTTGAGAAAGTAGGTTTTCCCAGATCCGCTGCCTCCTGCAAGTCCGATTAACAAACAAGACCTCATTTGGAACGAATATGGTTAAGTAATTTAGTAATTGCAATGCCCCGATGAGAGATCTTATTTTTTTCTTCTAGACTCATCTGTGAAAAAGTTTTCTCAAATCCAACTGGCTGAAAAATGGGGTCATAGCCAAATCCCCCTACACCCATTCTTGATGACAGGATATTTCCTTGGACAATCCCCTCGAAGAAATGACAATTACTTTGATCATCGTAAAAAGTTAATATCGTTTTGAATTGAGCACCACGATCCTCATGATCACTAAGATTGGTGAGCAATAGATCTATATTATCTTCGCTAGCACCTGTGCCAGCATAACGGGCAGAATGAACCCCTGGCTCATTATTTAAAGAGAATACTTCGAGTCCAGTATCATCAGCAAAGCAAGGTAAGTGGTACTTATGATAAATATAGCTTGCCTTGAGATGAGAATTTTCTTGAATGGTCGTTCCCGATTCAGGAATTTGATTTTCATTTAAATCAACCAAGCTGATCACCTTAAAAGCGGCACCTAGCGCATTTTGTATTTCAATGACCTTATTGAGATTATGCGTAGCAAAAATCAGTTCCATTAACGAATGACGACGGGTGATATTTCATACCTTAGTACAGAATATCTAGAGATAATTTGAGAAGGATCACTCTGCGCCCCAAACCCCAATTGTGAAGGTAATAGGACCGTAAGCTGACCATCCTTTTTCATTTCAATTAGTGCATCTGTCAATGCCTCTATCATGCCATCTCCCGAAAGGGTGGACACAAGGGGCGTATATTTCAAAGTCCAACCAGACTTCGTGTAGGTAAACGTTAAGGGATTATAGACGGCATATATGTGATAAACAGAATCAGGGGGATTGATAGTAGAAACAAAGGCAACACCATTGAGGTCATAACCCGTATAATTTAAGGTCAAAATGTCATTGTAGTTGATGGCATCGCCCGTTCCGAAATCTTGAATAATATAGCTTGCTCCTGACGTAGTCGTCACGACGGGACTCAGGTCATTTTCATTAATGTAATCAGTAATGGTTTGTTGGTCTGCTTCCCAAATTGCAGTGAGATCAATAGACACAATTTCGGACCCCTTGTCACAAGAGAACAAGAAGAGTACGATACTTAAAAAAGGTAACTTTTTGAAAATCTTCATTTTATTATAAAAAAAAACGGAATTAATTAAGCAAAATTATCAATTTTTAAATTTTATTATCACCTAGTTCGATTATGTCGTTTGAATAATGCACTAAGTGAGGTCACGTCATCACTAATTAAAAACGCTTCAGCTTGCAAATTAACGAAAGGTCATCCGTTAGATTGTGGTTTTGACTGTATTTTCTTAAGAGCGAATCATCTTTGACAAAATCAGGCTTTAACAACGCTCCTTGGGCGAAGCATATTCTACGGCTAAACAATTGGGCGTGAATTAAGATTTTAATTTATATTTTTCTTTAAAATCAACGAGCGCAGTTTCGAACTTCAATATCGTTTTATCTAAAGAAAGGTATGAAACGCCCCCTGCGGCATTTTTGTGTCCGCCTCCGTTGAAATGATCACGTGCAAATTTATTTACCGAATAATCCCCAACGGATCTTAAAGATAGCTTCACTTTATTTTCACTTTCTTTAATCAGCGCTGCCATAACAATACCGCTTATTGAGAGCGCATAGTTTACCAAGCCTTCAGTATCCCCTTTTTGTAGCTCAAATTGATTAATGTCTTTTTCCGAGATCACAAAATAGGCAATATTTAAATCTTGATGTACGATTAATTTTTCTAAAAGAGAAAATCCTATAAAACGCAAACGGTTAAGGCTATTGGTATCATAAATAGCGCTACTTACTTTGGTCACATTGGCACCTAAATCTATTAAATCTGCAACGGTCCTATGAACTTTAGAGGTGGTGTTTGAATGTCGAAAAGATCCAGTATCTGTCATAATTCCGGCATAAAGACAATTTGCAATATCAGCACTAATGGCCTCGCGGTTTGCCACCATCAAGATGAAGTCATAAATCAATTCAGCAGTAGCAGCGGCACGGGTGTCCCATAGTCGATAATTATCAAAATTTTCTGGTTCTAGGTGATGATCAATCATCACCTTTTTGGCAGTAGCGTTTTTCACTAGTTCTGATAGATCTTGAAGTCGATCTAGTCCAGAAAAATCCAAACAAAAAATCAAGGAAGCTTGATCAATAATTTCCTTGATCAGATGATCTGTGTTGGAACCAAATTTAAGTACCTCTTGATTCCCAGGTAACCAGCTAATAAAATCAGGATAGTCCGTAGGTGTTACAATCGTAACCTTATGCCCCCTTGCTATCAAAAAGTGATAAAGACCAAGAGATGAACCGAGTGCATCGGCATCGGGATTGGCATGAGTTGTAATTACCACGTGCTCAAATTCAGTCAATTTGTGAATCAAAGTTTCAATAGAGGCCATAAATCTTGTCAGTTAGACAATGATGAGGCCGTAAAATTCACAATAATTATCGTTAATCACAAAATTTATCTATTTGTGGTTCATAAAAGGGAAAGTATTACTTTTGCCCCTGCTTAAACAAGAGAACTTAATTCTTATATAAAATGACGACATCAAGAACCTTTACAATGATCAAGCCTGATGCTTATGCAGCAGGTCATTCCGGGGCCATTATTCAAATAATTGAAGCTAATGGATTCAAAATAAGCGCAATGAAATTAAGTCAATTGACGGGAAGTCGTGCGGGTCAATTTTATGATGTGCACAAATCACGCCCTTTCTATAATGAACTGGTTGCCTATATGTCCGAAGGGCCTATTGTTGCTATGATTCTGGAAAAAGAAAATGCAGTGGAGGATTTTAGAAAATTAATCGGCGCTACCAATCCATCGGAAGCTGCTGAAGGTACCATAAGGAAATTATTCGCTACATCTATATCAGCAAATGCCATCCATGGCTCAGATTCAGATGAAAATGCAGCCTTAGAAAGTGCTTTCTTTTTCTCTCAATTGGAGCAGTTCTAAAAAAACGATTTAGTTGAAAGCCTGGATTCTATTGTATTAAATCTCACCAGACCTTGGCTCGATCCAGAAATTATTAAATCCTTCTCCGATATGGAGGAGGATTTTTTTTAGCTGAAGTAATTCAAGGATGGCTAGGAAGTTAAATATAGCTAAGATCTTTTCAGGTTTTTCTGAAAGTAGTTCGGTAAAAGAAATGCGCTGGTCTTTGCTGTCAAATAACTTTCGAATGAGGTGTTCTTTTTGACTTTCAATCGTGTAGGGGTATTGTGCTATTCTATGAATAGGCTTATTTTTGTCGAGTTCGTATTTATCGATAACCCTTTGAAATACCTTCATTAATTTATAAAGATCCAAATCCTGAACTTCGGCATCTACGTCCACTATAACGGATAGTTTTTTAATTTCTTCCATTAAGTTGCCCCGCTGTTCGCGATTAAATCGATCAATTTCCAATTGGGACAGTTGGTCAACAACAGACTTATATTTTTTGTATTCCAAAAGGTGTTTGACTAGTTCGTCTCTAGGATCAATTTGGTTACCTGCGTCGTCAATTATAGGTCTTGGAAGGAGCATTTTAGCTTTAATACGCATTAAAGTAGCCGCGACTAAAATGAATTCACTGGCAATTTCTACATTCATTTTCTCCATTTGGTGGAGGTAATCAAGGAAGTCATGGGTAATGGTGGCGATGGGGATATCATAAATATCCAATTCATCCCTTTCGATAAAAAACAATAAAAGGTCAAATGGACCCTCAAAAAGGGGTAGTTTGACCTCAAATTTCTTTCTGTTTTCTTTATCTCTTGGACTATCTAGTGCCATAATAAGCAAAGATGCAAGAATATAGGAACCAAAAAAACATTATTATTGTAATGTTATTTATCGGTCATGTAAGTTTACGATAGTATGCTTAATTTTCCATAACAAATGAAGGCAATGCACATTCAAGAAGGCCCCCTTTTATCCAATATCGATACGCCAGAGGCCCTGAGGCGACTTAAAGCGACCCAATTGGTTCAGTTCAGTGAGGAACTACGAAATTACATCATTGACCATGTAGCCATTTATGGGGGACATTTTGGCGCTAGTTTGGGTGTAGTAGAACTTACCGTAGCCTTACATTATGCCTTTAATACCCCGTCTGACCAATTAGTATGGGATGTTGGACATCAAGCTTATGGGCATAAAATATTGACAGGAAGAAAATCCGAATTTCATACCAACAGAGTTTATGGAGGTATTTCTGGGTTTCCGAAAAGAAAAGAGAGCGAATTTGATGCGTTTGGTGTAGGCCATTCGTCTACCTCTATTTCAGCTGCCTTGGGAATGGCCGTCGCCAATCAAAAATTCGATAAGAATCGTCAACATATTGCGGTTATTGGGGATGGCGCGTTAACGGGGGGAATGGCTTTTGAAGCAATGAATCATGCCGGAGTCAGCAATTCAAATTTGTTGATCGTGCTTAATGACAATTGCATGTCTATTGATCCTAATGTGGGTGCGTTGAAAGATTATTTAACGGATATTAGTACCTCTCATTTTTATAATAAGTTTAGAGATGAGGCTTGGAAAATTCTAGGAAAAATTAGCAAATTTGGCCCTAATGCCCAGGAATTGGTGGCCAATGTCGAAAACAGTATCAAATCATTTTTATTGAAGCAAAGCAACCTTTTTGAAGCGCTCAATTTAAGGTATTTTGGACCTGTGGACGGGCATGATGTCAATTATTTAGTTCATGTATTCAATGACTTGAAGCAAATCCCAGGCCCGAAAATTTTGCATTGTATTACCAAAAAAGGCAAGGGATATTGGGTTGCAGAAGAAGACCAAACTAAATGGCACGCCCCTGGGTCTTTTGATAAGATTTCTGGCGAGATTCATCAGCCGCAAAATACTTTTCCGGAGCCGCCCAAGTATCAAGATGTTTTTGGACATACACTTGTCGAATTAGCGAGGTTAAATGAAAAAGTCATGGGAATTACACCTGCGATGCCGTCGGGTTCTTCTATGAATATTATGATGAAAGAATTTCCAGAGCGATCTTTTGATGTAGGCATTGCCGAGCAACATGCCGTAACTTTTTCAGCTGGATTGGCTACTCAGGGTGCCATACCTTTTTGTAATATTTATTCAACTTTTATGCAACGTTCATATGATCAAGTGATCCATGATGTTTGCTTACAAAATCTCCCAGTTGTGTTTTGCTTAGACAGGGCGGGATTTGCTGGAGCAGATGGCCCGACACACCATGGGGCCTATGATATTGCTTTTATGAGATGTATTCCAAACATGATTGTTTCGGCACCCATGAATGAATCTGAATTAAGAAATTTGATGTTCACAGGTATGGAGGCGGGGAGTCCTTTTTGTATTCGTTATCCACGAGGAAAGGGCGTCTTGATTGATTGGAAAACACCATTTGAAAAAATTGAGATTGGAAAAGGACGAATCATCGTAGAGGGGTCAGATATTGCATTTTTAACTATTGGTACGATGGGTAATTATGCATTGAGTGCTTGTAAGGAATTGGAAAAGGTAGGCGTCAAGGCTGGTCTTTATGACATGCGATTTGTAAAGCCAATTGATGAAGTGATGTTGCATGAGGTATTTGGCCGTTATAAGTACATTATTACGGTCGAAGATGGTTGTATTATGGGTGGATTCGGAGGTGCGGTTACTGAGTTTATGGTCGAGCATGACTACCACGTCAAAATGATAAGGTTGGGGATTCCAGATCGAATTGTCGAGCATGGGACTCAATTGGAATTACATCAAGAATGTGGTTTTGACCCCAAGGGCATTTATGAGGCAGCTTTAAAAGTACTAAAAGCTCAAACGGTCTAGCCGACTTTTAAACCCAGTCTTATCCCTCAATTAAAATATGCTCGAGTAAATCTGAAAATATTTTCACTTCTTCGAACGTATTGTACATTGGGGTAGGCGCTACTCTGATTACATTTGGTTCTCTCCAGTCCATGATCACGCCTTCTTTGGTAAGAGCGTCAAAGATCTTTCTTCCTTTTTCATGAAAAAATAAGGACAATTGGCAACCACGTTCGGTTTCATTTGCAGGAGTTAAAATGTTAATTTTTTTCTGGATGTTATCATTGCTTGTGAGCAGGAAATACAAGTATCCTGTAAGCAATAAGCTTTTTTCTCTCAGTTGGCTTATATCGGCGCTTTCGAAGAGCGCTAATGAGGCCAAATGGGCCGCAGAAGAAATAATATTGGCATTACTGAGCATCCACCCATCAATACCAGACATCGGCTGAAATTTGTTTTCCATCTTAAATCGGATGGTTTCATCTTGACCCCACCAACCGGCCAATCTAGGGAAATCTGTATTTTTACTATGTCGCTCATGAATAAAGGCACCCGAGACATTACCAGGCCCAGAATTTAAATATTTATAACTGCACCAAACCGCAAAATCAACTTCATCATGATGAAGCGTAAGCGGGACATTTCCGGCAGCATGAGCCAAGTCGAAACCCACATAAGCACCAACCCTGTGTGCGCATGCTGCTATTTCTCCAATATTCAGAAATTGACCTGAATAATATTGAATCCCAGGGAGTAAAACCAAGGCCAATTCGTGCCCAGCCTCATTGATTACCTCACTTATGTGATCTATTGAAAAATAACCAGCTTCATTAGGTATTATTTCAATAAGATCATCTGACGGATTAACGTTTTTTTGTTCCATGTGCGAGGTGATGGCAAAATAGTCAGAGGGAAATGCCCCAGCCTCAATCAGAATCTTTTTTCTGATTCCTTTGGGCTGATAAAAAGAGGCCAACATTAAGTGCAGATTGGTCGTCAGGTTATTCATGGCCACTACTTCATGCTCTTTTGCACCTACCAGCATGGCCATTGTCTTTTTGCCTTTTTTATGATGACCAACCCATGGATCGGAATCAAAATGACCTTCAACGCCGTTTTCTGCCCACTTCTTTAATTCATAATTGACATGCTCAGAAACTGATTTTGGTTGCAATCCCAACGAATTACCGCAAAAATAGATCGCATTTTTACCGTTCCGTTGAGGGAATAAAAATGAGTCTCTATAAGATTTCAGGGGGTCTTTCTGATCCAGTAATTGTGCGAATTCAATATTACTTTCATAGATAATTTCTGACATATCAACGCTTTTAAGAGGCTATTTGAAGGAATCATTAATTCATATTTAGCGCTTCCTAAAGTGCTAAAGCGACCATAAATTAGTCAGTCTGAGCTAATTTTTGAGATTTTATTTTTGCAATTTTTTGAGATTTTCTAGTCTTGTGACGACAGTAAGTACAAGTATAAAATTTCATCAATTCACCTTCGTTCTCCTGAGTGGCTGATTCGATGATTTCTTCTCGCGAAACTTTCAATGTTTGATATTGACAATCAGGACATACTAAAGCATGCAGGCGGCCATTGTATTTTTCAATTTGTATGTAGCCGGATACTTCCTCAATCCAGACATCATAATCAACTGAATATGCATTTTCTTCTGCTTGCATTCCCTCATCTAAATAGACGTCTTCTTCTTCTTCACTAAGTAATTTCATTTTTTTCCCATCAGGAGAAAAACGTGGGGAATATCTTAGTTTTTTGAGTCTTTTTTCAATGAAAAATGGATAATAAAACTGTAAGACATTTCTTGCGAAGACCCCTACGATCATCATCATCATTGAAATTAAAAAGGCGCGAACACAAAACCAGAGCCATGTAGTGTTGTCCACTAAAGTGTTGGTCAGAAGCGTAATCCCAACAGCAATACAAACAAAAGAAAGCCACAGAAGTTTTACTTCGTTTTTATTTATGAAATCATAACGTGATTTGTTGTCTGGACGTGCCAATAACAGGATCAAATAGCCTGACAAAATTAAAATGCCTATGGTCACTAGTATCACCGCAGTGTAATAACCATAATGATTCCAAAGGGAAAGCAAGTCTTTAGGTATATATGAGGTCATAAGCTTTCTTAACTAACTTCTCGATAAATTAATTTAGGCACAATTTATCATATAAATCAAATAAGTTCTCGCAAAAACTATTAAAATAATTGTAAAAGCCGGAAAATTTTTAGTAACATTTGGGGTGCTTTGGGTCAAGTGCTCAGTTTTTATAAGGTAAAAGATTAATTGTGACACTTTAATTATTTGAAAATCATCTTAATTTCTTCTAAACATATTGCAATGAAACACTTTCTAACTGTCATTTTGGTGTTGGGTCTGCTAGGTTGCAGTGAAAAGCCTCAAAAAGAATCGTCTGTATCTGATGAAGTACTTATGACGCAGGCTAGGGCATTGGCCCTTAAATATATCATCACTGATGGTCACGTTGACTTACCGTATAGGATGCTGGAAAAGGGATTTATGCAAAGAGGGATTTATGAAGATGTTTCGATTGAAACCGATGGTGATTTTGATTATCCAAAAGCAAAAAAAGGGGGTCTCGATGCCCCATTTATGTCGATTTATGTACCAGCGGATTACCAGAAACTAGGAGGGGCCAAACAATTTGCAGATTCCTTGATAGATATGGTAACTAAATTACCAATTGCTTTCCCTGGATTATTCGCCTTGGCCAACGATCCCACTGAAATTTCTTCAAATTTCGAAAAAGGATTAATATCTCTTCCGATGGGTATGGAAAACGGTGCACCGATCGAGTCAGAAATCACCAATGTTAAGTATTTCTTTGAACGTGGCATACGCTATATTACCTTGACCCACTCAACGGATAATTTGATCTGTGATTCCTCGTACGATACTTCGGAGGATACTTGGAACGGGTTGAGTCCCTTTGGCGAGCAAGTAGTCTTGGAAATGAATAAGTGGGGAATTATGGTGGACGTCTCTCATATCTCGGATAGTGCTTTTTATGATGTCATGAAAATAATAAAGGCACCACCCATAGCCTCACATTCCTCTTGCCGATCCTTTACGCCCGGCTTTATGAGAAATATGGATGATGATATGATTAAGTTACTCGCCGACAAAGGGGGTGTTATCCAAATAAATTTTGGCTCATCATTTTTATCAAAAGTGGCACAAGATCAATTTAATGATCTTAGGGAGCATTTACGGAAGTATCTTGAGGATAATGACTTAACAGAAACCGATCCAACCTATCTGAATTATGAAGCCAAGTATACCCAAGAGATGAATCCATTTGAAGACATCAAAACAGTGGTGGATCATATTGATCATGTGGTGGCGATCACTGGCATCGACCACGTGGCTTTGGGGTCCGACTTTGATGGAGTAGGAAATTCCCTTCCAAAAGGATTGAAAGATGTATCAATGTATCCTAATTTGATTTATGAATTATTGGTCAGGGGCTATAGTGAGGCCGATATCGCCAAGATTTGCTATCAGAATGTATTTCGTGTTTGGGAAGAAAACATTCGAATTGCAAAAAAAATACAGGTTATTTAATTTTTCTTGATAGATTTAATGAATGTGGACCAGGCGAAGGGATTTAAATAATTATTTGCCGCAGGCTGGTATTGATACCGGTTGTAATTCATTTGTTCATTTACGGAACGTCGCAAAGTATTATTTCCACTCATTGTTTGATTTTGATAGATTTCTCTCAACAATTCACTATTCATCCAAACATTTAAATTGTTGGGATCAAATTCATTAGGCGCCCTAGCCGCTAATATGGCGGCCTTAAACGTAGCTTCGGAGGGATACGGAAAAACAGTCACTTCCTCTAAATATTGAATATTTTCCTCCAAATAAATGAGTAGTTTCAAACTATTGGCCTCGTCATGAGCGGGTACGATGTAATAGTTTCTATTAAAACCAACTCCTGAGAAAATGATGCTATCACCCTCCAAAACAGGCATTGAAAAAAAACCATAAGGATTGGTAGTGGTTCCACGACCCCCTTTTGGGACATAAACATGTACGCCAGGGACAATCGAAACACTATCATTTGCAAAAACGACACCAGTAAATTGAATTACTCGTTGCGGACTTTGGGGAGTCTGCCCGAATGCACCGCAAATCAACGAAAATGACAGAAAAGTATATACCCGTATTTTTTTCAAAAGAAATTTTGACAGTATTAGATACGAACTAAATGCAAAAAGTTTACTTTTTTTTATCTTACGCAAAAAAATATAGTTTTGAAACTCAAAAAATTTAGTCTTTCACTCGGAACTCAAGTATTTAGATCTTTCTCAGAAGAGGCTAGGGTACGGATTATTCATCTTTTGCTTGTAGAAAAAGAACTGACCATAACTGATTTGGTATCAATTCTGGATTTCACCCAAACCAAGACCTCTCGACATATTGCCTATTTAAAGAATTCAGGCCTCATTGCCTCCAAAAACTTAGATCAATGGGTGTTTTATAGCATTAAAGAGGAAGTGACAGAAATTGTAAGTAAGATGATCATATTTTTGGAAAAGGATATTCAACTTATTAAGGATTTTGAACTTTGCAATATTATGAATTCCAATCGGGTGCTTTCTATTCATAAAGCCAAAGCCAAAGAATTGAAATATTGACATTGTCAAGGCAACTTTTTTTTGATTTGGATCACACCCTCTGGGATTACGATGCAAATGCAGGGGAGACGCTGCGAACGCTTTATGAAAACTATGGCCTCATTAGTCATTTTTCCACATTAGCTCAATTTAGACAGGCATTCCATAAATGCAATCATCAACTTTGGCATTTATATAATATAGGCGAAATAGATAAAAAAGAAATCCGAGACAATAGATTTACCTATATTTTGGAGGCAAAAGAAGTAGCTGCAAAGCAGCTAGCGAGAGAATTATCAAACTTTTTTGTTTGGGAGTGCCCAAAAAAAACAACCCTCCTTCCCAATGCGCTAGAAGTATTGGAACATTTATCCTCACGCTATCAATTGGGAATCATTACCAATGGCTTTGATGATACGCAAATTGAAAAATTACGGAATAGCAACATCGAGAAATATTTTAGTTGGGTGATTACATCGGAGTCTATCGGATATAGAAAACCAGCTATTCAGATTTTCGAATTTGCCTTGCAGGCCTCGAACGGTGCGTCACAAAAAGCAGTGATGATTGGAGATAATTTGGATACGGATATTTTGGGCGCAAATCTAGCGGGTTGGGAATCTATTTGGTACAATCCAGGAAAATTATCCAATAATCCTAGCCAACCTCAGATTCATGATTTATTGGAGTTACTTCAGATTTACTGATAGAATCCTGATGATTGCTTAACTTTGTTCTCTTTCAAATTCATAAAGATTATGCCCCAAGGAAATTTTAAAATCCCAGCCCCAAAAAATGAACCCGTTCTTAATTACGCGCCTGGCTCATCAGAAAAGTACGCGGTAAAGGAGGCGTTAAAAATCGCTCGATCACAAGAGATCGATGTCCCCATGTATATTGGATCAAAAGAAGTGAGGACAGGTAGGAGAATAAAAATGACGGCACCTCATGATCATCAATTCATTCTTGGATATTTTCATGAAGGTGACGCAAGCCATGTCGAAGAAGCAATTGATGCAGCATTGGCGGCAAAGAATGATTGGGCTAATTTGGGTTGGGAGCAGCGTGCCGCAATTTTTTTAAAGGCAGCCGATCTTTTGGCGGGACCTTTTAGGGCCAAAATAAATGCAGCTACCATGCTCGGGCAGTCCAAAAATATTTATCAAGCAGAAATTGACGCGGCGTGTGAGTACATTGATTTTCTTAGATTCAATGCCGCCTATATGGAGGAGATTTACAGTCAACAACCAAGCTCAGCCCCTGGGATTTGGAATAGGATCGAATATCGATCTTTGGAAGGATTTGTCTTTGCTGTAACACCGTTCAACTTCACTTCAATCGCTGGAAACTTGTGTACAGCACCAGCGCTAATGGGCAACACTATTGTCTGGAAACCGGCTTATACCCAAATTTATTCTGCCCAAGTGTTGATGCAAGTATTTAAGGAAGCCGGCTTGCCAGCCGGGGTAATCAATCTCATTTATGTAGATGGACCCGTAGCTGGAGAGATTATTTTTAAGCATCCTGACTTTGCCGGATTACATTTTACAGGAAGTACAGGAGTGTTTAAGCAACTGTGGAAAAGCATAGGGCAAAATATTGATAGATATAAATCATATCCACGAATCGTTGGAGAAACAGGGGGTAAGGATTTTATCGTAGCCCATCATACGGCTAGTGCGCCAGAAGTTGCGACCGCCATATTACGCGGAGCTTTTGAATACCAAGGTCAGAAATGTAGTGCAGCATCACGGGTATACCTTCCGGATAACCTTTGGCCATCTATCAAGAAAAAGTTGCTTCGAGACTTAGATTCTATGAAAATGGGGTCGCCTGAAGATTTTACAAATTTTGTCAATGCGGTCATTGATCAAAGATCCTTTGCTAAAATTACTGCCTATATCGATCGTGCGGCAGCATCTACTGATGCTGAAATAATAGCTGGAGGTAATTATGACGGAAGTAGTGGGTATTTTGTAGCACCTACCGTAATTTTGACACGAAATCCTAAATATGCCACGATGTGTGAGGAGATTTTCGGTCCTGTTGTGACCATTTACGTATATCCGCAGGACGATTTTGAAGCCACTTTACTAATGGTAGATCAGACATCTCCTTATGCGCTGACAGGGGCTATTTTCAGTAAAGATCGGTATGCCATTGACCGTGCTAGTGAATTATTAAAGCACGCAGCAGGAAATTTTTATATCAATGATAAGCCTACTGGTGCCGTTGTCGGACAGCAACCTTTTGGTGGGGCAAGGGGTTCCGGGACCAACGATAAGGCAGGCGCACAGATGAATTTGTTGCGATGGGTAAGTGCGCGAACCATCAAAGAAACGTTTATTCCTGCAACTGAATATGGCTATCCTTTTTTGGAGGAAGAATGATTTCTCAAAAGGGGCTATAAGACTATAAATTTCCTACTTTCACTGTAAACAGTGATAAACAGTGGGTAGTTACTTCCTAGTTGATTATAGCGGCGGCTTCGTAATTTAAGCGATGTTTGGTTACTTCAAGAACAAACTGGCCTTTTCTCAGGGAGTCAATTCCTAATATAAATGATCTCGCTTCGCCTGGAAATAAATTGTTATCTTCTATTTTTTTAGCTTCAGGGTACCATTCCTATTCTTCGCCCATTCGTCTATTGGTCTGCTGGATGATGGAATCCGTTTCGTCTTTAACTGCGATACGAATATTATAAAATCTTTCAGGATCTCCAGAAGGCACTTTATTGCCTGCATATTCATTTTTAAGAATCAGTTCATAGTAGAAGGAATCAATGGAGGCATAAGTTTTCTGCATACTTGATGCGTAAAATTCAATATCCTTTAAGCCGACAGCTTCCACGGTATCAAACTTGGAAATTCCTGAGCCGGGGAAATAGTGTCGATGGTTTTTCTTGATACCATAACCTGGCACTATTTCTCTTTCGACTGTTTCCATATGGCAGCTGATACAATTTTTTTCATTGTAAAATAGATCCGCCTTCCATTCATTGTATACCGTCAGCAAAAAAGCCCACACATTTTTGTGCAGGCTTTTTTTAGAAAATCGCTCAATTCTATTACTTGCTATTGTTGTCCTTTTTTAAATCCGTAAAGATTTTGACCAATAAAATCTTTTGGAAATTTATCATCCCCTTCAAATCCGATTTCTATTGTTCCACTTTCTTCAGGGATATAATTTGTTTTGAAAATGTAATCCCACAGGCTCAAGCTAATGCCATAATTTACACCGTATTTACCTTCTGGCAATACAGATGCATGATGGTATAAGTGCATTACCGGATTGTTGAAAATATACTTTAATGGCCCCCAAGTAATTTTTACATTTGAATGATTTAAATGCCCAATAGTTATTGCGAAAAAGTGAACGATATACGCTTGCTCTGGCTCAAATCCTCCTAAGATCATGACCCCAAAAGTCTTCAATGGCTTATATAAAATATTTTCCATCCAATGATATCGAAGATGAGCGGCAAAACCCATTTCTTTTACACTGTGGTGCACTTTGTGAAATTTCCATAGAAATGGATATTTATGTAACAACACATGCGTAAACCATTGCACGAAATCCAGAATAACAAAGAATACAAATAATTGCATCCACATGTTCCATTCAGAAATATTAATCAATGCTAGGCTCTTGACAGTGATGTTAATTTCTGCAAACAGCAAGCCTAGAATGTTATAAATACCTTCGATGGCAATAGAAAAAATGAAAAAGTTGAAAAACATGTAAAAACCATCTAGCCAAAAATCTTTTCTAATTTTAGCTTGATTTTTTCTCCAAGGAAAGGCAAGTTCTAATGACCATGCAAACAGGGAAATGGCAATTAGTCCCCAAAAGTAATTGTTGTACCATGGTACTTGGAAAAGTATTGATCTCCAGGTCCAGTCCACTGTGCCTATAAAGGCATTAATAAAAGCATATAAGTATTCCATCATTATTAAATGTTAATAGTGGTTATTGTGTCTTTTTTAAATTCTAAATCATCAAAATAACTCCATTCGGACCAGGAGCCATCATAGTTTTTCACATTGGTGTAACCTAATAATTGGGTTAGCACAAAAGTGGTATGTGCTAATCGAACACCACTATGGGCTCCTCCTTGTTTTTAGCAATGCCGTTATAAATAGCTGTCAATTCTTTAAAGGGTTTAAATTTTTTATTACCGTTGTAATCGATGGCCTGCGCCCAATCGAGGTTAATGCTGTTGGGAATCCGACCAGCTTTAGCCGCTCCCTTTTTTTGTCTTTTTCCTGAAAACTCGTCTGTCGATCTAGTGTCTAAAATAGTTACATTATCGATTACTTTCTTTATTATAGATTCTTTTGAAATGTAATATTTCATTGAAGTACTATCATTCAATTTGAAAGAAGCTTTAGTGGTAACAGGAATTGCACTTGATACAAGGCCGCCCTTTTTCTTCCATTCCTCAATTCCTCCATGTAGCAATTTAATATTAGTGAAGTCATAGTTTTGGAGCATCCACCATAGTCGTGTTGCATCGCACAATCCATTATCATCATAAACAACCAAAGTATCTATGTTGTTAATGCCTAAATTGTTAAATAGGTTTTCTATTTGAGTTTTGCCAGCCATCATTCCTTCGTACGGGAAAGAGGCATCCTCAATATCATTTCTCCAAATGTGTAAAGCACCTTCAATATGTTCTTGATCATAATTCTCTTTTTTTCTAAAATCAACGAGTTTAATAGAAGGGTTATTCACTTTCGCCATGAAGGCATCTATTTCAATCAGATAGTCTGTTTGTAATGTCTTTTCAGAAGATACAAATTCCACAGACTCATTTGTTTCCTGTTGAGCGCAACCGGAAAGAATAATTAGCGAAATGGCTATATTAATCTTCCAATGCATACCACTCAATTTTCGATAAATTCTCCCGTCTTCCTTTACTTTTTGGCGGGTAGTTGGTGACTAAATAATTCACTATGACATCCTGATTCTTACCAAGATCCCATAGATTTTGTGTTTGCTGCATCCATTTAATAGTGGCATTCCAACGTTCAGCATTCATTCTATTTTGTAGTATTATTTTAGACGAATGGCAATTGGTACAGTTGTTTACAACCGTCATTAATCCTTCTGCATCCACTAGGCCTGTCCTTACGTGGATTCCATTTTCAATTTTATTTTCATCTTCTACCACTACCACAGGAACACTTTTAACCTCAGGAGTGTGTTGAAGTGATGTTAAATTTGGATCGATTAGGTAATAAATGAAAAAAGTACTTGTAATGATGACCAGCCCTAACACCATCGATATTACATACCTAATTGCGGTTACAATATTATTGAAATCTTTATCCTCTGCCATTTAACTTACTTTTACCGCAATTCTGTGACAAGCATTGTTAAGGTACCCTTTAGGGTTCCAGCCAGGAACTAACATTGGTTGCGCAGTTCCTCGAGCATCCATTGCTTTGGCCCAAATTTCATAATATCCTTTTTTTGGAAAATCAACATTGGCAGAAAAATGTTGCCATGCTAAACGATTTGTGGGCTTATCAATTTTGCAACTTTTCCAAGTGGCACCGAAATCAATTGAATACTCCATCTTTTCAACTTCCAATTCACCGGCCCAAGCGTGGCCACTAATGGCAAGCGATGCTCCTTCTTTAACCATTGCTCCTGTTTTCGGAGATGTAATAAGCGATTTGACTGGCATCGATTCAATGATGCACATGTCTTCTTCTTTTACTTTCACGCCAGGCGCCACAGGCTCACAAGGCGTTTTGTAAGCATCGCCTGTCATTTTAGTACCATCGTGCACTCTATCTCTAATGCTAATTCTGTTCAACCATTTCCCGGATACGGAAGCCGGCCAGCCTCCTGCAATCAATCGTAAGGGATATCCGTGGGCTAACGGAATATCCTCGTCATTCATTTTAAATGCTAAAATGGTTTCGTCTTGTAGCGCTTTAGGCATCGGGCAGCCTCTAGAAATTGGCTCTTTTTTCGGATCCATACTTAAATGTTTATCCGTTGCATGAAAGCCTATGTAAACAGCATTACTCTTGATTCCAGCATCTTCCAATAAATCGCTAAGTCGTACTCCTGTCCATTTAGCACAATGCACCGCACCAATGGTCCATTGATTTCCTTTTGCTGGTGGATCGAATTCACTTCGGCCGTTGCCACCACATTCTAATGTTAATTGATAAGAGTATTGCTTAAATTTTGACTTAAGTTCTGCAAGTGTATAAGTCTTGGACCTCACCACCGACTCACCATCAATGGTTAGTGTCCAATTATTCACATCAATTTCTTCAGGGATCAATCCATTATTTCGAATGAACATACTTGAATTAGGAGTAACGGCATCATTTAGTAGATGTGCTTGAGCTTCAATATTCCATGGTTTGTCATTAAGTACTACCATGTCCTTATGTTTTGTAAACATTTTAAAAGGATCTGGTTCTTGCAATGCGAGAGGATTATATCCTTTCGGCATGGTAGCACCAAATACAATATCAGCTCCTATAAGAGTTGCAAACGTGCTTAGGGTTGCTTTTTTAACAAAATCGCGTTTTTTCAAAATGGTTAATTTTCATTAATTTAAAACTAAACTTGTCAAGATTATCATAATTATTTTTCTTTTTGTGTAACAAATGTTACAAGTTATAAATAATCTGTCCTCTAAATTTAGAGAATTACTAAAAATACTAAAACTTATGATAAAAGATTTTGAAACAAAATTTACCGGATGGGCATTTCTTGCAGCAGCGATGTTATTATGGGGCGGTTGGGCACTTTCATCACATCATGTTGGTGAATATTTAGTAGCCTCTGATTTTTCTGTTATTGGGGAACGTGTTTGGTACTGGATATGGATGTATCGAATCCACATTTTTGGATGGGTAACGATGGCTATAGCAACATTTTCGTTGGTTTCTATCACTTCTCGAAAAAACTTACGGGTTGTAATATTACCTGGTGCAGGAATGCTCATTGTAGGTACCTTTACATTAGCTATTGCCGCTGCTTTTTACTACAATTTTGGAGCATGGGGCGTGGGTAAAACGATGGGCAAATCAGCTACTGAAGTACAAGAATTTATGGATAGTATTCTTGCAACGAATCAATACGTGACCTGCTTTTTACGATTTGGAAGAATATTTTCTGGTGTTGGATTGGTGTTATTGGGCTTTGCCTTTGTGAAATGGAAATTATTTCCAACCTGGTTAGGCTATTTTACTGGAGTATTCGGTCTTGTGGCAATGGGAATTATTCTTGGAATACCTGATAATTTTGTAATCTACCAACCATTATTTCATATTAAAAGCATTTGGTTGGTGGTCATGGGAGTTACGCTTTTGACTAAAGGAGTGAATCTTTCCGAAGCCGATAAGGGATAATTATGATTGATTAGATTCCATTAATAGAATGCGTAGAAAAGGGGACTTGAATTATTTTCAAGCTCCCTTTTTTATTTACTAGTATGTATACCGTCAGCAAAAGTGAACTTATAAGGGTTAAATTATAAGAGAGTGTTTTAAACAGAGTAAATTACAATTTGAACAGCAGTAGCGTTGTGGCACGAAATACATAATTCTTCTGATAGAAAGTTAGCATTTTGTACCACCTCATGGGGCACATCTAATGACCCATTTGGGCCAATGATCACCCCATCGCGAATAGGGCACTAGCACAGTTAATACCTTCTTGCTGAAGGGCCCTGTCGAATAATGGATTTTCTTTCTTTACAGGTCGGTAAATATCACCGTCAACAAGGCCATCAATCACATAGGGTTGTTGATTTTGCAAAGGTGTATGACAGTTAATGCACATGAAAGGGCATGATTCCTTTCTGAGCTCCGCCTGAAATTGCAGATCTGTTCATGCATGAGCATGAGTGGATAATTTCCATTCTTGATAATGCTGTACATGGCAAGTCCCGCAACTTGCAGCACTTATGGCATTCAATCCTTTAGGAATGGTCTGTTGAGGAACCGCTTTTTCCCAACTTTTGGTAAGCGGAAGAATCTTTCCTTTTGGCGGCTCACACCTTATCATCACGACGCAAACAACGATGAACAGAGTAAGGGTCGAAACCAAAGTAAAGAGTTGATATGGCCGAATTGATTTTCCCATTAGACAAATTTAACAGGGATATGGTTCTTAAAAATATTTTTAGTCAATTGTGACCCAAGGTTCACCCCAAAATGTAATTTCTGCTCATAAAGCGTATGAACATAGGCCTAAATCCAAATCATTTTGTTTAATTTGACGTAACAACAAAGGTGATAAAATGAAAAAAGTCGGTAGGAATGACCCTTGTTTCTGTGGGAGCGGAAAGAAATATAAGAATTGCCATGAACTATCGGCAACTTCCGTAGCAAATAGTACCAAAAGCTTTTGGATCATTGCAATCTTAATTTTGTTGTTAATTTTTGTAATTTTTAGTATTGTATACAGCCCATCATACAACCAAAGTGATGGACCGAGCGGCACTCCTCCTGCAGGAAAGGTTTGGTCCGAGGAGCATGGTCATTGGCATGATTTATAATGGCTCATTTAAGATGCCTTTCACAACGAATTACCGACCCATTTCATGGGTCTCACTAATTTAACAACTCATTAAATTAATAACACAGGCTTTTTAGTCTCTCCAAAGTATGAATTGGCAAGGGGCTTTTTTCGCCGCTAGACCATACAAAATGTCCTTAAAATATCCTTTAAAATGAAAAACGTTGTACTGTTAATATTTGGATTGGTCGCACTCCCCTCTCTAGCCCAGATTGATCATTGGGAAAGTGTCGTATTACCGGGAGATGAGTGGAATTATTTGGTTCCAACCTCCCAGCCAGACGAAGGTTGGATAGCAGCGGACTTTGATGTTTCCAATTGGCAGATAGGAATTTCGGGCTTTGGATATGGAGATGAGGATGATGCAACGGTATTGCCGAACACGATGGCTGTATTCCTGCGTAAGGCTTTCGAGATCAAAGAAATTTCAGAAATCGAGGAGATAGTCTTAGACATCGACTATGACGACGGATTCGTCGCCTATCTCAACGGAACGGAAATCGCCAGAGATTTGATGACTGGAATCCCAGCTTATAACCAATCAAGTGATGGGCTCCATGAGGCATTATTGCATCAGAACCAATCGCCAGAGCGCTTTGAGATTCCCAAGGAACTTTTACGATCCGGTACCAATATTTTGGCGGTGGAGGTGCACAATGAGTCTTTGACTTCGTCTGATTTGAGTGCGCTTCCCGTATTGTCCTTGGGCCTTATCTCCAAAGAATTGAATTATCACCCCACACCCAATTGGTTTGACGTACCGTTTGTGTACACAACCCTGACTTTTGAATCTTCCAATCTGCCTATTGTAATACTTACTACAGACAATAGCAGAACGATTCCAACTGAGCCTAAAATTCCGGCCAATATGAAAATTATCAATAGGGGTGGGCAAGAACGAAATTATCTTGAAGATGCACAGGGAACTGAATTTTTGGACTATGATGGTAGTATTCAAATTGAAGTACGCGGCTCCTCGTCAAGTATCTTACCAAAAAAACAATATGCGTTGACTACCTATGACGCACTAGGCGAAAAACAAAATGTCAGTCTTTTGGGAATGCCCAAAGAAAATGATTGGATCCTTAGTGGGATTGCTTTTGACTCTTCGTTGGTACGAGACTATGTTAGTTATCAATTATCCAATCGATTGGGGCAATATGCATCCAGAGGACACTACTGTGAATTGGTACTCAATGGGGTTTTTCAAGGCCTCTACATTTTACAGGAAAAATTAAAGGCGGACGATCATCGTATTAATATCAATAAGATCCAACCCCTAGACATGACGGTCCCGAAGTTGACTGGCGGATATATCACCAAAACAGATAAAACCGAAGGGGACGATCTTGCGGCTTGGAGCATGCCCAACTATGGGGGTGGGGAAAGTAACTTCATCCATGAACACCCCAAACCTACCACGGTAACTCCGGAACAAAACACTTATATAAAGAATGAATTTTATAAGTTGGCCAATGCCGCGGCTACCAAAAATAGCGATATCAACAATGGATATCCTTCCCTTATTGATATCCCTTCATTTATTGATTTTATGATTCTAAATGAGTTTGCAGCAAATGTGGATGGGTATGAGTATAGTACCTTTTTCCACAAGGACAGGAATGGGAAACTTCGCGCGGGACCTGTGTGGGATTTTAATTTAACGTTTGGAAATGATCTGTTTTTTTGGGGCTTTGACAGAAGTGTTACCAATATATGGCAATTCAATAATGGAGACAATATGGGCGCAAAATTCTGGAAAGATTTGTTTGACGATCCCGTTTATAAATGTTATCTCTCCAAAAGATGGCAAGAATTGACGAGTCCAGGTATGCCCTTAAATAAAAAGGAAGTTTTTGATTTGATAGACGAAACCTCCATATTGATTTCGGAGGCGGCGCTACGTCAGGAAACGTTGTGGAGGACAACGGGATTGGTGGCGCAACAAATCGATGAAATGAAGTCTTTTGTACAAGCACGGATTACATGGATTTCGGCAAATATGGGCTCACCAAATACTTGTCAGGCAGTTGAGGTACCATCATTAGTGATTTCTAAGGTAAACTACCATCCGTCAGTTGCGTCTGAAACAGATGATGCAAGTGATTTTGAATTTATTGAGATCAGCAACGCGGGAGCCGCGCCAGTGGATTTAACAGGGGTCTATTTTGGAGGTCTTGGGTTGGCCTACCAGTTCCCAAAAAGCGTGTCCATTCAGGGCAACTCAACTTTGTATTTGGCCAATGAAACGGACGATTTCAAAGAGCGATATGGGTTCACGCCGTTTGATGAATTTTCAAGAAACTTGGACAATACGGGTCAAAAATTGCAACTATTGGATGCCTATGGCAATTTGATAGATGAAGTCAACTACAGCAACGAAGCCCCTTGGCCTGCTTCGACAGATGGTGAAGGACCCTATTTGGAGCTGATGGATCTTTCTTTGGACAATAATGATCCTGCCAATTGGATTGCTCAAACGGACTTACCCAATTGGGAAAGCCTTCTGGGTAACCCTACGATGGGGCCTATTCTTTCAATTTATCCAAATCCGGCAAGCAGTCAACTATATATGGCTACCCAAGGAGAGATTTCAAAAGTGTTTATTTGGGATTTACAGGGCAAATCATGGGGTCAATTTGAGTTTAATTCAAGCGAAGTTAATATTCCCCTGGCGCGGATGGAGGAAGGCCTTTATTTGCTTGAGATAGTAACGGATAAGGGCCATTTTATGAGAAAAATAAGTGTTGCCAAATAATGAGGCTACGCTATTAAGTATAAAAAAAGCTTTAAACTGATGTTTAAGGCTTTTTAAATAAACGAGTAGCTTGGGTTATCGTTCTGAAGCAATGAGGGTCAGAATATGGGTATTTTTAAGTGTGTGTATTTTATCAAAGGCTTTCCAAGTATCTAATTGTGCCTTGGTAAATTGGACAGTTCCATTTCTTCCTTCTAAAATCTGGTCCATTGAGTTGTAAAAGTCAAAAGTGAGGTAATTAATTTCTTGGTCAGCGCCAAAACGATTGAGCACCTTGCCAAAACCCTTATCAATGGTTTTTTTCTTATTGAATTTTTTTCTTCACAATTACCTCCATAGGACCTTCATCTGTTGCCAGGGTGTCTATCATGATGATTGAGCCCTCTTTTTCGGTCCAAATCATATTGAACCCATCAGTATTTTTTGATTTAATTATTTTATGCAAAGGCCCGCCATTGGGCATGTCGATCATACGGTAGGGTGGGTTCTGGGTTTTACCGATGAGGAAGCCGAGCAAGAAAAAGATGACTGCCGTCAGCGTAATGACAAACCAATATTTGTTTAAATTATTCATAAATAAATTATTTAAAGGGTGAATTAATTGATTCAAAAACAGGCCACAGGCCAACTAGAAATGCCCTATGCGGGTTAAATACTGTTAAGCTAGAGAAAATAATGCTGGCTTTGTGAATAGACAAGATGTGAAAAACTAAGGTTCTTTACGTCTTGTATGCAACGATTAAAAAGGCACTTCTCAACAGGAGATGGCTTAGTATCTTTTTTTAAAGGTACTAGGATTTTCGTTAGTTATTTTTTTAAAAATACGGTTGTAATAGGAGAGGCTTTCAAATCCTGAACCGTAGCATGCATCGCCAACACTTTTTCCAGACATTAATAGGCGTTTGGATTGGCTAATGCGGTAACGATTTAGGAATTCAATAAAGGTGTATTGAGTTGCTTTCTTGAAATACCTACAAAATGCCTCTTTGGACATGTTGCTCAAATCTGCTATTTGCTTTAATTCAATTTTATTTTGAAAATACTGATCCACGAAAGCATAAATAGTCCTTAATCTTCCTTGTTCCTTATCACTATACTTATGGTGATATGGCTGCGGATGAAGCGGCACTACGTTATCGGTGGTAGCCAATAGTTTCAAGACTTGGATAAGGCGTTGGTATTGATCCATTGGATTCATATTCTTCAATTCAAATAATTGCGCACCAATTTTTTTTTTGAGAGGTCCTTCGAAGGACAGGCCATATTGGGATCTTTGAAAAAGGTGATCGATTACTGATAGTTCTGGAATAGGTTGGAAATGATTTTCTACTAATTCTTTTTTTAGGTGTACGACCACTTTTCTATACTGCGTTTTGATGCCGTAGTCAAAATTCAAATGAGGGATATTGGATCCGATCAATACCAAGCTATCATCGGTAAAGGTGGAGATATGATCTCCGACGTGTCTGGGTCCGGAGGCAGCTTCGATATATACCAATTCAAATTCTGGATGAAAATGCCAAAAAAATAAGTCACTCAATCGTGGATTGAACATCATGGTAAAGGAACGATCGGATATCGGGAGAATATTTTCTAGCTGTATTTTCATATTTTTCACAAAATGAATATAAAAAGTAGGTATAACTATCAAAATTATCAATATTGTACAATATTTGGTTAAGTATGGTAAAATATAAAATCATGGAATCATTCAAATTTGTATCAGGCAGATAGTAATAATTGGAACCTATGAAAACACAACCTCAAACAATGGCAGCTACCATGGTGCCAGAAAACGATCACAAGGATATCCCAGGGAATCCTTCTACAGCAAAAAGCAGTAACGTCAAACTACGTCAAAAGGCGCGTCAAGAGGACCTCAAGGTGCTCACGATGACAGACTGGGAATTTTGGAAAGAAAATGGCTATGTAGTCATTAAAAATGCAGTTGATGTTAGTCAAGCGGATCAAACGGCAGCATTTCTATGGGAATTTGAAGAAAAAAACCCCAAGGACCCTGCTACTTGGTATACCCCACCACGCGCAGAAATGAAGATGAAGGAATTGGCTGGAACAGGTATGGTAGAATTATACAATCATCAGTGCCTTTGGGACAACCGTCAGACCGAAAAAGTGCATCAAGCATTTGCAGATATATGGGGAACCGAAAAACTATGGGTGACCATCGATCGGGCCAATTTAAATTTCCCTATCCGTCCTGGATTTGAATATAAAGGATTTATACATTGGGATTATGATCCGCAGACCAAACCGCAGAATGTACAAGGGGTATTGGCTTTGGCCGATCAAACCGATGAAAATATGGGTGGATTTCAGTGCGTACCCTATTTGTATCGTCATTATGATACTTGGAAGTTGAGTCAACCAAAAGATCGTAATAGGTTTCAACCAGACATGACCGGTTTGGAAAATGAGCTCATCAAGGTATCGTTGAAAGCTGGAGACTTATTGATTTTTAACAGTTGTTTGGCTCACGGAATTCGTCCCAATAGATCTGAAAATAAAGTACGGATGGCACAGTACTTATCGATGATGCCAGCAGAAGAAGACAACGAGTCATTAAAAAATTGGCGGATCAACTCATGGCAGCATAGGATTGCCCCCGAAGGATATGCTTTTCCAGGAGATCCCCGTAATTGGGAGCAAACCAAGTATGAAACTGCAAAATTGAATACCCTTGGAGAAAAATTATTGGGATTGAAAAAATGGTAATTTTTTAGCTAAGTTTAATTAATCAATGGATTTACAGCTTACAGGTAAAACGGCGTTTATTACAGGATCTACTTCGGGTATTGGCTTTGCTGCCGCGAGGGCACTGGCGATGGAGGGTGTGCGGGTGATCCTCAATGGGAGGGATGCTGCTGGGGTTTCGTCGGCCATTGAACGGATGAAAAAAATCGTGCATCATGGTCGTATAGAGGGGATGGTCGCTGATTTCTCAAAACCGGATCAAATCAAACTTTTGTTGGACCAACTTCCCGAGGTACATATATTGATCAATAATGTCGGAATTTACACATCGGATACTTTTTTTGATACGACAGATGAAGATTGGCAACATCAAATGGAAGTAAACCTGATGAGTGGCGTTCGCTTATCAAGGCGCATACTGCCCCAAATGCTTAACGCCAATTGGGGGCGGATCTTATTTTTGTCAAGTGAATGCGCAACGTTGGTGCCGGCAGATTTGATTGCCTATAGCACGACAAAGGCTGCTTTGCAGGCGTTATCCAGGGGGCTTGCTCAACTCACGGTCGGGTCGGGTGTCACGGTCAATATCATCGTCCCTGGATCCACCTTAACAGAAGGTGCGGTGACCTTTTTAGAAAAGGTGGCAGCGGCTGAAAATAAGACGCCACAAAGTGTGTCTAAAGAATTTTTTACTAATGTACGGACGAGCTCTTTACTCCAGCGATTTGCTACTGTTGAAGAAGTAGCCAGTACCATTGTCTATTTTGCGAGCCCACTTGCTGCGGCCACTAACGGTGCTGTAATAAAGGTGGATGGCGGAAGCAGTGGGGGTATTTTATGACCGTATTGATTTTTAATGAACATTACCTAAAATATTTTATATGAGACACTTAATAAGAAAAAACGGATACATCGTCCTATTATTCATAGGATTGATGAGCACCGCGTGTACACAAACTCAAAAAAAGGAACAGATGAAACAAGAAATTAAAATGGATCAGGTTTTACGGCACATGGTATTATTTAAATTCAACGACGATGCGGCACAAGCAGAAGTTCAAAAAATAAGTGATGCATTCAAGGCTTTACCAGAGGCAATCCCTGTTATCAAAGATTTTGAATGGGGCCTAAATGATAGTCCAGAAAATTTTGATCAGGGATTTACCCATTGCTATTTGGTTACGTTTGAGTCGGTGCAAGATAGGGATTCGGTATATACACCTCATCCTGCTCACCAAGCCTTTGTAGCAAGTCTTCAGCCATTTTTGGAGAAAGTATTTGTGGTGGATTATTGGACAAATCCTTAACAACCCACGTTAGGTTTTTATCGAAATATCCGATCCCAAAAAGAGGTTTTACTTATTAAAAAATCAACTTATGAATATAATAGATTATTCAATTATCGCTGGTTATTTTGGGGTTATACTGTGGATTGCAAAATGGGCCTCAAAGGGAAAGTCAGCTCAGGAGTTTTCATCGGTGGACTATTTTTTGGCGGGTAAGAATCAGCATTGGCTGGTCATAGGTGCGAGTTTGTTTGCGTCAAACATAGGTTCGGAGATTATTTTGGGAGTGAGTGGGGCAGGTGCCCGTGCCAATATGCCCATGGCCAATTTCGAGATATTGGCTGCGCTTGTGTTGATACTTTTTGGTTGGGTTTTTGTGCCCTTTTACATGCGTACAGGCGTCTATACGATGCCTGAATTTTTAGAAAAGAGATACTCACGCGCCTGTAGGAATTATCTATCGGTAGTTTCTATATTGGCTTATATCATCACCAAAATATCACTAATTATTTTTGCAGGCGCTTTGGTATTTGAGGTGCTGAATATCCCCTTTTGGACCGGCGCCATTATCACCGTAGTAGCTACAGGACTTTATACAGTTTTGGGGGGGTTGAAGGCAGTCATCTATACTGATATGGTTCAGGCATTTGTATTGTTGTTTGGCACGGCGATCGTTACTATTTTTGGATTGAATCAGATAGGGGGATGGGATGAACTTATCAATACCCTATCCATTGCGTCCCAAACAGGAACAAATCCCCCAGTCGATCGATTTTTTAACCTTTGGCGTCCCATGTCAGATACCGACTATCCGTGGTCAGGGATGTTATTTGGTGCCCCTATTTTGGGTATTTGGTATTGGTGTACCGATCAATATATCGTTCAGCGGGCCTTATCAGCCAAAGACATAAGTAATGCCAGGAAGGGAGCCTTATTTGCCGGTTATTTGAAGTTACTACCTGTCTTTATTTTCTTCTTGCCAGGAGTCATTGCCTACGCATTACTGCAAAAAGGGATTATTCATTTTTCGATGGACAACGCCGATCAAGCGTTACCGGCCATGATTACCCAATTTTTACCCGCTGGGTTGAGAGGTTTGGCGATTGCAGGACTTTTGGCCGCATTGATGAGTTCATTGTCCTCGGCATTCAATTCAAGTTCCACTTTGTTGACCATAGATTTTTATCAAAAATACAAACCCAATGCCACAGAGAAAGACCTGGTTCGTTTTGGACAATTGTCCACATTGATTTTGGTAGGACTTAGCTTGGGCTGGATTCCCTTTATGAAAACGTTGATGGGAGGAGGGATATTTCTTTATCTTCAGAGTATGCAGGCTTACATTTCACCTCCTATTGCAGCGGTGTTCCTGTTTGGTTTGATGTTTCCTTGGATCAATGCCAGAGGTGCGATCATTTCTTTGTGGGTTGGATTTGTGTTGGGCATTTTCAGACTAGTTGCTGAATTTCTACTGAAAGAAGGTCTTATCGTGATTGATGAAGGAACCATGCTTCATTTCTTTTTGAATCTAAATTTTTTGCATTTTGCCTTATTGCTTTTTATCTTTTGTGGGGCAATATTAATGGGCGTGAGCAAATATACGCGCGCGCAACCGCAACCGGACATTCAAGGGCTGACCCTTGGGACCATACAAAGAAGCCACGACGAGAAGGTAGCCTCCGATATTTGGTTATCTGTTGTACTGGTCGTGTTGGTGTTGATTATTTGGGTAGTCTTTAGCTCTTGGGGTCTGAGTTAATCGTTTTTTCATTGCGATATTGATGGGGACAAATCACTACTATGCGCCTAGCGATCATTTTATATAGCTCGTTTATTTGAGGCTCAAAACAGCGCCATGGCTAAAATCAATGGTTTGCTGAAAGGGAGCACCACTTGTTAGCTATGCGTTTTTTTATGGATTTCAAGGGCTGTCTGACATAAAAAAAGACCAAACATATTTTGCTTGGTCTTTTTGTCAGAGCGTGTTGATTCCTTATTTCTTTTTGGTCACCGGCTTTTTTGCTGTTGATGTCCCACCACTTCTTTGCGCTTTTTTCTTTGGTTTCCTTCTATCCTCTAACGATGAGGTATTCACTGTGGATTTTTCAGATAGGATGAGATTATCTGTTTTTGAAGACATTTGCGAGACGTTTGCAGCTTGAACTGGAATAAACGAAACAGCAAATATGGTTAGTATGGCGATTATTAGTTTTTTCATAATTGATATTTTTTTGTAAAGATTATGTTTAACAATAGTTTTGAACATAAAAATATAAAATTAATCTCAATAAGTTTAAACATTTTGAGATTATTTGATCCGATTTCGCCATAAATAGATTGTGTTCATCAAAAAAGCGTAATCGTTGCTGCTCAAGCGAGTCAAGATATGTCCTTGATTTTATTAAATTCAATGGGCCTTGATGGAACAAAAAAAAGACCAAACATACCTTGTTTGATCTTTTATATTTAGAAAGTCTTGACTGCTTATTTCTTCTTAATCACCGGCTTTTTTGATGATGATTTCCCCCCTCTTTTTACTCCTTTCTTCTTCTTTCTTCTTCTATCCTCTACCGATGAGGTATTCACTGTGGCCTTTTCAGATAGGATGAGATTATCTGTTGTTTTTGAAGACATCTGCGAGACATTTGCAGCTTGAACTTGAATAAAGGAAATAGCAAATAAGGTTATAATGGTAATTATTACTTTTTTCATAATTTATTTATTTAGTGAAGTAAAAATTATTTTTTACATCAGGAAGGTATGTTATTCATAATTGAATGTCAAATAAAAAGTTGTTTTTTTATTTGAAAAATTTAACAAAGCCCGTGACTTCCACGATAATAAACCGCCATATATCAAAAAACCACCAAGGATGAACCCTTGGTGGTTTTCTTAGAGAAGGGGCTTCCTTCTAATTATTGAGTAGGGCCCGTAGCACCCAATATTTTGCCTAAGACGACGGTTTGCCAGCCATCAGGCATGATATTGGCTAAATCGGTTTCAGGCCAAGAGTCGTCACCAGTAACTACATTACTTAGTACCTTCATTGCCTGGGTTTTGGTTTTAAATCCATTCCAGGTCATGACATTGGTGGTTTGGTTGGTATCAACAGGAAGAAACTTCGTGCCAACGCCCCAGGCGGTCAAGCCGGTTGTTTTCATGTTTTTTTTGTGATAGGCCATCCATTGCTTTTCGCCTTCTAGATAGCCAGGTATGTTATTGGCATGACCAAAGTTGAATATTACGTACTCAAAAGGGGCGACTGGTGGGATTTCCATTCGTTGTTGATAGTAATAAATGCCTGAGGTTTCCCATAGATCTCGATACAGAATTTCGGGATCAACACCTACCACGGCTTTTGAATTGGACCACCAAGAACCGGCATCATTCATCGCATCAATATCAGCAAATCCTGTCACATAAACATAGTTGTAGCCAACATCAGCTTCTCCAATCATAGGATCTAGTTTGATCAGGATCCAATTCATAATTTTGCCTTTGTTGACGGCATCTTGAGCGATTTTAGCCACGTAGTCTATTTCTATTTTCTCAAACAAGGCCTGATTTTCAGGAAGTACCTTGACCCCATGCATCAGATAGACGGCTTGTCCTTGAGAGAGGGTGATGGTGAGTAAAAGGGTAATGAATAATAATAATCTTTTCATAGTTGTGTTGGTTGAATAGTTATAAAGGTATGGCCACTGGAAATCTAGGATCTGTAAAAAGGAGCGCAGTGCCAATCCGATCGGTGCTGCGCTCCTTTTTGTTCCTAGCTGTCAGTTCGCGGTAGTTGTGAGAATTTCAAAAATGGGTTGGTTACTAAAACCCGCGGGATTGTAGGTGCCCATCTTTGATTTTTTCAACATTTCGGCTGGTATCGTAGCCGAAATTCTGTATTGCATCAGCTCTTCGATGGAGTTAAACATATCCCAAGTAGCAATAGTAGACCATTTGTTGCCATTGGATCGTTGACCCAAAGGGGCAATGCGCCTACTCACACCCCAACTGGTCATGCCCATTTTTTCCATATGTTGCTCAAAATAAGGTTTCCATAAGGCATTATTTTCAGCTATGAAGCCACCAAGGTCATCTGGTGAGGCAAAATTGAACTGTACAAAATGGCCTACGCCTTTTTGAACGTCACCCTCAACGGCAAATACATGACGGCTATCGGCGGTCCAGGTAAAGGTTGATTGCAAGGCGGTCACGATGGCTTGCTCTTCAGTAGTCAGTACACTTGTTGCATTTGTCCACCAAGCGTTCTTTGCACTTAACAGCGACTCTATGTTGGGGTTGCTTTGAAAAAAGGCATAGTTGTTTGAGCCTTCATTATCGATATTGTCCAAACGGTAAGTTTTCAGCAAGCCCCAAAAAATTATATCACCTTTGTCAGCAGCAATTTTGGCTACTTTTTTCATGTAGAGTGCTTGCACTTTTTCAAAGTTTTCGAGATTGCCTTCAACCCTAACAATATGCAGTGAATAGACCCATTTATCTTGGGCCGAAATGGCCAAAACACTCAATAGTAATGTTAAAGAAAGAATTATTTTTTTCATGATTGATTTTTTATGGTTAATAAAATATTAATCTAATATAGTTTAATTTTCAATAACGAAAAAATTTGTGACTTGATGACCACTAGGCACCTTGATGGTATATAAGAGGTGAAGACCTGATACCAAGGAGCAAGAAGTATTGACTCATGAAGGCCTGCAGGAATATAAATAGATTATTTACTAATTTACATATAAAATTTGCCCACCATTGGGGGATGGAAGCCTAGGAAATGAAAAAACCAAAAGACCAAGACATCATTGATATAGACATAGACGAAAATGAAGACAATGAGGGGATTCCGATTGAGAAATTAAATTGGTTTCTCAGGATTTTCACCATTGGCAAGAGGTTCAATTTCAGGGATTTTTATGATCGGGTGAAGAAATTGATCGTAGAGTTTTTTGCCATCTTTATGGGGGTATTCTTATCATTGGCTGTGGATCAAAAAAGAGAGGACAGTAATGATCGTGCCGCAGATGTCAACAACATGCACAAGTTTCAGACCGAATTAAATGAAATCCTAACCTATACAGATGAGCATTTGGATGGATTGATATGGTTTACTGACTTATTTGAAAGGCAATATGATCGTTGGTCGGAGGACAATGACTCGGTTTTTTTAGACATGATGGGAGAGGGAGCGGAGGCGTATGCATTTGCCCCGCTCAGTTTTTATGAGCAGGCAATGCCCTTTGATCCACCAAGTGTCACTTATACTTCGGTGCAGCTTGATGGAACTTTTCGGTTTCTAGAGGATACGCTAGAAAACAAACTGACCAATATCTATTCGGGAAGTGATTTATTTTTTATAAAGGAAAATGCATACAAGGTGGATCAGGCGATCATTGATGACTTCGTGGCTAGGATATCGGACAAATGGGTAGAAGAGATCGGAGAAGTAAATATCGCCTACAATGAATTTTGGTTTGATAACCGCAAGTACATTCAGAAAGATTTTTTCATGAGGTACAACCTTTACAGAAGGTTGAAAGGTTTTGAAAAGCTCACAATACAATTGCAAGCGCATAAAGAGCGGGTACTGGAAGCAAGCATTTTGTTGGATTCCATTGTCCATGCCAAAGAGCAGCAGACCGAGTTTATCTACTGGGTCATCGATTGAGACCCGATTATCGATAGGGCAGTTGTCCAAATAAAAGCCAACTGATCCTATTTTTGTTGCTCCGCGAGCAATTGATTGACCAGGTCTTCCAAGGACGACAATCTTTCTTTTAAATCAGTAATTTCTTGATCTTTAACTTCCATTTCTTTTACTCTTAAGTCAGTTTCTTCTTGAATGGCTTTGACCATAATAGGCAGTAGGTTGGTATATCGAGCCTCTAACTTATCAGGGTTCTCGAAGCTGACCAAATCCAAGTTGGCGCCGATGGTAGAGTTCTGTTGCAAGGCCAGAAGATCTTGTGCAATAAATCCGGCGGACTTGATACCGACTTTTGCTTTGTCTCTGGTATTCCATGTGAAAGTGACTGGTTTTAATTGTTTGATAAAATCAAGTCCCTCTGAGAGGGTGAGAATGTCTGTTTTGTCTCGACCATCGGATAGTGAAGAAATAGAATTCACTTGACATCTTAATGTAGCAATACTACTATTCCCCAAGATAATGCTGTTGCTTGTGGTGGCTGAAGCGCTATATCCAATGGCCGTTGTATTGGTAAGGTTATTGGGAGAACTTCCGGTTTTTGATCCAATATAGGTATTTTGAGATCCCGTAACATTCAAAAACCCCGCCTCATTTCCAATTGCGGTGTTATCGCCACCAGTTGTCAGAAAAAGCGCCAAATAACCAACACCGGTATTATTGTCAGCAGTTGCAGCTGTAGTTATCGCGGCAAAGCCAACCGCAGTATTATGGACTCCATCACCAATGCTATTACGATTCAAAGCCGATGCCCCAATGCGGGTGTTTCCGGTGACACCACCTTTTCCGACCATTACCCCATTTACTGTTAAGTCGTATGCTCCAAAATCAACCTCTCCCGTTGCTCCTGTATAGGGAACTTTTAATGCCAATGCAGCATCTGCGTAGGCGGTAGTGGCGACTTTGGTTGAGTTGTCGCCTGCTGATTGTGTAGTGGCGATAGTGGCGGTATTGATGGTGCCACTAAGATCTCCCGCAAACGTAGTTGCACTCACCGTGCCGGCCCCAGAAATATCGTTAGCACCCATGGCGATGTCTCCGCTCATGCTGCCGCCTGCTAGGTCTAGTTTTAATGTCAATGCAGCATCTGCGTAGGCGGTAGTGGCGACTTTGGTTGAGTTGTCGCCTACCGATTGTGTCGTAGCTGTCGTAGCTGTGTTGATCGTCCCGTTTAAATCTCCCGCAAACGTAGTTGCACTCACCGTGCCGGCCCCAGAAATATCGTTAGCACCCATGGCGATGTCTCCGCTCATGGTGCCGCCTGCTAGGTCTAGTTTTGATGACAATTCATCATAAACGGTTCCCAATGCAAGACTAACGGCATTTTGGGAGGGGGCAATGTCAGCTATCCCAGCAACAATGAAATCTGACACGATATTTTTTGCAGCAGCATCTGCGTAGGCGGTAGTGGCGACTTTGGTTGAGTTGTCCACTGCTGATTGTGTAGTGGCGGTAGTGGCGGTATTGATGGTGCCACTAAGATCTCCCGCAAACGTAGTTGCACTCACCGTGCCGGCCCCAGAAATATCGTTAGCACCCATGGCAATGTCTCCGCTCATGCTGCCGCCTACTAGGTCTAGTTTTAATGCCAATGCATCAAATACTGCATTTTGAGAAGGTGCAATCGTGGTGGTGCCATTAGTGATCGCATCGGCCACCTTTGCACTTGATGCGGTGTTCACAAACTCTGTAGTGGCTAGCTGTGTGGTACTGGTCCCTACCGTTTGTGTCGTAGCTGTCGTAGCTGTGTTGATCGTCCCGTTTAAATCTCCCGAAAACGTAGTTGCACTTACCGTGCCGGCCCCAGAAATATCGTTAGCACCCATAGCAATGTCTCCACCCATGCTGCCGCCTGCTAGGTCTAGTTTTAATGCCAATGCATCAAATACTACATTTTGAGAAGGTGCAATCGTGGTGGTGCCGTCATTGATCGCGTCCGCTACAAGAGCACTACCGCTTGGTGAAGCATCAACGTAGGCGGTAGTGGCGACTTTGGTTGAGTTGTCGCCTGCTGATTGTGTAGTGGCGGTAGTGGCGGTATTGATGGTGCCACTAAGATCTCCCGAAAACGTAGTTGCACTCACCGTGCCGGCCCCAGAAATATCGTTAGCACCCATGGCGATGTCTCCGCTCATGCTGCCGCCAGATAAAGTCAAATACCTAGCGTCTGTAGTTGCTTGATTGGTGGCTAGATCTACATAGCTTTTGACGGCATTTTGCGTAGGGTATAGTTCTTCGCTGGTACCCAGGGAGGTGTCGGTGGATTTATTGGATACGTCTTCTTTGGTCTCTAGGGACAAGGAAGTTTTTAGCGATTCAATGGAGGTTACGCCTGTTCCCCCTTGTTCGATGGGGACAATTCCATCAATATCTTCTGCTTTCACGCCGTTGGCAAAATGGGCAAAGGGAACGGTTTGTAGTTGGGTGATTCCCATGGTGATGAATTGGGTACCACCGTTTTGGTCCATGCCAACTTTTAAATATTTAGGGACCAAAGTCCAATCTATTGCTTCAAATTCAACGCTACCTAACGCCCCAATGACTACAGCAAAGATTCCTTGGGCATTGGTGGTGGCCTGGATGATTTCGGTATATTCTACGAAGCCCACCTCGCCGTTTTCGACGGTTCCAATAATGGTGAGCTGCAGATTGATATTTTTGTTGGCCATGACCGCGCCACTGGCATCTCTGGCGACACCTTGGAAGTTTAACCCTTCTTGTTGGGCATACATTGCTTGAGCGAGCAGCAATAGGAGTGTGGAAAGTAGAGATATCTTTTTCATAACGTGACTTTTACAAATTTGAAAGTAGCGGATTTGGTTATTGAACCATCATTGGATTGATAGCTAAGTTTTATAAAATAGAGACCATCAGAAAAAGCGGCCATGTCAAATTCTTGTTGAAAGTATTCATTGTAACTATTCTGGCTGTTGTAGTGTATCTTACCAGAGAGGCTCATCAAGTTTATTTGTATCAATCCGGGCAGGGTTAAGTTACCTTTGATGGTGATATATTTTGCAGCGGGGTTGGGAAACAAGCTGAAGTCAAAGTCTTCCCCAGAATAGAAAAAACTCAAAGATTGAAGAAACCCTGTATTCAAAGAAAGTCCTGCCGCGGTTAAATCAGCAATGGAAACCATTTCGCCCACACTATAATCCAAAGAAAAGGTACTAGTTTTGGTTTGTGCTCCCAGAGTATTGAGGGTTTGGGGACTGATACTTTGGGCGCTCACTCCATAGGCGATAAATAAGAGAAGGATTAATAAGGAATGGGGCCTTTTTAAGTATCGTAAAATCATATGGTATCTACACTTACCTCAATCTATTTTTTGATAGATTACAAGTTAATATTGTTTTAGAAAAGCAAATAAATTCTATTTTTGCAGAACAAATAAGTATTATTTCGTTATAAATGATTCAACTATTTTTTGAAACAAATAACTTGACTTTTACAATATTGTTAAAAAACCCACTAACTTTTTTTTAATGGGTGCTCCTAGGACGGTTTAGTTTGCTAGAAACGTCAATAGTTTCCCTCTTTGAGCTATAGGGAGAACAATTCTTGACGGCATCAAGATGATTTTTATTATTTTTTACTCAAAAAGCTAATCGGGATGATAAAAAGCCCAAAAAAAGGCTTTTTATGGATCATTATCTAAATTGAATTATTTTTCATTGGCATTTTCCCATGAAAAATCATGTCGATCACGCCGAGGGGAAGAAGGGTCAAGATGGCATGATTAATGATGTTTAAATCATGGACCGATTGGAGTATAATGCCATATGAATACCCACATAATTGATCAAGGCAATCCCGATATACATTTTGATGGAGTTATCTTTTATGGCTTCAGACCCATCATACAGTATTAGGCTACTTGGGCGGTAGTCAAAAATACGAAAAGTCATGGTTGATGCTGTAGGAATATAATTTGGCAACAACCACTAGTATGCCATATAAAAACACCCCAACTAAGAAGCGCACCCACCACAGAAAGCAAGGTGAACGTGACCTTGGATCAAAAAAAGGTAAAAGAAAACTTTCCATGAGATTTATATTGACTCTGTAATGAAATAGTCGATAAATACACGAAGCTTATTTGGATACGGGCCTGAAGGAGAACCCTACTTTTTGGCAGGAGCTATCGGACCATCTTTATCAATCTCAAGGTGACACTTTCTCTAAGATCGCGTACAGCCATCATCGCTTGATGGTCTTTATCGGCATCCATAGCAGGTGCAGATACATGATTGATAAAATCTGAATATTTGGCATACCAATCAAGGGTCAGGTAATTCCAGTCTAGATTGGTGCCATATTTATCTACTCTTTTTTGTAAATTCCAGCCAGATCTTAAATCACCTTGGGGTAGCCCCTCTTTGACAAGATTAATTTCCATGGTCTCGTAGGTCTTGAATTTCCCTTCTTTGACCATCATGAAATTCATGGTCATAAATTCATCAATAAAAATCCCGGTTTTGCTAGCGCTCTTGATGTTGGTGACCATATAATCACCAATGATGTCTCTGCTTTCAATATTACTTTTGTAAAATTCGGCTAGGTCACTGTCGGTCATATAGGGAAAAACTTTTTGCATATTGACTCCAGAATATAGACTGTCCATTTTGGAAATATCCATTAACGTCACAACGACATGACTGAAGGGTGTTTGGCGCGCATTGACGACTTCCCAAACGTCCCAACCCTCAATGATGCCATCTTCGATTCTTTGTTTGTGTAGTTTGGCAAATTTTTCTAGGAGGTTTTCGCGATAATTTCCACCTTCTTTGGCCTTGATAAAAGTATATCTTAAATGGGTTGAATTATCTTGACCCAACCCATCGAGACAAATCAGTAGGGAGATCAAGAGGATAAATTGTTTCATAGTATACAAGATTATATTTGGTTGGAGGACAATAATAGACCAAAAAGATATTTTTTTTTGCTCATTTTGATAAAAGGAAAAAAAAGCCTTTAGAGATGCTTTATATCAATTTTGAGGTCTATTGATTAGGCGTATTGCTCATTTGAGTAGTAGATGCGTATGAGCTGCTGAGCGCTGAATTGAGTAAATGGATTTAAATAGTTCAGCTCAATCCCATAAAAAAAGGCGACTTAAAAGTCGCCTTTTTTTATTCATCTTCAGACATTTCAATAAGCGCAGTACCAGAGGTACTTGATTATTTCACAAGCGTTCTGATTTCATCGTACCTACCGTCGGTATAGGTCTCAAGTACATCTGCGATGTCTCTTCTCCAACTACCCATGCCATTGATTTCCTCATAACTGGCAGCAAAATTTTCAGGAAGGCCATTGCCCTTTTCAAATCGCGTAAATGACTTAAAGGGATATACCAATGAGATATCTTCTCCATTTTCAGAGCGGAAGGGGCTGACGTATACCCGACGTACTATGGATGCATTTGTGGCGACTAGTACCTCTTTGATTTTGGTGATGGCCTCCAGTACTTTCGCCATACTATTGGCTTTATTGTTCAATTTGAAGGTTCTGATCAAAAGGTAATCTGAACTACCAAATTCGGCTGGAGTATAACTGGCCTCCCAGTGAAGTTGTGCATGCTTAATCTTTTCATCCGTGATGTAGCTTTGGATATTTTTACCCCAATCTGCCATGTGTGCGGCATCAGGTTGTTGGTCTAAATCAGCATAGGTCATAGGCCCATCTAACCAAACAAATTTTCCGGAATTGGGTCCGCTCAATATGCTGTACAAGGTAGCGGTGCTTTTGCCCTTGCTGTGGTATTTGGCATTGTGCAATTTGACCCCCTCCATCAGTTTGCCTTCCATTTGTTTAATGGGTGTCAAGATGATGTTTTCGTAAATAGTCGTTTCTTGTGCCAATGAGGCAGTAGAACACAATAGAAAAAGGATAATTAATCTCATTTGGTTTATTGATTTAGTTGATAAAATTTAACTTAATTCCAGCTTTTGGCCAGTTTTCTTGTCATGGTTTTGATTTCTTTCATCTCTCCACGGTCTTTTAAGTATTTGTCCCAAGCCATGGATTCTTCTTTGGTGACATTGGGGTCGGATCCCAGAAGATCCTTCAGATTGCTCCTTTCTACCAGGGTATAATGGGTAATGCCATCTTCCCTTCCGCTTATTACGGTCCCTATAGCCCGATAATTACTTTGCTTATTGGTTGCCCATAGCGCTAGTGCAGCGGCATTTCGCTTAGCTGAATTCTCGACATGATCAAGCATCAAATATTCAATATTGTCTTGATTCGGCTTGCCAGTCGAAATATCACCCCTTCCGGCATAGCGGCCTCTAGGTTCCATATGATTTCTTATCTTCTCCAGCATGAGAGAAAAATCAGCATTTCTTGGAAAGTTACTGGTCTCATTTAGATCATCAATAGCTCCTATTACCTGAAAGGTATGGGTTACGTCCGAGCTCCCATTGAACATCATTCTATATAGGTTGTAAGTGATGCCGGAGGGAATGTTTTCCGGATTTGAAAAATAATCGTCTAAAATCTGAATGATGGTGGATTCATTTTCGATGGGCACATGCCAATCATAATCCATCCAGGCGGGTTCTTGTGCTTGGGCACTAAAAATACAAAGTGTTGTAAAAAAGTAAGAAGTAATTTCATGATTTATGTAAGGTTAAGTTGTTAAGCAAAATAACTCAATTTTTTAATATGCCAAAACATAATGAGGATTATGTTTTGGTTTGGTCTGTGTAGGTTTTGAGGTAAGAGGACTGATGATCTACGTTTCTAAAATAGATCCAAGCGCTGGCTCCATTGCTCATTGTAATTTTTTTGCGTTGGTAGACCCGTGGGTGTTCTTCCAAAGCATCTATTTTTATCAGGGTACTGGTGTCTATTTCAAATAGATCAACCACGATTTGATGCCCTTCTCCATTGAAGGGAAGTAGACAAGGATAACCAACTATCACAAGTCTGTATTTTTTGAGGGTAGTAACACGTCCGAGATAGGTGGCGTTTTGTAAATCGGAGAGGTAATTACCAAATCCTTTTTTCAATGTCCCGTAGACGGCCAGTAGGTATTTTTTTTTCGGTTCTTGGCATAAAGGATTTAATGATATTTGTGCTATCTTCCCTGAGTTAAAAGGATGTTGGCTTTATTTCACCGATCAATCAATTTGTTTTTTAAAGGCGGGGCAAAAGTCATTTTTTTGTTCTAAATTGTTTCTCTTCTACTAGAAATTTATCGTTGATAATTGTTTTAAATAAAAATATTACTATGCGAATTTTGTCTGTACTAATGCTCTTGAGCTTTCAATTAACGGCCCAAGAATTGCCTGCTCGTTGGGATGAACTTACGGCGACGGATTGGCCGGTGGCACTTGAAAAATCCAATAAAACGTGTATTTTGCCTATTGGCATACTAGAAAAACATGGCCCGCATGCACCGATAGGTTCGGACCTGATCCACGTCCGTGAATGGTCGGCAAGGGCTACAAAAAAAGAATATGCCGTGGTTTTTCCAGATTATTTTTATGGTCAAATAAATGAGGCCAAACAGCAATTTGGTACTTTTTCGTTGCCTAGTAAGCTGGTATGGGAATTGTTGGATGCCACTTGCGAGGAGATTGCCAGGAATGGATTTGATAAGATTGTTATTGTCAATGGGCATGGGGGGAATCCACAACTCATCAGGTATTTCATTCAATCACAGCTAGAGCGTAAGCGAGATTACGCAATATATTTTTTCGACCCTACGTTGCCAGCCGAGGTCATGGCCAAGGCGGGACAAATACGTAAATCTGACCCAAAAGGCGATCAGCACGGAGGCGAAAACGAAACATCTTCCTTGTTGTACTTGCGACCTGATTTGGTAAAGATGGAGACAGCCACTATTGAATCAGGGGCAAATCAAAAAAGACTGGATTTAAATCCTGATTTATAT
>JABMNK010000101.1 GCA_013204595.1 Flammeovirgaceae bacterium
GGCTTGGCTTCTTCAACTGGCTTGGCTTCTTCAACTGGCTTGGCTTCTTCAGTGAAAGAAAAAAGAGCGGCTGTAGGGTTATCTTTTTTAGTCGTCATTTTATATATTCTATTAAATTAGTCTTTTTTTCAGGCAGGTAGTCCAATATGGTGGGCTTAGTATCGTCAGTAGTTAACATTAAAAAAAGATTACTCCTTGCTCTTGAAGTCAATACGTACATACTCATCCTGAATTCATCAAGAGCAGAGGGCTCAACTGATATGGATTGTATTTCAACAATAAAAACTGCATCAAACTCAAGCCCCTTGCTCATATCTTTAGTAAAAACAGAAATAAATCCAGCTTTATCGAATACTAATTTTTCAGCATTCTTCCAATCAGGATCATTAAAATCGTAACTTTGAACGCTTAGATTACCATTAGACTCAGCATCTATTATTTTTATCATTTCTTTGACATATTTTTTTCTTTGCGAATGATTTTGAACAAAAATACCTATCTCTTTGTTTTCATGATTTTTTGCATAGGTGTATATAAATTGAATAGCATCCTTAAGGCTGGATTTATTTAATAACTTTGGCTTATCGCCTCTTCTTTCTGGTAGCTGAGGGATTCCCCCTAGACCCACATAAAAATGTGAGGCTAATAGAGCTATTTCCAATGTATTTCTATAGTTTCTTGATAATTTATAATGGCGGGCATCTGGAATATTTTGAGATGTGAGAATATTGTCAATTGTTGAGTTATTCTCATGAAGCCGTTGATTTTCATCGGCGAATAAAGTCAGCGCCGGAGCTTCTTTTGCGGGAGTACCTTTAAAAATTTGTGAAGATATAAATTTTAATGCCTGGTGAAGACTGGGTGACATATCCTGAGATTCATCTACAATCAGGTGGCCCCAGTTCACCTTATCCTTATCTAGGTTTTCTTCATTTTCAACAAGATAATCCATAATTTTATCAAAGTCGTGATCAAATTGTCCGTCTTCTCCCCATTTACCGATCATAGGTAAGGCCTCTTTTGGACTTACGTAGGGCTCAAAAAGACTAATATTCTCTTCGTAATAGTCCTTCCAAACACACCATGTTTTATCTTTGTCATTCCAAGGAATACCACGATTATTTTTAAACGGAGTTCCAAAAATCTCATTTACTTTTACCGTCTTCATTCCTTGGCATCCTGGTAAGAAAATAACCGTTTGCGCACCCATATTACCTTGAATTATTGGAGGAGCACCGGCAGGGGGGAGGGCAAAATTTCCCCACCAATTTTTCCACCATTTATGCATGGTGCTGACAGTAAACTCACCTTCTGCTGCACTGGATGCATATTCTTTTAATACATTCTGATACATTGCTACCGTTATTTTTTTCTTTTTTTTGGAGATTGTATGTGCTCTAAGAAACGCTATGACGGTTTTTCCTGTTCCAGGGGGGCCTGTCACCAAAACTCGCCCATCTAATGGTGCATCAATATAAATATCAGTTTGTTCTTGACTCATATCAGCTTCAGTGGGCATTCTCATATCATAATAATTCCATTCGGTATCTCTTTATCATTTCACTAAAAAACCCATAATTGTGGTTTTTTTCATCCTCGCCAAGCAATAACATTCGGTCTAATAATGAATTATGACTGATACAAGAAGTTTCTGCTAGAAGGGTACACGAGTGACATGCAGCTCGATTAAGTCCATTCATTCCTTGCCCTGGCAATTCTTTGCATACTGGATCAGCAGAACACCATTGCCCTCTCTCTAGGGCTGTTATAAGTGTAGGAATAAATCTGTCTTTATTACCCTGCCTAACCAAACCCCCCAACGACCCTTCTGAGTCAGAGTCTGCGGTATAAATTAAAATACCAGACATCGTAGTGCCTTCATCAGAAGCATAAATTCTTTCTCGTAGTGAAGACGCTGCATATCCACACTCGAATGCGAGCTGCCTTATTAATAGGTGCGCAAGCGTATGAAGTAATACAAATTTAGGTGTTGGTTCTGGGAGAAAATCTAAATGCAAGTGGTTGTATTTATTTTGCATAACAAGCAGTCTTTCTGTAATAGCAGTTTCATGTTTTTTAATCCACGATGTTATTGATTCTTCTTTTAAAGATATGAAAATACCTTCACCAAAGACTTCTGTTGCTGGCAACCAATTAATTTTTTTCCCTAGATCAACTGGGATAAAATCTTCCTGGGATGGAGTTATTCGATGAAAACCTCTTAAAGCAGTTACCTCCCTAAGTTTAGGAATTAATATAAGCTTTTCAAGCAATTCATCCAAACGAAATTTATTTCCCACCAAAAATTCTTCATGTGAGCTAAAGTATTTAGAACTATTACTTGAAGGGCTGACGAGCACTTGCCACTCTTCAAATAAAATATCTTGCTCATTAATTGCGACTTGCTCGGTAATTTTTTCCTCACCATGAACTGCCGATTCACTTTGTGCTAAAGCTAAAACATATTCAGGTGAGCAATGAATAGTGTCTGCAATTTCATCTGCTCGCAGCTTAATAATTGCTTCAGTAGCGGTTCCTTCAGAAGATTGTAATTTCGTTAAAATTCTACTGTAATCTGAATGAGCTTTGATAGCATGGTCAAGCTCTTCATTTTCTAATTTTTCCTCCTTACCTAAAGGAATATCGAGCGCAGAAATTAATTTCGGATAATATAAATTACTGGCACTTCTCTGAACCGCACTAACCTCTCCGTCACATTTAACTTCACTATTCCAAGAACTTTCCCATGGCTGTAAACCTTTGCAGCGGATGCCAAGGGCAGCTAACCCGGCCATTTTTGATGTAATATGCATTAGATTTCTCGATGCATTGCAATGCTCACAAATAACTGTAGGCAAAGCAGGGCCCCCTTTTTTTTCCCGCGATTTATACTTTAATTTATCTTTGACCTTACAATCTTTTTTTGGATACGAATGTGCCCAATAATGCCAGTCAACATCTGCGACATGGCCTTTATTACAGGCCATGACATACCTCATGGGGGTAAGGTTAGGGTTGATTTTACAATCAGGAGCATCACATTTTGGAGTCTCGCCATTCACCTCTTTCGACCTGGTCCATTGAACCATCGTTCCACAAGATCTGCAGAACAACCATTTAGGAAACCTTTCGTACGGTAATTTTTTTAATTGCCAAGATTTTTTTTTGCCGCCCATCGAATTGTAGCTCTCGGGCATTTTAAAGTGTTCAACACGAAGACGATGTTCCAGTCTATTTAGACTTAATTTTTCACCATAATTAGAATCCCATTTAGAGATATCCACTGCGATAAATGACTCATCACTTAGGTCATAAAGAGCGCCAACCCCAAACGGATAGATGTATTGAGAACGCCTAATTTTTCTATAGTCTGCCATTAATTATTCTCCAAGGACTTCAATCAAAGCTTCAGCATCAACGTTTCGCATGGAGTCTTGAGTAGGCCACCCTTCTTTTTCGATAGCTTCTTTGCTATTAAAACGTACTAGCAGACTCTTAAAGCTTTTGCTTTTCCCTTCATAGCGGAGGGGTTTTTTTGATTTTGTCATATTAACCCATTCAGTTATTAATCGATTCAAGTCCCTCTCTATACCTATTTCCTCTGAAGGTTCTGAACGAACCATACGCTTTAATAGGCATCCAATTAATTTTTCAATCTTCTTATCTTTAGGATTAAAATCTTTAGCAGCATTATTTTCACTTAACCCTCCGGCATGCCTCATCACTATAACTAATGCTGCATGCAAGGCTCTATCTCGAGCTCTTGGTGAGAATGGGGTCACACTTGTTGGCTCAACATATCTATATAACGATCTATGGTAAGACTTAAAGCTTTCGTAATGGGACCTATCTCTTGGTGCATTAGCTGAATATAGAGTAACGACTATACCTGGAGCATATTTCTCACTTCTTCCGACTCGACTTGATGCTTGAATATATTCGGATGTTAATTTCGGTTGCCTGTAAATAAGCATTAAGCCTAAACGGCTCACATCAACACCAACTGAAATCATATTGGTGCACGGAAGAATATCGATTGCACCCTTATCACCTTGGTTCTTTTTTAAATCGGACAGGATTGTTGGCAACTCTGTTTTAATGACTGATGACATTTCTTGAATGTTTGTTAATTGACGTCTACTTTCTTTAGTTCTTGAGATTGCATCTATGCGCATAGGGATGTCATCACTTGCTAATGATATTGTTTTCCCTAACTCTCTTTTACTGCTATGGTAAATTACTTGGGTCCACCAAGAGTTGATAGCTGTTTCACTTAATCCCTTACAGTCCATAACTGATTGGCTTAATGCGGCGGCTGTATTCACCAAAGATAGAACTGGAGATTGACCCTGTGCCATTATCCCAACATACAAGCGCCCATTTGCAGTCTTTGAAGTTTTTGAAAAATAGGAATCATCCCAAGAAAGTCCTGCAGGGGGAAAAATATCAACAGTATTTCCGTACAGTTTTTTAACCTGGTCTGCCGAACGCCTTATCGTTGCTGTAGCTGCAATATATTTCGGCCGAACGCCTTTTGAGCTAATGATTACATCTATAGCTGCTTCATACAAACCAGCTATAGTGCCTAGTTGGCCTGAAATTAAATGTAACTCATCTTGGATGATCAATGAGGGAGCCCTATTTTTATCTGGGCAGAATATATTACTGGCTCGGTTATCCCACGCTAGTCTTGCAAATTTATCAATTGTTCCGATTAAAAAGCTAGGTGGATTTTCATACAGGTCTTCATCAACAACTGAAATAGGTATATTTTTGTGTAAATCACATGTATTTGATGGGCAATTAAAATTAAAAGAAGTTTCGGTAACCTTTACACCATAATCAGAACTCTCTTCGGACCTTTTGTGTGGGGTAATTTGTGTCGCGCATAACGGACATTTTTGAAGTACGAAAGGATTTTTAGGGTTTTCCTCACCTCTCATATCCCCATACTTCTCATAGGCCTCTATATACTTATTCGGCGTCATTGTTTGACCTGCCCAATAACCCAAACTAAAAGAATCTTTACCTAATAGTTTTAATTTTTCATTTTTTCGCATCATTTCTAATACACAAATGAAAGTTGCTGATCTTTCAAATTGCTGTGACGTTAATAATCTTAATGTGTATCTTGTTATAACTGCAGTACCAGCTCCTGCCTCACCATATTTGAGCCTTCTATAAATAAGTTCGAATGCAGCAACACCAAGGTAAGCTTCAGTTTTCCCGCCACCAGTTGGGAACCATATTAAATCAAGGGTATCCCTATCTTTGCTGTCTTCATTAACTAAAGATTCTATAATTAATAGCTGAAATGCTAACTGAAAAGGTCGCCATGCAAACGTTTTGAATTCTTTATAATCTGGTTGTTTATAAGGATTAATTGACTCTTCTTCTGTCAGTTTTACATGGACCATCTGTCTAAGCATTACCTGATTTGCCATCACAAAAGCTTGTCTAGCTTGCTCGTTATTATTTAGTATAGAAATCCCAAGCCTTATCCTGTCAATTGCAATCCCAATACGACTAGAAATTCTTTCCTTGGCAACTTTAAATTTTTTATCAATCTCCTCATCACAAATTTTTTCATACCATTTTTCGTAACTTGTAATAAATTGCTCTAGCTGGGAATTTAGTATTTTTGAGTCAACACCTTCTTTCCCTAAAAACTGCAATGAAAGAACATCAAGATTTTTATAGTCTTCAGCGCCATCAAAATCTTGAGGCTTAACCTCTTGAGTGGGCATAAATGTCGTCTCAATAAAGTTAGGCGTGGAATCATTATCAGGCCAATTAACAGAGCAACCATGGCCTACTCCGTAATTTATATTTTTTTTATATTGTAGCGCTAACTCAGATTCTTCATCGTCATAAGACAGCCTATTTAATGAAAAATATTCATCAAAAGCACCTGACGATGGCCTACATTTAAAACCTACCTGATAAAGGCATAACTCTGGATCTGTCGTATCAGTCTCTTCTTGCTTTAAGGGGTTTAACATTGTTACGGTGATTAATGAGCCTTTCCCTAGGGGGCGCCAAACTACCTTAATCTCAGCTTTATCTTTTAGGGCATTAATTGTTTGAGTTTTATTAGCATATATAATTTCCGGTTTTTTTTCAGTTGCGAGTGGTATACGAATAAATTCTGGATAATTCTCTAATCTTTTTTTTAAAATTCGCTTGTCATCGGCAAGGCTTTCTTGAGAATCTATAAAATCTTGATTAATTTTTTTGTATTGAGCCCCCCAAACATCAATCTCAATTTGCTTGCAATCCTTCACATAAAAACTCATGCCTATCGAAGCAGGCAGTCTTTGAAAAACCATGCTCATTGGAGTGTCATCCACCTCCTCAGAGTCAGAAGAAGCACTTACCATCTCTTGAGTATTAATTTCCTCATTAATATACTCATCATCACTTATAACTTGAGGGTACAAAGTACCCATGACGTATCTCTGATAGGGCAGATTATTAGCCGAGTCTTTATAAAACCCTTCATTCTCTCCTTCACTCGGCCCTAGAAGCTGTTCCTTTAAGTAGCCTAGCAGTAACTCACGGTCATTATGAAATAATTTTGTATTATCCATAATCTTATATTTACCGCATATTTTCTTTTTGGAATGCTATATACATCTCATTAAATTCTGGCCTAGCTGCAACCCACAATCCGATGTTGGCCCGCGTCATTGCAATATATAACAATGAACGAGAAAGATTATCGTTTGCAAAATAATCAGTATCAATTAACATGATGTGCTTTTTCTCTAACCCTTTAAATTCACTTATTTTACTAAATAGTATAGACGAAGAAGGGGGTGATATTACATTTACATTATTAATTATGTGTATTCGCCTATTCCACTTTACTGGCAATTTAGAGATTGATGATTTGTTATGACTGACCGTTGATAAAATAGCCATATCCTCAAGATTAATGCCTTCGTCTCGTAAACTTTCTATCCGCTTAATTAGCATTTCTGCCTCATGCTCCTGGCTATCAGTTTTGCAATAATAGACTCTAGGCCCGTCACTTTTTATAACAGTTTCTCCTATATGGGCACCTGTGGTTGATTGTGCTTCCTCAACAATTTGCTTAGTATTTCTGCAGTTATTTTTCAATTTAAATATGGAGGCGTTACAATTTTTTAGGATATCAAAAGCGACTTGATCAAAGCTGCCAATTATTCCAGACTGAGCATTGCTATCCATAAAGAAACGCCATCTTCCATTTTCAAGCCCACCCTTAATTACTTTGTCAAAAGTATCTAAATTTTCGATATGCATCAAGTCTTGACCTTCATCTACTATCAAGACATCAAATTTATTTTCACTGAAAAAATTAAGGGACTTTTCTAGCTCTGAAAACATACAAATTTTAAGTGCGGGGGAGGGCTTGAGCTGAATCTTTAGGTAAGCAGTAAAAATATCTGCCATAGCCACTAACAATACAGTTTTACCATTTAATAATTCATTACGGGCTGTATGAATAGCGACTAATGTTTTTCCAGTGCCTGCACCACCTTCACAAATAATTCTTTCATTCTCCTCAAGACCCTCTATAAAATTTAGCTGGTCTTTAGTGTGGGTTACCATATCCTCATAAAGAGAGTCTGCTCTACTTCTAAGTGATGGTGAGGTTTGGAAGTTTGGCTTTAGGTATTTATCAATTTTATCAAGAATCATATCGCCAGGATTTAGTGCCGGTAATTTTTTACCTTTATTGAGCCAATATTCAAACAACTGTTTTATATATTTGCTAAAAGATTGTGAATTTTTAGTAAATTGTTCGTCACATATTATCTCTCTTGGCATTTCTGGTGAGAATTGATTCCAAGATATGTCAGGGAAAATGACCCCCCAACCTGTATTAATTTTATTTTCTAGCGAATCAAAAATCTCGTCCCTTCTAAACATGGCGATTAGGGAGTAATGAGCACTCCGCACCTGTTCGAAAGGACCTTCTTTTTTTCTTTGTGTTTCATTGTATCTATTAGTAAATCTCCATATATCGTCCTTACATTCAACCCCACCACCTTTAACTTCAAGACAAAATAAACCCTTCGGGCCTACAATCACAAAATCAATTTCTCCCCATTTTTTATATGCATGCTCAGATACATTAAGAGAGTGATAAGCGGTCCATCCATGTCCAATATCAATATCTTTAAGCAATCTAAATACCTTGCGTTCAGCATCGCTTTTTACATTATCGTAAAGGACATTAGGCACCATTTTCATTTTGAATATTATGCTTTTGTTATATAGAAATTTTCACTATTACTGCAATTTTCCATCCACCCAATCTCCTTCATATTTATCGCCATTTGCATAAGTATAAGTGCCCGATCCATTCATTCTTCCATCCACCCGATCTCCTTCATATTTATCGCCATTTGCAAAAGTATAAGTGCCCAACCCATTCATTTTTCCATCCACCCAATCTCCTTCATATTTATCGCCATTTGCATAAGTCACTTTTTTATTTTTTTTCAAACCGCGTTCAGCTCGACTTTTTTTAATTAAAATATGTTTTCTTTTATTACGCTTATAGTCATGAATTTTCTCGGCAGTTCGTAAAAATTGGTAAGCTGGAATTTTTTGCTGAAGCATTATTTCAATTGGACTTATTTCATCAATTATTTTTTTTTCCATATTATGAATTGCAAGATCATGAAGTATATTGTTAAATAATTGAGCAGTAACCATTGCGTCTGGCATAGCTCTGTGGCTAGAACCAACAATTGGTATGTCATGATATGAAGCTAAGGTCTCTAACTTATGATTTGTACTAAATTGATATAGCCTTCTTGATAAGAGCAAAGTACAAATAAAATTCCTTTGTTTGCTTATGCCGGCTAACTCAAGTTCATTATGAAAAAAATTGCTGTCAAATGATGCATTATGTGCGACTAGAGTAGATTTTGACCCGATAAATTTTACTAAATCTTTCATTACTGATTTTGCTGGCGGGGCTGAGTCCAACATACTTTTAGTTATTCCATTGAGCCTACTTATAATATCCGGAATATATTGACCTGTTTTTACTAAACTTTCATATTGGCCTATAATTTCACCTGATTCGATTTTAATTGCAGCAACCTCAGTTATTCTGTCGCCATAGTAAGTTGAAAGTCCTGTGGTTTCGAAATCTATAATGACATATGAATTTAACATTTAACTATTCAACCACATAATCAAACGTTCGTATTACTTTATCCTTAAAGAGGATCTCAATTTTGAAAGGCCCTTTAGGGTCATCTTTTGTGAGTGTCCATCCACCAAATACAAACCCATCATTCGGTATGGTTTTGGTGACGGTTATCGTACTTTTGTCCTCAGACACTTCATATCCTGGAGTCTTATTTTGGGTATAATCTATACCTTCCTCATCTGATCTCCAGGAGGTCGGCGCAGAGAGTGTGACACGCTCTTTGTAGGTAACCTCTTTTCCTTTAGCAAAGTACCTAAAAGAATAATAATAGAACTGCTCTTCCTTGAAAGGCACTCTATCCGTTGTAATATACTTCCCCTGTTCATTCACAATTCCACGATCCCACTGATAAATTTCAAAGATGTCTTGAGGGTCTGGTTCAATATTGATGCCGACATGGTCGGTCATATTATCTTCTAGGAACAATTGTTCTGAGCAACTAGGGACGGCATATTTATAATCCGAAGATTCCCAGGTGGCCTCTGGATAGAGCTCATAGTTTCTATCGGTCAGACTATTTAACAAATCTTTCTTATGACGTCCTAATTTCTGTGAGGCAATTTCTAATCGGTATTGCATCTCTTCGGCAGTGGCAGAAAAAAATCCAAAATCCTTTTTCTCATAATTAACTAAATAATTCATATCCCAATTTGGAGTCGACTTAAAATACCAAATGTATTGAGGGGATGCTCCCATTTCAGTCAGGTAGTGGTCAATGTCTTGATCATTCTTACGCACTGCTGCCTTTACCTCGTTTAAAGGAATCGGATTATCACCATAGCTTGTGCGATGAATGCCCACCTCTCCTATTGCCATCTTGCAGACGCCACCTTGAAGAATTAATGCACAGGAACTGGTACATGACTGACTAGCCATGACTAAGGTCGATAAATGATTGCCTCGAATCGCGGTACCAATTTCAATAGCGTTGTATATAATACCGCCAGGGCTATCGAGCACGACCGAATCAAACTGTACCCGGTAGTTATGTTGATTGATGTCTTTTAAGGCGTTATTAAAGTCCCTGTCATCCGTGAAACCGATCTTACCCTCTATCTTTAAGGACACCACCTCACGCCCTTGGGCATCGGTAAAGCCAAGTTTTTCATAGATGACGTCAGACCATACTAAGACAGGGAAGAAAAGAAAAAGAAAAAAGTAATGTCTCAAAAGATATGGCGTCCTATTGACGGGCTAGATAAGTAATACTTCGCTTACCATGGAGACCGCCATTTAAAATCACAGTCTTTACAGGCATAATCAGGATCACCACCGCCAATGCAGCAGCCGCCTAAAACAATGTCACCATCCGCATCCGCATCCAATAAATCATCGTCAGGGTAACCATAAATAATTCCTGCGGTATTTTCACCCTTACATTTAGGGCAAGTTATTTTTTCATTCACTATCAAGGTCCTTTAAAAGCTGATAGAAACGGGAATATTGTAGCTGAAGAATCTTCCTCCGTAAAAATACGAACCGCACTTAAGCTTTTAGTATTCACTCTTACAAGGGAGCTTATTAAATGCCGGCTCTGATTTACTATGTCCCTCTTAAGTCTTTCCTCTAGCTCTTCGGGGCTTAAACTTATCTTTTCTTCTATATGATGCATTACTCTTGGAAGAACATAGTCTATTTTTTCCCACATATAGTTATTTCCTTGGCCTAGCTTTTGGATCTTGCAACGACTCAATATCCATCCTTATACTTGAAAACCATTCGGA
>JABMNK010000102.1 GCA_013204595.1 Flammeovirgaceae bacterium
AAACTTCTTACAAACAAATCAAAATCAGCTATCGTTTTAAATAAAGTGCCTGTCACTTTACCACTCTCAATTAAATTTCTCAACAATACCCTGTCTTTGACTGACACTGAAGGTAAGTCAATACTTAAATCATCTGGATATTTAATCCTAGACATTGACTCCAACTCCCTGGCCAATTTATCCTCACGAGGGTTTTCTTTATCAAAAATGGGTTTTAGTAACACGACGATCTCATCTGATAAGAATGAAAAAAAACGGACCACCTCTTTATAATTGATATCAATGAAAAATCGTCCCGTAACGATACCGCGCGCTAAGATCCCCTTAAAGAATGTTTCAAAAATTGATAATCGTTTGAATGACTTACCTAATAAATCACCTGTGGAGATAACAGAACGTAGTAATTCAAGATCACTAGAAGTATCAACTATCAGAAGATCTTGATCCGTTTCACTACTTCTGAGTAACGCCAACGCCTCGATTATCGTTGCCTCTTTATGATTATCCTTATCAAATACAGATTCTAATAACGTCAAGGTTTCTTCTGACAGCACTGAGAAAAAACGAAGAAGTTTATTAAGATCTAGCTCCATGAAAAATTCAGAGGAGACCAATCCCTTATCCAACATATCCCTTAAAACGACCTCGAAAGATGATAATCGCTTAAAGGGACTATTCAAGAAATCCGCAGTCGTAATTACACTCTTTAACCAGTCAAGATCCATATAATGATCTGACAAAATCAGCCGTTCTAATGGCGCACTCGACTTCATTGACTCAATCGCTTCTATAACTATTGCATCCTCTTGCTTATCTGCATCCAAATAGGACAAAAGCAGTGATATTGTGCTACTAGATAATAATGACAAAAACTTACTCAGCTTTTTTTTATCAATATTTTTAAAAAATGCAGACGCCAAGTTTTGATCATCTAGCAAGGATTTTATTAAGTTATACAACACTCTTTGCTGATGAAGAATCTGATAAGATTCAATAATATTAAAATTAATAATATGAGTGATGATTGATAATTTGGAATCAGCAGAAAAACCCCTCATAAAAGAAGTCAAATCAAAATCATCATTTGAAGCGATTACCGATAATAATTTCAAATATAGAAGATCTCGTAATTCAGCTTTAGAGTTGACTACCGCAGCAATGTCAATAATCCAATCGCCAATCTCAGACCTAATTTCAACTAGGACGACATCACGTTGATCTGATAGTAATTCAATTAGCCCTTCTTCCAAATCAAGCAAGTCCTTGATTTGGAACTTTATTTTTTTATCAAGATAAAGTTGATCATAATACTTTGAATGAATAATGAAATCTCTAAACTCTAGATCATCCAATAAAACATGAATTTCATTTGTCGCAGTCTTTTGAAGAACTTTCCATGTTTCAATAAAATGTCGCTTTAATTCATTTATGTTATTGTTAAAGAGATGAAACAAAAATATCTCAATATCATTTTTCTTAAATAGAGAAAACTTTTCATTTGATCCGAAAAAATGGAAGAACTTAATCCCCCAAGAATTACTAAAAAAGATTGGAAATGCTTTTATTAATAATTTTACCAAATAAGATTTTCGTGTTTTTTTAAATAATTTCTTCCATGAAATCCAAGGATATTGACCACCAATGAAATAATCTTTCAATATCAACTCGTTGATATAATCAAAATTTAATTGATCCAACACTAGAACGGATTGAGCGTCGGTAGGATCCTCAAAATAACGTTCCAAAACAGAACCAAAATCATCCCTTACTTCGATGTCCTCGGTAACTAAAATTGTCTGGTCACTTATTATAACTTGCACTTCATCTACTTTTGATTGTTTTATATGATCGAAAAACAAGGCCTCGAAACCCTCTTTTTCCTCAACATCCATAATCAATAATATAAATATTTCGAATGTCCTAAATCTTAGATCAACCTGGTCTGGGGAAATTGATTTCAAAAATTCATCTAGGTACTTTAATTCTTCTTTATTTTTGAAAATTTCAAAAAATACTTTCTTAAACGTAACAAAATCGAATTGATACAGAAACCTTAGCCAAAAAATCTTATTATCTATGTGCTTAGCCAACGCGTTAATCGTTTGTTCCCAAGCACCATTGAGCAGGCCTTCTAATACCTCTTGAGGTGAGCGATCCCTAGAAGACCATATTCCTAACGAAAGATAATTTATCAAAAGGCTCGTGTCATCTGTATTAACTCGATTACTCTCTTTGGATTTTTCTAACAACTTCTTAGATTGAATCAACTGACTTCTTAAAATAATTGTCTTTAAAAAAGTGTCAGGATCCATATGATCAATCATCTTTTCAATCAATTCATTCAAATTCAAATTCTTTTTTAAAGACAACCTTTCTAAAAACTCATGCAATGGGCGGTTAGTCAAACTATTTGAAATTGAAAAATTGTTCAAAAAGTAGGCAATCTGAGCATAGCCATAAGTGTATATGTTTTCAGAAAATAAAGAATTGATAAGAATTTTTAAATAATGCAGATTCTCCAAAGCACGTTGCCTAGTCAAATCTTGCTGCGACAAGGCAATGAACAATATATCTATTTGTGATAAAGAAAATATTTGAAAAATTCTTTTCAAACGAAGTTTGTTTTGATAAGAATTTGTGCCAAAATAGATACTCCTAGCTAGGACCATCAAATCCTTTTGATTTAATCTTTTAACAATATTCAAGATCTCAATCATTGAGCCATCAAATTCAAGTTGACCGTTGAGGATAAATTGAATAACAGGAATGAATGTTAAATTGCGATTTTGATTTCTTTCAATGAACGTGGATTCAAGGAATTGTTTAATTAGCTCAATGTCCACTTTGGATTGAGTAATCAAGAAATTGTCCATCCATAACGGATCTAGAATCAATCGTTCAAAAATATTTCTTTTTAAGGTGATAGAATATTGTGACTTATCAAGGATTAGTAAAATTTTCCTTATCTCGAGTTGTCTTTTAGCATCTTTAATAAAATCTAACATCAATTGCTGTACTAACTCGATGGAATGCATATGGATCAGTCTGAGCCAAACCACCTCTGTTTTTATTTCCCTTTGCAATAAAAGGAGCAATTGCTCCTTTGATCCATTCAGCAATGTTCCCAAAACATCCTCAGGCGTGCGCATGTCAACGCCCCACTTACCTGTTTTAAGATAGTTTAGGTAAATACTCATTAAACTTTCATTGACTGCTACCTCAGATTGTATGTCAACTTTATCCTCCTTTTTAAGGAGTCGTATCGCATCTAATCCGCTGTCAGAAGCAATCATCTTATTAAGGATATAAGATTTACTAAACCTACTTTTGATCGAAATAATATCAATAAATCTATACAGTATATCAGGCCCTTCACTGAAATTCTTATGGGCTACGCGAACAAAATCACGAACAAATAAAAAGCCCAATTTATCTTGACTCACATACAGTATAGATTTGACACTATCAATAATGTCTGATAGTTCTCTTAATTCAGTTCTAAACTTAAAACTTAGATTAGCTTCCAAACTTTGGAATAGCCATTTAATTTGATCGTCATTGAATAATTTAAAGGAATTTTGTATTATCTGCAGAAACTTTTCAATAGAAGAAGATTGAGAGGCAATACTTTTGGAAAGCTTTTGGAGATCTCCATAATTGAGCACCGACTGAATTTCTTTTCTTAGCACTAAGGAAATTTCTATTTCTTTCTGATCAACCAACAACGTAACTGCAGACTTTATCAGCGTTTCAGATTTTGAATTACTTTGGGATGAACTAATCTCCTCCAAACCTTTTCCATATTTCAAAACAGCATTTAATAAGTAGTTCTTAACATAGACATTAAAACCTTTTTCCTTATGGAGTGCCGATCTTATATGTTTAACATAATTAGTTGACGTTTTAACTGTCCTTTGATTCATCATGAAGTCATAACTCCATTTTTTAATTACTTTTTCAAAAATCAGTCTGTCGGTGCCCATGTGTTTATCAAACCCTGAAGTCCTATAAATACTGTTATTTATCCGCATCATCTCACGATAACCGAGCGGACTATCCTTTATCCAAAATTCTTGAAGGAGTTCTGATTTTATTTGATAAAAGATCCGTCTTTTAATGTTTTCTGATTGGTATAAACTTAGTAGAACTGGTCTTAATTCTTCAAATGAATCTCGAACTAATCGTTGAAATAAGGCTGAAATATCAGCATGATCTGAAATATTGATGCCCGTTTTTAAAAAATAAACCAATGACTCAAGATCGTCAAATTGATTGTTCTCGTCAATCAGTTGATCTATGTTTTCTTGATTGACAAACTTGGATAATTCTGTATCTAATAGATAAGAAAACCTAATTAACGCCTCTTCGACGAAATCTCCACTCCGAATAGTTCCCAAATCCAGATCTATTTTGTCAATGGTCAAAACCCTACTGTAAGGAAAGTATTTATCAAAGTAATATTCTATGGCCTTGAGAAGTTCCTTCTCAAGGCGGTTCTTTCTTTCAGGACTTAAATCAACATCAAGATTTACGGTAAGGGAATTAATTATATGTAGAGAATCCATTGTACTAAGAAACGGCACCGATCATCTGATAAGATAAACAGATCCATTAATATTCTCAGACTCTTTGTTATCTAATTGACATATAAAGTTATAGGCACCCTTTTGTAATGGCTTTCCCTGACATATTCCATCCCAAGGAGTTTTATATCCTACTGAATCAAAAACAATTAAACCTCTAACATCAAAAATCTGAATATGACAACTTGGATATTGATCGATATTTTTTATTTCCCATTCGTCCTTGATCCCATCATCATTGGGTGTAAATGCTCTTGGGAAATATAATTGGGACGGATCCATAGATTTTCCCTCTATAACCCCCGGTTCATCTAACCACATGACACAGCTTTCAATTGAACTAAAAATATATTTCTTTGCTATCAGATCGGGAATAATATCAAGCTGCATGAGTAGGTCACTGTTTTTTATGCTTAACTCACAAAAACAAACTTTCACCTTTTTGGATCTTAAATAAATGATTGAATCCTTAAATGTCCGAATACCAGAATAATCCATATAGGGCACTAAGGACATATTAAATACCACCACCTTTACGTCCTTTGGGATATTACGCATAGTGGTTAAGAACCTAGAAGAAAAACCAAAAAACAAAGGTCCCTTAATTGTTTTGATAAGTACTTTCTTTTTAAAAGCATCAGGATCATCAAAGGTTTCTATTAATTCATAAATCATTAATTCCAACCTCGATTGATTTGTTTCAACCTCGACTTGATCCGCCATTTTTTTCATAAAATATATAGCCGAAATAATTAACCCCATACTGACAGAAAACAACAAATCATAAAATGCCGTTAGGAGCATCACTAAGAGCATCACGATCGCATCAACCTTCGGGATAATATTTAACTTCTTAATGGTCACTTTATCTAAAAGAATCAAACCAATGGAAATCATAATTCCAGAAATCACTGCCAACGGGATCTGTGCCATAAAACCACCTCCCCAAATTAGAAATATGACCAAAAATAAGGCAGTCGAAATACCGGAAATACGATAACGTCCCCCAGCCTGTATATTAGCAACGGCACAGGCTGTAGCCCCACTACCCGTCAATCCACCAAAAACAGCAGCCACCATATTACCCGCACCCTGCCCCATTAACTCTTGATTACTGTTATGAACAGAATTAGTCATTTTATCTGCAACTGCAGAAGTTAAAAGCGTGTTTACCGATCCAATAAAGGCTAGGGAAATAGCCGCTATCAAAATTCTGCTTACGGTGGCAGAATTGGTCAACTGATCTGATGAAATAAAGCTAATATTGGCTAAGTCATAATTTAGCGGTCCCAGCTTGTCCACGTTAAAATCAACATAATAACAACTACCTGTAAGTACAATCAAAGCGACCAAACTACTGGGTATTTTTTTTGTTAATATCGGAAAACCATAAATGATCAAAAGTGTCAGCGCAGTGATCAAGAAAGAATTCCAATTAGCGTTTTTCACGAAATAAGATACATTTAAAATTTTACTAATTATCGAGGTATGGACACCTGCTTGAACGCCAAATGTATCTGGGATTTGAATGGCAATAATAATAACACCTACGCCGCTCATAAAACCACTGATAACAGAAAAAGGAATATATTGAATATTTTCACCCAATTTCATGATACCGAACAAAAATTGTATAAGGCCTGCCAAAAAAAACATCAATACCAATATCGGAATAGCCGCTTCTAGACTTCCTTGAATCCCTATCTCAACACCAACAATTACTGAAATGGCCACGGTCAGGGCACCTGTCGGACTACTGATTTGACCTTGAGTTCCTCCAATTATAGCTGCTATGACCCCAAGAACTATCGCTGATATGAATCCAGAAATAGGTCCTAACCCAGACGCATAACCATAAGCAATCGCAACGGGCATCGTCACAATAGCGGAAGTAAATCCAGCCAAGACTTCAGTTTTGAACAATTTGGAATTTATTTTTAAATTATCCTTATTCAAAACACCCTTAAGACCTCCAGAACCCAAGCTAGAGACATCATCGTTGTTATGTTGCTCTTTTATTTGCATAAACTATGAATTATGTTGTTTTCCACCCTAGTGGAAATCTTATGTGTATTAAGGGAAATAATAGCTAAAAGGCATACCCTAAACTGAAATAAAACATTCTTCCTTCCTGACGCTTCATTCCCAATCGAGTATCCGCTGACGTCATGAAACCCTCCTTATCGGTTAAATTATAAACCTGAATACCAAAATTAAATTTTCCGACTATTGCGTGAATATTGGCATTAATCAACAGAAGACTTGGAACCTCAATCCATTCTTTATCGGTATTATTAACTATAGAGCCTTGATTCAAGAAATACGGAGAATACCTATGAGAATCACTTATCAACTGTGCATTCGCTCCAAAAGTAATTTCATACTTCGTTTGGGATTTTACAATCTTAGAATATCTATCACTCCCACCTATGGTCTCACTCTTTTTATAAGACAGATCACCTCCAAACTTCAAAATATTTATTGGATACCTGGTAGTTGTATCATTCCAAATCTTAGCGTTGAAGACATTCATGAAAACTGCCAGACTATCTCCAGAAATATGAGTTCTTGAATAGCTATAATTGGAAAAAAGATGAAAATTGAATCCATTTTGATAATTAGAACTTGATTTTGCTCGGTATTTAAATTCATTCTCAAACCCATTGATCCTTGTTGGATTCGACTCATTTACGTACTTATTATTAGCATTTTGAACAATATTATCATCTATAAAATTGACATAGGCCTGGAAATTATAATCTAAGTGCTTATCCAGTCTTAGAAACACACCCCCCTCTAAACTTTCTATAATCTGTGCATTCAAGGCATCCTGACCGTCGTTTGGCGTCTGAAAAGCAGGCACAAATCCAGATCTGTACAAAAAAGCAGCCGGTAAGAAGGCAGAATTATAAATAACTTTGAACCTAGTGAACTTGCTTTTGACCAGATCCTTTTTTGCAATATAAATCAATGATATCCTTGGTGAATATTGTTTTCCCCATTGTAACCCATTTTTAAAATTTGAAAAGACTTCATCATAGTTAAAGCGAATATTTGTACTCAAAACCAACTTATTTGGTATCAATTGCATTTCATTTTGAATATAAAATGCCGCAAAATTTTCTTTTCGATCGCCCTCTATGGTACCCGTAGTAAAGTCAAAAGAACTATCATCAATTAAAGAAGAAACATAGTTCGCAGTATCCAGTTGCCTGTAATAACGATACCCCCATTTATTTACGTACCATTCGGCACCAACTAACAGAAAATTGGGCAAATTATTAGGGCCAAGGGTCAATGATTTGGTAGAAAACTCTAGATTTACGGTCGCTCTATATTCATCTCCCACCAATGGACTATTGGCTACATTTCCAACAGATAATGTTGGAATTGAAAGATCCTTATAAAAGTGATCTCCAGACACTTTTAACATTAAAGAACTGTTTTCAAATTTTGCCGTATTCAATAAATCACTTTGAAGCTGAATGAATTCTCGTCGATCTATTCTGCGTCTCAATGCTTGAATCGTATCAAGATCTTGCGTCTGCCATAAATTTTGATTCAGGGATCTAGGTAAATAATAATTATTTGACTGCGCGTTGGCTGTTATCGTTGTCGAACGATTTCTATAGTTCATCAAAAAATTGTACCCCGGTCCGTATGCATTAATGTATTCAACACCAGTAGTATCCACTGTTCTCGAATTATCTGGAATAACAATCTTGTTTTCAGCATCACTATAGTTGATCTCACTCCCAGCAGACTGATTATACGTCGCCGAAAAGTAGATACTTTCAGTATTGTTTATTTGAGTGCCATATTGATAATTGAATTTATAAGCATTACTGAAATCACCACCTAAATTCGTTAGATTATTGCCATTACCTAAAGTCATTTTGGCTTCATTAATTTTCTCACCTGAGCCCGCCTTAGTGACAATATTAACAACACCACTAAATGCATTACCCCCATAAATGGCAGAACCCGGCCCTCTTACCACCTCCATCTGTTTAATATAATCCAAACTTATCCAGTCAGGACCATTGCTACTTGTCAAGTTATCACTGATTCGATGGCCATTAATCAATATTAGTACATCCTGGAGTGTACTATTTGATGTACCTCTTGTTCCAAACTGACGTTCATTCCAATCACCGATTTCAGCAAATCCTGGTGTCATTCTGATCACATCTAACAAATCTCGTGCACCCAATCGTTTAAAGTCATCCTGATCGTATACTGTGACTGTAGATGATATAAAATCTATACTCTGAGCGAATTTATTGACATAAACAGAAACCTGATTTTTGCTTTTAAGAAAATTATAAATGTATTCCTTTAATGGGGGTATAATATTTTGAATCGTCATTTCTGAAAAACTTGGCGTTAATTTGTAATAGTTTTCCATATAAAAAGTGGTCGAATCCCTCAAATCAAGCGCAAAACTTAATTTGATCGCGTAACTCAAAATTATTTCTTTAATCTTGAGTGAACTCTCATTATATTCATTAAAATAAAGATCAGTAGTCATTGAAAATCCCAATTCAAATTGATTACTACTATAATAAACACCAATCTCTTGTACCTTATCCAAAACAAGGGAATCAATGTCTATGCGATCCTTAGATATTTTATAATCTTCAAAATTAGCCTGTGCATAAATAGCTTGATCATTCAACAGTAGAGAGAAGAGAATGAAAAATAGCAATGGGATTTTTAGCGTCTTCATTAATGGTCTAGTTTGGAAGGTACTTTTGATATTCAATAAGATTGGCAAAATCCTCAATTATCCATTGGGGTTCCCATTGGTCTAATTTTTTGATAAATAAATCTAAATTCACAGAAAAAAGTTCAAACCTACCTTCAGCGTTTCTATCAAGTCCTACATTATTCTGTCCTCTACTAATCGCCGAAAACCAGTCATTATTTAAAAATACGATATCTTGTACCGCCTCTGTCATTTGAAATTTTATGGGGACATAATTTTCAGATAGCTCATCAATATTCCAAACATTTATAAAGCTATCACGACCACCTGATACAATGAAGCGTTCTAAAGGATCTAGTGCCAACTGATTAATTCCTGATACGTGTGCTGAATTATTACGGAAAATAACTTTTTTCTCGCCGAAATCATAAACAATTAATCCGCCATCTTGATTGGCTATAACTATCCAATTTTTAGAATCCACAAACTTTAAACTTGACATTTCGGTATTCAAACCCTCTATTCTGATTTTTTCAGTAAAAGTTAATTCTCCTTCTTGTGATTTTCCCCAAATTTCCAATTCTGATAACCGCCCGTTAATCGCTAATATTTCAGATTTAATTGAATAGTCAATGGCATTAATCTGATGCTTAATACTGATTTCAGGGGTAGATTTAAATTGTCCTGGTTGACCATTTTTTTTCAAATAGCCTAAACTACCTGAGCGACTCGCGGTTAAGACATCACCATTTGAAAATGAAAAAATTTCAATGATTGGATCATTTAAACTGCCCCCCATTTCCAAATTTGATAACGTACTATTAACAAAAAACTTACCATCAACGGTTCCGGAATAAATCTCATCAATTCCAACACCATAGGTCATTGATCTAATACCCGAAGTGATCCCCTCTAATGAGGGGTATCTCACCGATACCTCTGGATTTCCTGTATAAAAACTATTACCCGATGCCAAGTTCAATTCAAAAATAACGCCTTCGTCTGATCCAACAGCAATCTTACTTTTCTTAGTGTCTGTGTCTAACTTGGTGCCATAGATTATTTTTGAAAACTCATCTTTCATTTTAGTCTCTAAATTTTGCAGAACTATAGCGGTCGACTGAATGAGATAACGCTGACTTAGCTGTAATTCCAACTTCATCTTTGAAGCTATGTCGGGAAAATTCCTAATAAGCTCATTGTAATCATTTCTGTCCAAAGACTTCAGTAGTTCGTATCCATAGGAAACAAGGTTAGCCGCTATCTTAACATTTTTAGTAATAGGAACGTCTGTGAGTTCGACAACTTCCTTATAAATCCTATTTACTTTGCCCAGTGTCTCATAATACTCGAATTCTTTCTTCTTATTGTAAATATCTATTTCTGATTTCTCTAATTTCTGATTTGATTCATTCAATCGATTAAAAATCTCATCTGCTTGCCTTTTCGCTGCACTTGCCTGTCTCATGGCATTTTGAGCTTCTTGTGCACTCAAAATTGCTTCTTGACTGGCAATATATGATTTGACACTGTCTTGTTTAGCTTTAAAGCTGGCACCTTCCGCTTTCTCTTGTGCATCTTTAGCCATCAATTGAGCTATCTCTGCCGATTCACGCTCTCTTTGCGCCTCCATTTTACTTTTGTCGGCCTCATTTTTTTGATTAAGCACCTCTTTAGTAAAGTAACCACTGATTAATATTAAAAATAGCGTGACAATAAAAAACACACTTCCTATAACGACATTTCTCCGGGCTTTCCTCTTTCTAGAAGTTTCCTCCTCTTCTGATATCCTTTGTCTTATGTTATATTGTTGCTCACTCTTTTCAATGAAATCACAAACAATTTCATAGTTATAATCATAACGACTCGCCCAACCCTTCTTTGGTTGGGCTTCTTTCCACCAAGCTAATATATGCCTTAGTTTTTCCCCCTCATAAAGAGATTCACCCTTTGACACATCAAATAATATACTCTTGAAAATATCCGCGTTCAGCTTCTCATCCCTGATCCACTCTTCCAATTTTGACCAGTTGTACAACACCATTTCATTAAAAATGGATACTTTGGCATAAGCCGTAATGACATTCTCTGAAGTATCTAAAAGATGATCTAAATAATCTAACTTTTGATCTTCTTCTATAAGGTCATAAATTTTAATAATCCCACAGCTAGGTTCAAGGAATATTTTTAATATTTCAATGACTTTATCAGAAGACAAATCTGTATAATTAGCAACCTCCATTACCTTTCTTGGCACCAAGATCAGCGTCCCCGTCTCATTGATAGCCGCTAGAACATTCATGATCAATTGACAAGCCACTTGATCATCGACTGATAACCCATCATAAATCAGATCTAGTCGATAATTCATGGCGTTGGCGATCCCACCTATGGATTCTAAATGTTCCAACTGGATAGGCTCTTTGGTTCGCACTAACCTCCATTGATCAACACACCTTTTCATTGCATATTGAAATTGGCCTAGTTCAATAGAATTCTCTTTGTAATACGCTAAGACATGTTTTTTTATATCATTGGAGAATTGAATATTGCCTTTTGATTCAATAAAATCAAGCTGCGAGGAAATATCAGATAAAGATAGACTAGGCAATAAAAATTGATTCCTATTAATAAGTTCTGAAAGAATCTGGTAACCAGCTAATTTTGAGGAAATATCAGGAGAATCATCATTTTTAAAATCAATAATTACGCTTACTGGATATGCATTTTGAGTTATTATTTCCTCAATTCGACGAAGAAAATTGTCAATTTCAAAAGGAATTGAATCCTTACCGTAAGTAAATAAATCCGAGAAATTATCTATAAAAATTAAAATATTTGAGTCGGCTGTCAATTTATATTCCTCAATTATCTCTACCAGGCCATATCTATTAGATAATATATTTTCAAACTTCTCAATTAAAGCAGGATCAATTTTCTGCTCTTCAGATGTTTTAATGAAATCAGGTTTTGCAAGAGATGCCGCGAGAGATCGAATAGGTCTATTGGAAGGCTCAACAAGAGCTATTTTCCATTTCCCAACCCCCTTAACGACAAAGCCATTCTGTAATGTTGGAATAATACGTGAATTCATGAATGAGCTTCTACCAACTCCGGCCTTCCCAACCAAGACATTTAATTTATAATCAGTCAACTTTAGGAGAAATTGCAACTTTTCATTTTCTCGACCATTATATAAATTGACCTCTGCTGGGCCATAGGACTGCAATCCAATAAATGGGTTTTTAAAATCATCCATATTATTCACCAATATTTTTCATTAAAATATCTAATATTTTATTCGATAACTCCATCCGATCAACCCTACTTTCAAACGGATCCATTTGAAGTTGCTCCAAGTAAGCGAAGAACCAAGTTTCAAATTGTTCCATTTTATAATAATCTAAACCTACTAGATTAATCGATAAATGAGCAGGAAAAGAATCAAAAATAATTTTATTGAAAAGATTTAAATGACTCTTACGGTTAAATTTCTCTGTCCAATTCGGGAACACGATACTGATTTTATGATTAAATGAATTGGCTGTTCTATTGCCAACTCTATTGAACCTGACTTTTAAATTATTAGCATCATTGTCCTTGACAGTCTCAAAATGATTAATCATTTGATCTAACCGGTCTTGCGCATTGGACATTGAACTAAATTTCTGAGCACTTCTGGCAATTCTTTTATTCGAATCATTGTTAAGATAAATAACAAATAAGTCTTTACCTTCCTCTGTTATCTCATAATTATCGGAAATCCTTCCCATAATCATCAGTTTAAGTGTATTAATTGCTTTATCAGAAAGACTATGAACCTCTACTGCCCTCAACAAAACATCATCCTGATCGTCTAATATTTCAAATAAAAACTCCTTCTTATTATCTAATCTAAAATAAGAGGCAAAATCCTGTTCATTTTTTATCATAATGAAAGAATCAATTGCTTGAAGTATGAATTTCTTGGCCGCCGCTTCATTCGAAAACTCGTCCAAAGAATTGGCCAAAATTCGTCCTACAGCATTTTTTAACAATACCTTATGAAGACCTGATTTTGCCGTGACTACAAGATAATTGTTTTGATAACCAGCTAATAAAATGGCATCTTTTGCGGCGGCGGCTTGGGCCATTTCGTCCAAAACCTCTGAACTCCGAAGTAACTCCTTCTCACAATTTTCATCCAAAAGCGTGTAAGTACATCGCGTTTGATCAACAGGGCGTAATAAGATATGCTCAACGATATGAAAACTTTCATTTGCTAAATTTTTTTCACTGAAAAATCTCAAAATATCTTCAAGTTTGTGTTTGGCTTCTTGCTGAGAATCCAGCATAAGCAACTTAGTAGCGACTTCTCCCGTTGGGGGATTAAAATAAATTACATATTTTTTTCCTTCATATTTAATTTCATAATTTTTTTCATTAATCCCATATTGAAATAAATACCTAAAATATTCAGAAGAATTAACTAAAAAAGTTACCTTATTTTTGGATCCTGAATCCAATGAAATAGACTTTTTTAAATTATGTGGATTAACCTCTTCACGAATATTGGCACTGGTTAATCTTTTTCCTATTAGCTCATCTTTTAAACTAGCCTTTAAAATCCTTGGTGTCTCATCTAATCTTAGACCTGTCAAATAGGATATTTTTCTTTTTAGCGGAGTACTACTTCTATTTGTTTCTTTGCTATATATGTCAACTCCCAGAGACTGATATCTATTGAACTTGATGATTTCTTTAAGAAAATTAGCTTTGTGCTTTAAGTATTGATGCTCAAATTTATTTTTAGAATCCCCAATCAATAGTGCCTTATCAAGCAATTCCTTATAATTATCATTATATGCTTCTCCAAAACGTGTCAAAAGATGATTTATGATTCTATTCTTCCGATCAAATGCATTATCTCCTTCATACATTAATTTATTTAAATCACGATCGGCCATAGGGATATATTGATCGCTTTCCTTTAATTCCAAAATCATTAATTCCTTAATCTCCTGCTTTAAGGCTTGCTGTTTATCAGATAAAGTTTTTGATTCATCTGAGTTAATTTCCTCAGTATTTTTTACTTTATGATTTACGCTTTTCCTAAACCTGGTAATTAAATCATAAATTAATAAATTTTTGTATCTGGATTTTGAACTTAATTGTACCTGCGCATCCTCCGTAAGTCTTTTAAAATCACTATTCACCAACCTATCAATCTCTTGATACTTGTCTTCTAAATCTAATCTTAATTGCTTGAGTCTGAATTCTTCTTTTGGAGAAATGCTATTAGACCTCGCCTCTAATCGACTCATTTCTGACATTAATTTCGATTCAGCAGGCAACTTTTTCACATACAGATGCTTCGAATCATTAAGATTTGAATCAAGCATCTGCGTATAGTATGTCTGTATGAATTCATGATCTAATTCGTCAATCGACAATAAGCCTGTGATATTGGCTAGTTGTGCCAAATGATTAACTATTATTTGATCAAAAAAAGCTAAGAATCCTTGTAACTGAGCCGCTTGAGCTTTTCGTAACGGAGTTTCCTCCTTAGGCGGCAAATACGAACCTACAGCATATAGCTCAGGAAATGTTTTCTGAAGTGGTAAATAAGTATTGAGTTGTTTTGTAGCCAGTTTGCTTAAAATAGGCTTAGGTTCATTAATAATTTTATAATTTGGTTCTGACTTTGCCGTAAGTAATTCAAAAGAATAAATCACTAGGTCCTTGTTAAAACTATATCGGGTACCCCCTTTTAATAAAGTGATATCAATATTATCGAAGGGATTAACGCGATCCATTTGACCTAAAATACCAAGCGTAAGAAATTTTCCATTGGGAACCGATAAAACATCACCAGAAATTGAAATACCCCCAATAGCCACGTTTAGTTGTTCAACATCTCGCACACCCTTAATTTTCAAAATACGATCTTCCAGTCGTGATTTATAAAATTCTTTGGCCTTGCTTGTGAGAGAATCTGCTTTAATAAATCCATTTTTAGAAGAAGCAATGTCATAAATTTCATCCAGGGGTATCTCGTCCGAACTCAATTGTTCCAAAGTATTAAAATCAATCAATGGATTAAAATACCCTTCTATCACGAACAAAATTTCTGATAAGAGATCTTCACTAGAGACTCTTTGATCAATATCAATTTTAGCGCCAATGGATATCTTTTCGGGAACTAAAATCTTAATTTGATCTAAATCTTCTCCTAGATTTCTGTTGGAATGAAATATTTTTTTTACAGCCTCCTTGATCCTACCGAATTCCTTTGAAGGTACGTTACTTTTGACTTGTAATTCTATTCGGTATAAACCCTTAATACCTTCTACATGATCATCAATCACTTCAACCCAGCAGTTGGAAAGGACACTAGAGAAATTATCTAGAATAAGAATTCTATAATCATTAATGGTAATGGGTCCTGTCGAGTAAATTTGCTCTGGGGGTACGAGTGCATGGCCGTTAATTATTTTCTCCTTATCCCCCTGATGAAACAATAAGGTTTCAATATTTAACTGGGTTCTAAATGCGATATCTGTAAGCGCATAGGAAAATTGCTCAAGAATAGTTATCCCTGGATCATGAGGGTTATAATCGGTCCATTTTTCTCCAGAAATCTTTTGCGTTTTACTTATGGCTTCCTTCCTAAGAAAGTCATAATCCATACTCTCAGATTTCTCTTTGTTTTGAATTAAGCCTATATCATTTTCTGGCATTATCTATCTTGGCTATTTAATCAAATCAATTCAAACTATCATCCCAAAGTGATGTTATATGATATTTGATTTGAATGGGTTGATTGTTAGAATCTTTGCCGTAATGACCGGCTGTTTTAATTTCTAATTGGTATGAACCATTATTAGCTTGTTTCCATCTGAATTTTAATCTATGCCACCTCCATCCATAGTGCGCTTGGGTTACTTTGATGCGATTATTTCTACTTTCATGAGTACCAACAGCAATGGCATGAGCAAAAGCATACTTACCTCTTTGTTTAACACCTTCCACCTTCGCCACAATTTCAAACATATTACAACCTGATAGGTTTTCAATCAAAATATGCCATTCAGCATCTGCCACAAGGATCGCACTCTTTGGATATGTTCCTACTCTTTTTGGCATACCAACGACACCATTAACTTCCAAAAGAAAATTCGGATTGGTCGTGCCAATACCCATATTTCCTCCATCTTGAAAAAACAGCCGACTAGTTTCAGCTCCTTCACTTATGCTTAGACCATTAGCTCGCTCATTTGGATTAATTGATATATCCCATGAACTATCTGTAGCTTTAATGTCTTTGAAGAAACTAATTAACTTTTGCGATTCTCCAATTGGAGACAGCTTTAATCCATCTTTAACACTTTTGGCAAATCCATCGTCAATTTTATTAATCGTTGAATCAATCAAATTGGAGAAATGGACTTCTGTCGGTATTTGTCCTCTTTGGAAAAATCTTTTTAAGGTCGATCGGTTGAAAATTTCCATATAAAATCAAAATTTAATTTAAATATCAAGTTCTATCGCATAAAAAGTATCCTTTTCATGATCATAAAATGGAAACTTTATTTCATCCTCGTCAATTTCGGTAATAACAAAATCACTTCCAATTTTCATTGTATTAATTTTAGTTTCTTCTGGCATTTCATTACTTTTTATCTCCATTAAGGTAATATCGTGGGCTTCGCTTGGAATAAGTACACTCCATGGTGTACTACAACTTAGCATATTATTCGTACCCATTTTCGCCGCTGAATCTGAAAGGCTAAAAACACCATTTTTCTGATGAATCACAACCAATGAACATTTGGTTATATATTGAATGTAATCCAAAGACTCCAAATAAGTCACCACGTCATCACGTTGAATAGATCCGCCAAAAGTCATTTCCCGCTGATTCGATCCAAACCAAGGACATATAAACTTTCGTAAATCTGTTTCCATCCTTTTTATAAATTCTCCAGCACCACTCTTTGCTTTCATTTGCACCTTACACGTCAGCTTCACTTTTTCGAAAACAGTATTGATTACTTCTACTTTAGAAAATGGTGAAATTAGTTGCTCAATGTAAGCTTGTACCTCACGCAACTCATAATAATCAACTTTAGGGAAATAAAAGTTATCAGAAGACTGGAATTTGGGTACTACTATGACTTTAATCGTTCCCTCTTTGACGCTACCTGGATTTGAAAATGAACTGATACATTTAACTTGAAAAATATCAGGAAACTTATCAAGAATTATTTTTTCAATACTTGAAGCCGTAATAGCCCTGTTTTTATGACGCAGTCTTTCTGAAACCCGGGTATATAATTCAGGCATAGATTCACCGGCTCTACCACCAAATGAAGGATAGGGTTGAAAGACCCCATTAATTTCATTTCTTGATTCTATAAGTCGATTGATCGTGTAGGGATCAATATTGTTTTTCCAAACGGCACCTGGCTTATGACTTATCCAAGTAGCCATGGCCCCATTATTTCGGATCAACTTAATTTTGGATAGTATATTCGTGTGATCCCTAGATGATGCACTTAACCAGTATTTATTCATCGGCAAGATGTCGTGATTTTTATTTATGAGTGTCGGGATTTTTAATTGCACGACACCTGATGTTGTGAAATTATGAGTTCCATCATTTATCAGCTCCTCGCTTTTAAAATCCATCCAATCATCATCAACTAAATATCGCCACGTGATGGTTGGCATTTCAATCTCATTAATCTCATTTCTGACATTGTCCTCAAGTTCAAAATACAAGGAGATTTCTAACGGCACATGAAGTCCTTCCAAGCCTATCATTAGATATCCTTCTTCATTATACTGTGGTAACCAATGATTTTGTTTTGGTAATCCATGGTCATAGATTATTGCGTTACCGAAGGGATGTAAATGATAAATTTGGTCTTTAGAAAAACTATTATTATCTCCTAAATTGTTTTGATTAAAGGTAATGGCAACATTGGCCGAATAATTAATTGACAACGACCTAATTTGAGGAGCTATGGGTTCATTTGGTGTCGGCACTGGAGCTTTCCCCTTATCACTAGAGAAATTGGCCGCCAAAATACCCTTTGGCTCAGGTAGATTCGCAATTATTGCATCAGAAAATAATTTTGAATAGCTACTAAAACCAAAACCAGCTTCTGGATCTGTTAATTCGAATTTAAAAAAACCTGTTTTTGAAGTGCTGTCGTAATTATCTAAATTGAGATTTTCATAAGTTGGCTTCAATCTTAGTTTATTCAGATTAATGTCCTTGATAACCGATTTTTTTTTCAATCTACCATCACTTTCATCTGTCTCAAAGAGATTGAATTTCTGTAACTGATCTTCTTCTATTGGTCGAAATTGATAGTCTGACAAGCCCGTTATTGCCACCTGAAACGAATCATTATTAATATCGTCTTTGTACGCGGCATAATATGATTTAAATCCATCAGCTATTCTAGGTAGGTTATGCCATTCAATATTAAAAGAAAGATCCGTAAGATTCTTTTGAAAAATTTCTTCATTTCCAATCAACGCGTATGCCCCTACTGCTGGCGTGGTACCAAACGGAAAAAATGGAACGCTAGTGTCCAAAATCCCCAAATCACTATAGACCTTTAAATTCCTTAGATTCGAGACATCCACCCTGATATTACATTCCTCTAAAACTAGATCCTTAACAAAAGAGTAAGAGAACATAGCCCTTTCTGAGGAAATTTTTAATTCGATAATCGGCCAATTTGTGTCGTAACCTTCGCCATGAATTTCGGCATCATATGCTGAAATTCCAGGATCGCCTCGATCAAATGCCAGTTGAATTTCAATTTCCCCAGAAACCCAATTTGAAGGAGGCAGAATTTCATATTTTTCTGCTACAAACCAACCTTGCTCAGTGGTTAAACGTATTTCAAAAATATTAGACAATACTTTATGAAAAGAACCCTCTGCTGACAAGCCTTCTTCCAAGGAAATTTCTTCAATGAAAGAAATCAATGCTGAGAGAGATTTAAGGGTGAACTTGTATTTGAGCGTGACGAGACGAATCCCTTCTTTTAAAATCAATACTGGCGACGAGAGCGCAAAACCTATGCGCGCTTGACTCATGTCTCGATCAAAATAACTTAGTGAGGATTGATCTTTCCCGAAAGAGTCAAAAGATTTCGGGTTATTTGTCAAATCTAAGGCCCTGCCTTGCCCATCAAAGACTACCTCTCTCATGAAAATATTAGATACTGACTTGTACATATTACCCAAACCAATAAAATCATTTTGTGCAACATGTATGATCTTGAGATCAGTAATGACTCCCCTATTAAGTTCTATTGAATGATCCGTAGCATAACGATATTCGTATCCTTCTTCATCTATCCCTGCATAAAGATGGGTACCTTTGGCTATCGATACTTTAGTTATATGATCTGCGGCATTAAAATACACCAATACCTTATCTGGAGAGGATAAACGCATTTTTTGGCCTAATACGGTGCAATAATAATAATCCAAATGCTTCTCCAAAACCTTATTGAGATCTCCTTGGACATGTTCATAGCTTTTAAGAAAGGCTATAAACAGAGACGCATGTGGCGCATGATATGGATAGTTATTGAGTGAATCTTCAAGTAAATGAGGCGCTTGCGATTTTAAGTAGTTGATAAATCCCAATACCGTATTAAAGATCACCGCGAGATCTTTAATGTATTTTTGTCCCTCGATTTGAAATGCATCGATAGCTATGTCGTCATAAATAATCTCCGATTCAATCCATATTTTGTCAAAATCTGAAAAATCATAACTATCTTCCAAGGATAGCTTCAACATTCTGGAAATTTTCTCGATTAATATTTTAAATTCTTTCAGCTGATCTGATAAACTAACTCTTATTGAATTACTTAATTGTTTAAATAGCCTATTTTCTGAAAGATGTAATACATCATCTTTGGATTTAATATACCAAATATTGATGATTTTAAATAAATCAAATGACTTTTTAATAAGCGAAAGCGTGATGCTTTTTTTCTCTGATTCAATAGACGCCAATTCCAAGTCCTTCACTAGTTCTTTAAACCGCTCATGAAGGCTAACAGAATCAAAGGTAGCTATCTCTGAAATTTGAAATGGTAAACTATCAAAAAACAACGACCAATCTCCATCAAATTCGTTTTCATTATTAACATAGCCAATATGTTCAGACAACTTTTTAGTAAAAACTAAAAAATCAGCCATTTTTCGTTCATCAATTGATACATAACTTATATCAAACTGATTACTTGATCTGCTAGGAACAGACGTGCCATTCATTTCGAAAATTACTTTATTATTATCCATTTTCATCAGCCTTACATGTCAGTAATATTCGTGCCTTCCTTGAGATAAAATGGAAAAACAACGTTGGTTCTGATATTTACAGATTTTATCGTGTACATCAAATTAATTAAAAGTGTTCCATCCAATGCTTCCGACTCATCTATCACCACCTCATTCAAATCAATCCTTGGCTCGTGTAGATCGATCGCTTCAGTTATTGAATTAGCCAAAATACTAAGGGATGCACTGTTAATCGTATCAAAAGCAAACCTCTTTAAGCCAGAGCCAAAGTCAGGTCTCATGATCCTCGTGTTTAAATCCGTAAACAAAATGATTTTAAGGCTTTGGCTAATATCTACCTCATCAGAAACCATATCTACCGATTTGGTAAACTTATTGAACGTAGGAGGAAAACTCCAACCTGTTCCTAAAAATGACTTCAACTCTTTACTCATTTCAGTTCAATCTTTACTGTGAAAGTTCCCAACAATATCATGCAATCATGATTGTTGAATCCATTATTTGGGTCACCGAATCACCACACATCGTAATCTTGGTCAACCTCCGTTTTATTTCCTTATTCGACTATGCATAACATTCACAAAAAAAATACAATCGTACGTTGCTACTACTAATGACTTTTTTTAATATATAAGTACGCCAGTCCTAATTTCGAGTACATTAAGATAAAAAACCCCAAACATATTTGTGATAAAATTATCTCGAATCATTTTTTAAATTTATAAAAATCTAATCTTCTATTAGCCAAAAATTACATATAAACTATTAATTAATATTAACCGCACCTCCCTTTATTGCCACTGTTCCTGAACCTTTAACCTCTACAGAAGGTCCTTCCAAAGTTAATTTAGAAGCCCCTTTTACACCTACCGTCGTACTTCCTTCAATCTTCACACTTTTACTTTTAACGACAACTGCACCCGATGATGCTTTTACATTAATATCTCCACCAGCCGTTAAATCAAGATCTTTACTGCTTTTTATGTGTATTCCCTTATCATCAAATAAAATAGAGTTCTTATTCTGATCCTCCATTTTCAATAACTTTGCCTTATCGTCAAAAGTGATTTTTTGCCCTCCTGGCGTTTCCAAAATCATGATTTTGTCCTTATCATCAAAAGTGATTTTTATCTTACTTTTAGTAATGATTCCTTTGTCCTTATTTTTTGCTTCAGGAGTGAACGGAGGCTTATTCTTCTTACCATACAATGAGCCAATAATAATGGCAAATCGTGGATCCCCGTTTAAGAAACTCAACACAACTTCATCTCCCACCTCAGGATAAAAATAGTAACCAACATCCGCTGATGCATAAGGATGGCTCATCCTTGCCCATAACCCCTCACCTGTGGATTCGATAAAAGGTACATCAACCTGCACTCTAAATTCTCCCGCTGGATCTGTGTGCATTTTTTTGACTTTCCCCAAGTGTAACCCTGAGATGGACGGTAACAAACCTAAAGCACCTGGCCCTTCAATATCACCAATATCAGTAACCGTTTTGGGTTGAAGTCCAAATCCTGTCTCCGTCTTCCAAAATCCATTTTCAAACGTATGCGTTACTTTGGTTAGGTAAGCACTTCCATTAAAATGTGCCGAGAACCCAGCCAGCTTAATCAAGGATCCTACCTTAGGCTTTGAACTACCAATAAAAGAAACAAAGCCCCTTATCTTGGATAGTCTGGCGTGTTGCAGGTGAGATTTTGCCCATGATTTTAAAAGAGATGTTTCTTCTGGTACTGAAGTATTCGCAGTCAATTTAGGACTTTTGGCCGTAGTAGAAAGTGTTTTTCCTGTCAAGTCGCCATGGCTATTGACAGAAGGCTCTGTACCTGCCGACGTCACCAAGGCCAATTTCTCACTATCCCAAGCCTTAAATTCTACGGAAGCAAGTTGATGCATCGCATCCATATCAGCAAAAAAATCTAAGACATCTAATCCATATGTCAGATCTAATACGGCCGTTCCACTTACAACGGGTGCTGCAATGGTTAATTTCGCATCCTCATTGATCACCACCATGGCATTTGCATCCGCTCTAGCCAAAATAAAATCCCAATCAGAGCAATTATATTGCACTAAATTTGGATGTTTGAATGTGGTTGCCGTTACCGTCTTAGTGACCCCATAGGCACCTATTATCTCAGATATAACATCACTATCCTTCTTTTTTGCGAAATTTTTGGTTTTACGCACAGTAGATAATTGAAACGCCTTATCCATGCAATTAATAGCCAATTCAGAAGCTCCAGAACGCACTTTTAAACTTTGCGAAACAACAATACCAGAAAAAACCTGTACCTCTGTCTGAGCATAACCTAATTTAATTGAAACTGTCACGTTCGGATCAAATTTCTTGGTCGTACTAGCATCAAAAGTTTGCTTACCCGGATTTCCATCGAAAATAATGATTTTTGCCTTTGAAATTTTATTAAGTTCTTTAGTTATGAGGATAGATTTAACTGCATAAGTAGTGCCAATGTCCGTCCCACCAACAAGAACTGTAAAACTGGGCACACCCATATTGCTTGTAACAGGAGATGCCATACTATTTGTCTATTCTTGGAAAAAGGATTTTTTGACCCGGTACAAGATTTCGGAAATCGACAATTTCGTTCGCTTCAGCCACCTGAAGATAGTATCCTTGATCACCGTATATACGCTCACACATATTGGGTAAATTATCACCCTGTTTAACTTCAATCATATGAGACATGTCAGGTGAGTTAAGTGTTTTTAGTATTGCCGCCAAATCAAAAATTTCTTTAAACGCCAAATCAACAACTGCACGCAATGGATTCCCAGAACTATCAAAAAAACTGACATTAACATTCATCGTAGTCAGTGTACATTTAAATATCAATGAACCCCAAGTTATTTTAAGAAAGTTGGGTATGTGGGAAGTGCCGTTAACGTAATAGCACAACTTTTTAAGCGCTTTAATTTTCTCAGCAATATCGGTGGTCCTAGGGGCAGCGCCAGTAGCATCAAAAGTTATGTTAAAACTAAATTCCTCACCTTGAGGCATAACAGGTTTGGTTACTTCCATATTGGCCGCTGTCTTCTCCCCCTCCTCCTTCTTATCGCCAGCAGCCGCAGACATAGGAAAACCCCTCTTATATGCGGTAGGATTCAATTGCACCTCAAATGCCGAACCTGAACTCTTTGAGCAACCTTTGTCCGTAAAACCTTCTATTTTCAATAATGCCATAAATAGTTCATCTTAAAATCTATTTCTTTCATTATTAATATAATCAACTACCTTATCTAAACATTGTTGAATGAGCTCTTCTTTAGCCTTCTTAGATAGATTAGTCCCGGAAGATGGTTGCTTTTCAGGGAATGTTTGAGATGACTGTTGGTCGTTAATCTTAGCACTTATCGAGAATTGATTTACTTTAATCGGCATAAGTAAATTAATTAATAGTTTAAAAGTTCTTATTATAAATTAGGATCATATTTTTTCAAAAGAATTATACTTAAAGGTAATGGTTTCAATGACAACGTCATCTTTAGTTGCATCAAACGCACCTACAGCCATAGCTACTGGATAGGCACCTATAAACTGCCAACTATATATTGGGCTGCCACTCGAATTTAAAAGGTGAACTTTAATATCTTTACACTTTATGTAACCCTTAGCGGGTTTCTCATTATCAATAGTGGACTTACACCAAGTATATAAACTTGATGACGCGCTAATGATACCCCTTTCAAGAACTAAATCATCATATTTAACTATCGTTGGTAAATGATACACTACCCTAGGCGCTCCTCCTTCATAAAGCTCCTCAACCCCCAACGTTTTTGTTATACCTTTCACCGAAGACCAATTTGTATCTTGGCCAGACGTATATCCAGTAATTTCTACTTTAAACCTAAACCCCAATAAAGGCGCAACAAAATTACTCATCAAAATTAAATTAAAGTACTACTCTATAATTATACCCAATAGAAAATTGACCTCCATTCATGCCGTATTTACTAAGATACTCATATCACGATAACATACCACTAACTTCTCAACCGACGGCGTAGAGCTGTTTTTTGCGTCTAATTCAGTGAATGTCAATTGGACGGGCATAGCATCCACTAGTGTCCAGGTAACCTCTGGAGTAAAAAATCCCCCCATATCATTACTTCCCAAAGATATTATGATTTGTCTTGGAGATGGTGTGCTTAAATTCTTATACCACCAATCATATAGATCACCGTTACCAGCAAAAACACCTCTTTCAAAAGTAATGTCAGAATATTCTGAGCGACCCATAATATTATAATTGTATGGTTGGTTAATATTACCATGTGCATATTTTACAACATTGGTTTTAACTTCTAGACCAGATACTTTTTCAAAACCCCAAGGAAGGCTCCACATACTAGGTATAGATACTTGAAAATAGTAAGCGGGCAGCGGATAGTTGCTGTTTTGAGTCGAACCAGTATAGTTTAAGCTTCTAAACCCCATAATATTAAAATTATTTAACTAAAATGCACCTAAACTAAACGTTAGATTAGGTGCATTCATATTAATGATAAGTTTCGAATACTTAAGGTAGTGTAAATTCAATACCTTCATGAGCCAGAACCAATTCTTCAACAGCAACTTCGCTACTTGATGAATTCAAATCCGTTCCAACAACTTTCATTGGGAATGCATTTGTCAAAGTCCAAACAATTTCAGGGTTTCCATCCTCATTAAGAAGAGATATTATGACGGTTTTCCTTTCTATTGTATTCATTTTAATAGAATTAAACCACTCATACATTTTGATATCACCAGTAAAGGTCCCCTTCTTCAAAGAAATGTCACTAGATTTTCTTAATCCAGGCATTTTGATTGTTGAAAATTCCGGACTATCACCATGACGATATTCTATTACGTCAACTTCAGCATCCATACCTGAAATCTCCTGAAAGTTGGCCTCTAGGTCATCAACTTCTAGCTTAAAATGAAATTTTGGTAAGGGCCATATATTATCTTGTACTTCTCCAGCCATTTTATTATTATTTTATGTTAAATTAAAAATTATACTTTAAAAGATTCAATTACGACTTCTGCATTTGCTGCTGGAAGGTTATTACAATAAACTCAGCTGGTCTAGTAACTGCTAATTTCACCGTTATTCTCATGATACCATCTAAAATATCAACAGCCGTCATTGTACTTCCTAATCCACAATCAACAGAGAATGCATCTTCAGGAGTACTTCCCGCAAGTGCCCCTTGTTTCCATTGGTCTTTCAAGAAATTGTTCATTGTTCCTTTAATGTTCACCCATGTACCCACTTCGTTAGGCTGGAATACATAACTTTCAGAAGCTATCTTCAATGACTGTTCGATCATTGTAACCGTTCTTCTAACACTTATATATCTCCAATCTTGACTGTTACCGTCTAAAGTACGAGCACCCCAAACAAGCACACCCTTACCTGGGAAGGTACGTATTGCATTGATGGCTTTTCCGCTCAAAGGAAGATTTAAATCCTCTTGATCTTTGGCAGTCAAATTAATGGTAGGGCTCACTACAGATCCCATTGAAACATTTGCAGGTGACTTAAATACGCCTACTGTTCCATCTACCATAGAAATAACTCCCGCCATTCCTCCACTTGGAGGTAATACATTTAAATGATTTTTAATTTCACCTAAAATGGCCTTGTAAATAGGTAATTTTGCCAATAATGTTTGATGTAAACTCAATGCATCATTGTCTCCTGACAACTTGGCAACAACATCCTTGATGATTTGTGCATCGTCACCATAAATGGCATCCGCTTCAGCATCTAACAAAGGCGTCAGGCCATCGATATTACTAACATTAGAGAAATCAACCTCATCACTCCCAACTATCGTTGTATTTACATAAGGATAATAAGAAGCACCCCACTGTAAGAAATTATTTCCCAATCCTTCTCTAGACTTGGTGATAATATCATTCTCATCATACGTTCTTGGCTGATCTCCATTATATACATCAAGAATAGCGATTCTACTGTTTGTGTCGGCTCCACAATGCTTAAGCATTGCTTGCTGTAATGACGCACAATCATTCTCTTCTAATAACACTGCATCTGGTATAACCAACATCGTTGGCTCAGGAGACTTAAGTAATGTAGGGATACCTGACTCAGTAGCCTCATCATTCAAGTCCTTGGCACTAACACCATTTGAATAATCACCAACTGAGACGATATAACATAAACTACCTCCATTAGCAAAAAACAATCTCATCGATCTATAAAGATTGAATTTTGATGCGGCATCAACAGAAACTGCAAATCCAGTCTTCTCATCAGCAGCGACTGAAAAAGTCGTTTTTGGAGCTCCTCCAAAATACAAATGAAATTCACCTAGAGATGTTACTCTCGTTGGCTTATTCAAAATTGATTTATTACTTCTGAGCGCTTTCTCTGTGTATCCAACAAATGCTGGAACTGCCGTCGCTACTTGAACAGCGGAACTAGGGAAAGCACTCTTTTCTTCAATGTAGACGCCCGGCGTCGCCAAAACTTGTGCCATATATTTTATAGTTAAATAGTGGTTAAATAGCAAAGACCAAACCTATGGTCATATTCAAAGTATAAAAATACATTTTTTTTTATATAAACTAAGCTTGTCTAGTCAGAAAAATTAAAAAATATTAATTAAATACTTTAAACAACTCTTGTGAGTAAATAAAAAAAATTATTGTTTATAACGTTTTATAAAGAACAAAGGGCCTTCTGAAGAAACGAAAATGGAATCATTAGTTTCAAATCACCAATATCTTCCAAAAGAATCGACCTTAGCAATAACAAAAAACTTAAGTAAATTTGACTAGATATTATTAATGTAAATTTCGGAATAGTAGCGCGTACCACCCTTCTCAGCTATTGCCTTGATTCTAGTTATATCAGGCGTGGGTAGCGTGATTTTATTTTTATAACTAGCCCCCTTTGGCCCCTCTGTAGACAAGTCTTCCAATTCGGTATAAATTTTTGGACCCTTGTAATATTTTTCTAATTTGATTGGATCATTTGAGGTCACCATAGAGGCAACCATTCCATTTTGCAGAATTTTCTTTTCGGGCAATGAAAAATTTAATTGCTGCTTACCTGAAAATAATAAGATGTTTTCATGAACTTTTTCAGAGGAAGAAACAAAATAATAAGTCCAATAAACTTTCCTGCTGTCGATTCTGATCTTATAAGTTGAACCTAGTACTTTATCAAAAGAAGTATCTTCTGAGGATTCTAATGATATTTCTATTATCGCCCAAGTCTTGGCTAGATCTTCCTCAGCATAAAAGACATCTAGCTCTTCGTCTGTATCTTTCACAATCAAACGATAAGCACCGTAATTATCCCTAAACAGTTGAGCTGCTATGTTTTTATCAATATCTCCATCAAAAATTACAAGATCAGACTTCTTCTCTTTAATTAACAAATTACTTCCAATCTTATTAAGTTTGACACTTGGCGTAAGGAATGGTGAATGGTTATTTTGATCAACAAAATTTCGCGAATGTAAATTTACTGACTTTACATTTTCTTTTATAATAGCTGACGCTTGAAATTCATCATTTCTAAAAATGTATTTGGCGTTTGTTTGATCGGGCAATAATTTACTGAAATTTTCAAAATAGCGATTTTTAATAGCAATGCCGAATCTGAATTTAATAGCTTCTTTACTCTTAGAGATCAGGGAGATTTTATCTTCTTTACAAAGAATCAAAAATCCGGAAGACGTCTTTTTATACAAGAGCTGATAATTATTCAAAAGAAGCTTCAATTCTTGGGTCACTACAATATCATAGTCTTTAGAAAAAGATCCTTCATAATATTGATGGTAAAGATTAACCTCGAAAAAAACTAAATAATTTACCATATCAATTATTTTTTCTAATTTTCATTCTCATCTTCCTCTTCTTCATCATCTTTATTCCTAGCTGCTGCTGCAATCCCTCTTCCTTTTAATCTATCCCAAGCATCATCTTTTACATCATCAGCAATGTTGCCATCATCGTTACCATCATTATTAAGCCCAATACCAGAAATTGACGGAATAGTATCCTCCATGTTATCAGAAGAAAAGGTGAGCATTCTGATCCGATATACCACAGATGGTAGGTATTTAGAGCCCATCATCTGAAATATTGCGCTTAAATCATGAAATGTTAAGGATGTTAAATCAAAAACTGCCTTATCGATATTTTCAGAAAGACCCGGTGTATTGTCAGTTGTGAAAATAGGCTTTCCTTGAAAAAAATAAACCACACCAGACAAAAACTTAAGGGCTTCAACATAGTTTTTTCCGGTAAAATAACTTGAAAAAATAACCGTCAAATTAACATAAATATTTGGACTACTCTTCACGAATCCCCCTCCAGAAGAGGTTGTGCCAGCGGTAGCCTTCAACGTAGTCTCCTCTTCTACATTCACCAGTGTACATACTACTACATTGGCTGTTTCAACTGCAACAGATCCGTCTTGATCAATCAAATTGGATAACACCACCCTATCCTCTCTGAGGCCATACCTAGATTTAAAGTAGTCGTTGAGTTCCCCACAAACAACGGGAAGTAAATTATGAATCATTTTCGTCGTTTAAAAGTGTTTTGGAAATCGCCCACATGACTAATCTCATGACATAAGTAAATATGAATCCAATCAAGGCTCCTGTAAAAAATATTTCTATTTCAAATGCTTGCTCTTCAACCGTGGGTACCGATTTCTCTGGCGTTAGGCTCATGTATTGCACAAAAAGATACGCAATTGGAAGAGACAATAGAACTGCCGAGATAAACCAAAGAAATTCTCTTGCAAAGATTTTCATAAATTTTTCCTATCTTAAAAGTTTTCGATTCCTAGTAAATATTAAATTAATGAGTAAGACACCCAATCCACCGATTACAAGCCCAATGACCAATGACCATTTTGGTTCACTCTCAAAGTACCATTCGATACCAAAGACACTAATGATTAAAAATCCAACACTGTAAATTACCCTAAAAGTCTGACTCACAAAAAGTGCCTCCCTGACTCGCCAATCTGTTAAAGAAAATACAAAGCCCAAAATCAAAAAACCACAAAAAACCAGAAAACTCAAGCCAATTATATTTTTATGCTCAACAATCTCTAACGCCAAACCATAGCTACCAGACAACTTCGAAGAAATAGGTACCACTGCCACTAAAGGTTCGACATTGAAATTATCTTTTATGCCATTCCATATCTGTTTGGATCCTTGACTATAACCAATAGCCCAAAGACCGACACCTCCCAATTGCTTGGTTTTCAACCATTGATATTTTATATCTAAGCTAACCTCATTTTCAAACCAACATATTTTGGTACCCTCAGAATCATTAACTACATAAAAGAAACTGGCACTAATTGGATCATAATAAGGATTATATTCTGTATCATAAGAAGCCAGAATTTCGTAATAAGGTTGTGACTCAACGTATAATATTGATCCTAAATTAAGATCTGTTATATCCCATGTAACCCCGTACAAAGGCAACGATAATATAAGATGACTAGGTGGGATGTCTAGGTTTAAAAAGTCATTAACAGCCGTTTCCAAACTTGGCAGATTCGTCATGGAATTAAGTGGGGCTATCGATCCTGGGAAATCTGAATGCTCTCCACTAAAATCATATCCCATAATATTGAAATAACTAACATGACGGTACAATTCTTTATAATTGAAAGTATTTTGATCATTAAAGTAGGGAACATCCAATATGAGTGAATATCCATCAGGTTCAAGCGACAGTCTACTACTCAATTTTTTAATGAATAAATTAAAGAAATCACTATAAAGTGGTGGGATTTGCTCAAAATTAACATCAACTCCGTTAAATCCGCCTCTTTTCATCACATCCAATAATTCATCTATGAAATTATTTTGAGCTTCTCTATTACCTAAAAATAGTTCATTATTATCCGATCCAAATAAGGTGATTGATAACAAAACCTCGACTTCCTCGTTCTGATGATCATGCACAAACATCGCAGGCGCTGAAGCGCTTTCGGTCCATTGGATCAATGCGTCCGGTCGGAGAAAGAAAGTCGTA
>JABMNK010000103.1 GCA_013204595.1 Flammeovirgaceae bacterium
TATTGGAAAGAAACAGGTGATATGTCCGTTTGGAGAGGTATTGCCCAAGATGCCGTTGTTATGAATACAGATGATCTGCTGTGCGTCGGCGCGACCAAAAATATTTTACTTTCGAGTACCATTGGTCGAAATAAAAACCTTATTCCTGGAGAGGTTATCTCTGCCATTATTTCAGGGACAGAAGAGGTATTGCAGATGTTGCGAGACCAGGGAATGGATATTCTTTCTACTGGTGGAGAGACGGCGGATGTTGGAGACCTCGTGCGCACCTTAATTGTGGATAGTACGGTAACCTCGAGAATGCGTAGGGAAAAAGTAGTCAATAATGCGAATATCTCCTCCGGAGATGTCATTGTTGGGTTGGCTTCTTTTGGTCAAGCTACTTATGAGAAGGAATACAATGGGGGCATGGGCAGTAATGGCTTGACATCTGCTAGGCATGATGTCTTTTCTTCAATTTATCGTACCAAGTACCCTGAGGCTTTTGACCCAGCAATTCCCAAAGAATTGACGTTTAGCGGATCCAAACTACTCACAGACCCTATAAATGACAGTCCTTTGGATGCTGGAAAGTTGGTGCTATCACCTACTAGGACCTATGCGCCTATCATCAGCGCAATTCTTGAGGAGCATCAGGATCAAATTCATGGAATGGTGCATTGTAGTGGGGGCGCGCAAACCAAAATTTTGCATTTCGTTGACCAACTCAAAATAGTAAAAAACAATCTTTTCGATTTGCCTCCTTTATTTTCTTTAATACAAGAGGAAAGTGGCACTTCATGGCAGGAGATGTATCAAGTGTTTAATATGGGACATAGGTTTGAGCTATATGTGCCAGAAGAGGTGGTAGATGATATCATTGAAATTTCAGAATCGTTTAATGTTAAGGCGCAGGTTGTGGGGCATGTAGAATCAGCGGCTACAAAGGAGCTCTATATTCAATCCCCACAAGGGTTATTTATTTATAACTAAATTTTTAATAAAAAGCATCTTCAAAGTGAATTAGACTATTGTCAGATTCTAGAATGCTTATAATATCAAAGCGGATGTCTTTTTGTCATTGATAGGCAAGGAGGTAGGCATGGGCCGTAGCGATGATTTTTTCTCTTTGGCGGGGGGAGACAAAGGACTCAGGATCCCCATAGAAATTGTTTTTTCTGTATTTAACCTCAAAAAAAATCAAGAAGTTATTTTCCTTTAATCCAATTAGGTCAATTTCTCCATGCCCATAACGATAATTTTGCACAATGATTTTAATACCTTTTGCTTCTAGATGCTTTTTGGCCAATTCTTCCCCCAATTTTCCTTTAACTTTGTTTTGCACAATATCAAGTATTTATGTCGTATCCGCTGAAATTTCAGACTATTTATAAAGATAAGTTATGGGGAGGAAATAAAATCAATACTTTCCTAGGGAAAGATTTCGGCAATTTGCCAAACTGCGGAGAAAGTTGGGAGCTTTCTGGAGTTCCTGGAGATGTATCGATTGTTTCCAATGGTCCCTGGGCTGGAAAAGATTTGAAGTCGGTGCTTGCAGCGCATGGATCGGATGTGTTAGGTCAGCAGATCTATGAAAAATTTGGAAATGATTTTCCTCTTTTGATCAAATTTATAGATGCCAGTCAAGACTTGTCTATTCAGGTGCATCCTGATGATGCCCTCGCCCTTAAAAGGCATAATAGTTTGGGTAAAACAGAGATGTGGTATGTGCTTCAAGCGGATCCTGATGCGAGATTGATTAGTGGCTTTAACCGCCCAATTACTGCTAAAGAATACCTAGCCAAATTTGAGTCTGGTCAGATATTAGAGATACTTAATCAAGAACTCGTACAAGCGGATGATGTATTTTTTTTGCCTGCAGGCCGGATTCATACGATTGGCAAAGGATTGTTGATTGCCGAGATTCAGCAGACTTCTGACATTACTTATCGTATTTATGATTTTGATAGGAAAGATGCGCATGGCAACAAAAGGACATTGCATGTATCGGAATCTTTAGATGCGATTGACTATCAATTTTATCCTGAGCACAAAACGCAATATACCTCCGTAGATAATCAGCGGATATCATTGGTTGATTGCGACTATTTTACGACCAATAAGCTAGGATTAATAGAAAATAGTGCCATAAAATCACCCGAAGTCAGCAGCTTTAAGATATACATTTGTTTAGAAGGAGACGCTCTTATTTCTGGACCTGACGAAGAGACAGAAATGGTTAAGGGGGAAACGTTATTGGTGCCAGCGAGTATGACTCATTTTCAAATTAAAACCAATCACGGAACAGTATTATTGGAAACCTACATACGAAATGGAACAAAATAAAATCACTGAATTTAGACATTTAGGGTTCATGGAGTATGGGGAGGCCCTGGGTTATCAAGAACATCTTTTTCAGGAGACCGTTGCCCTTAAAATCCAAAATCGAAAACGCTCAGAGGAGACACAACTACCAACATTAAATTATCTACTTTTTGTTTACCATCCCCACGTCTATACCTTAGGTAAAAGTGGTAAAGAGCAAAATTTGCTTCTCAATAATGAAGAGCTCTCTCAAAAGGAGGCAACTTATTTTAGAATCAGTCGTGGGGGTGATATTACCTATCACGGCCCTGGACAAATAGTGGGCTATCCTATTTTGGATCTTGACAATTTCTTTACCGATATTCATAAATATTTGCGTTGCTTAGAAGAAGCGGTTATCCGTACCTTGGCTGAGTATCAAATTGATGCGGGCAGGATTGAAGGGCTCACCGGCGTTTGGTTAGATGTAGCGGATCCATCTAAATCTCGTAAAATATGTGCCTTTGGCGTTAAATCAAGTAGCTGGGTGACCATGCATGGATTCGCTTTAAATGTAAATGTAGATTTGGATTATTTCAACAACATCGTGCCCTGTGGGATAAACGACAAAGCCGTCACGTCCATGCACCAGGAACTGGGTAGGTTGGTGGAACTTCGAGAAGTAGAAGATAAATTGAAAAAACATCTCGGGGCTATATTTGAATTTCAATGGATGAATACTCCAAAATCATAACGTTGATTTTTTGATTATAATTTACTATTTAATGAAAAAAGACATTCCATATTTGAAAGTAGAAAAGGTATTAATGGCTATAGTCCCTTCTGCAGATAGTGAATTGTGGAGAGTTTATTTAATTAATCGAAACACCCATCAATTAGAAACTGTTTTAGTTACCTCAAGAGGTTACAATGAAGATCAAAAAACAGCTCTTTTCAGACATTCCATTCCACACTTGGAGAGTGGCTCTTTTGCCTTAATTGAATCGATCAGTCCAACTGTTTTTCATCTTACTAATGAATTTTGGGTGAGTTTTTATGTTGGGAATCAAATTTTTGATAAAAAATATATTTATTTACCTGAGTCTATTATAGAAACCAATCAGAGCTACATTAAAGAACTGAAAACGAAAGGTATTTTGCACTTATGAATGCGGGATTAAAAAATTTATTGGTTATTGACATAGAGACAGTTAGCGGCTCACCTAATTTTGAATCTCTATCGGAACAGTTTCAGAAACATTGGCAACGTAAGGCCCTTTTTATCAAATCGGAGGAAGAAAAGTCCGTGGCTGATTGGTATTTTGAAAGGGCTGGAATTTTCGCTGAATTTGGCAAAATTGTTGTGATCGGCGTGGGAATTTTTCATGAGCTAAAGGGTGAGTTAGCGCTTCGTGTGACCTCTTTTCAAGATCATGATGAAGTCAAACTACTCAAAGAGTTTATAAAATTTATTGAATCCAAATTCAATCATCAAAGTTTAAAACTCTGTGGACACAATGGCAAAGAGTTTGATTTTCCCTATCTGTGTCGACGCATGATCGTGAATGATTTACAAATCCCAGAAGCCCTGAATCTTTCGGGAAAAAAACCATGGGAGGTGCATCATGTGGACACCATGGAGCTATGGAAATTTGGTGATAAGAAGAATTTTACATCATTGGATTTGCTCGCTACCCTTTTTAATATTGAGACGAGCAAATCAAATATCGATGGTTCTCAAGTCAATGCTGTATATTACAAAGAGAATGGTCTTAACAACATCGCCACTTATTGCAGAGGAGATGTCATTGCTACAGCGCAAGTTTATTTAAAATTGAAAGGTCTTCCTTTGGTCAAATCGGCCAATATCATACAGGTGGACTAAAAGAAAATGTCAAGAAAAAAGAAAAACCCAACCTCAAGAACACATGTTCCAAAGGTTAAAATGAGTGTAAAAGACGAGCTCAAATTTCACTTCCAAAACAATCCAGATGAGGCCTATAGCTTTAGTCAGCTCATCAAGAAGTTAGGTATTCGAGATGCAAAATCAAAAGATTTTGTCAAAGAGCAATTATTTGCCATGGAGGCTGGCGCCAAGTTACGGAGGGGCAGTGATGGTCGTTGGATCAATACCCTTCAGCCTACCTATTATGAGGGAATAGTGGACCATGTCAATTCAAAATTTGCCTATGTCATGGTGTCAGAATTGGCGGATGATATTTGGGTTAAATCAAAGGACTTGAATCTTGCAGTTCACGGAGATACTGTTAGTGTTCAGATTATTGGTGCTGCCAATACAAGCCATCGTGCCGAAGGGCGTGTCATTGAGGTTGTAAAAAGAGCAAAAATCGAATTTGTTGGTCGTTTGGAGGTCTCCCAGAAATTTGGCTTTGTCGTACCAGATAGTCGTAATATATTTTTCGATGTCATGGTATTTCCGCAAAAATACAAAGGAGCTGTTCATAACGATAAAGTGATCGTGACCATTGATAAATGGCATGATGCGGCCAACAAGAGTCCCTCTGGTAAAGTGACCCAAATACTAGGGCAAGCAGGGGAAAATGATGCTGAAATTCACTCAATTATGGCGGAATATGGACTCCCCTTTAAATTTTCTGAAAAGGTCGAGCAGGCAGCTGATTCTATTCCTGTAGAAATTCCGTCAGAGGAATTAACCTATCGTCGCGACTTTAGAGACGTCACTACTTTTACAATCGATCCTCATGATGCCAAAGATTTTGATGATGCGCTGTCACTAAAAAAACTCGAAAATGGACATTATGAAATTGGTATTCATATTGCAGATGTCGCGCATTATGTGACTTCGGATTCTTTACTTGAAAAAGAAGCTTATGAAAGGGCTACTTCTGTTTATTTGGTAGACAGAACCATTCCCATGCTACCAGAAAAGTTATCAAATGGCCTTTGTTCTTTGCGGCCTCATGAGGAAAAACTAACGTTCTCCGCAGTCTTTGAAATAAGCGGGGAAGGTGAGGTATTTAGTAAATGGTTTGGTCGAACGCTGATTTATTCTGATCGTAGATTCTCCTATGAGGAAGCCCAGGCGCTTATTGAAGGAAATGAAGGAGCGTTTAAAGATGAAGTAGTGTTGCTGAATCAAATAGCTCAAAAAATACGGAAAGAACGATTTCAGCATGGTGCAGTGAATTTCGAAACGATAGAAGTCAAATTCAGACTAGATGAAAAGGGAAAACCGCTAGAAGTCATTCCAAAAGAAAGAAAAGAAGCACATAAGATGATCGAAGAGTTCATGTTGTTGGCCAATAAGGAGGTAGCTACGTTCATTTTTAACAAAAAGAATGGGCATCAACCAGAAGGGAGCGCTACGTTTGTGTACAGAACCCATAACGATCCGGATCCTGAAAAACTGGATAATTTTTCCAAATTTGCTAGTAGGTTTGGACACAAACTATTGACCACCGGCAGGATATCTAAAAATCTTAATCAACTGCTCGAAGACATTCAAGGAAAACCTGAGCAAAACGTTTTAGAATCGATTGCGATTCGATCAATGGCTAAGGCTCGTTATTCTACTGATCCCAAAGGACATTTTGGATTGGCATTTGATCATTACACCCATTTTACTTCCCCTATAAGGAGATATCCAGATGTCATGGTGCATCGCTTACTATGGAATTATCTGGAAGGACAAAATCCACCTGCCAAAGAACCCATAGAAGAAAAATGTATTCATTCCTCTGAGCGTGAGAAAAGAGCGTCAGAGGCTGAGCGGGCTTCTATTAAATACAAGCAAGTCGAATTTATGTCTGGTATGATGGGCGAGACTTTTGATGGAATAGTGTCCGGGGTAACGGAATGGGGTGTATTCGTTGAAATCACTTCGACCAAATGCGAAGGAATGATTCGGATAATGGATCTAGATCAGGATTATTTTCAATATGATGAAAAACAATATCGAATTGTTGGGAAAAGGACCGGAAAAATCATTGCATTAGGAGACAAAATTAAAGTGCAGGTGATCAAAACAGATATTGAGCGCAGAACCATTGATTTATTTTGGGTAGAAGATTGATCCTTCTAGGGGTACAAATAGTATCCATTTCAATTTTTGAGTGCGAAACTTTTCTAAAAGCAAATTGTCCTTAGCTCCTTTTTGTTAAAATTGCACGAGCAACAATTTATCAATGAAATCCACAGTTCAATTACAGGCCTTGATCAATGACCGTTTAGCAAAACTAGCGCTGGACGGCAAACCCACTAATCTGTATCATCCCATTAGCTATATGTTGTCTTTGGGAGCCAAACGGTTTCGTCCATTACTTGTACTACTGACTGCTCAAATGCGTGGTGGAACGGTAGCTGATTGTGTGGCACCTGCAATGGGGATAGAAGTATTTCATAACTTCACCTTGTTGCACGACGATATCATGGATGCGGCCCCTCTTCGCAGGGGGCATCCATCGGTGCATGAGAAATGGAATTCAAATATTGCGATTTTGAGTGGTGATGCTATGTTTGTAAGGTCCTATCAATTAATTTGTCAAATTCATTCTGACCAATTAATTCTAGCATTGACTCGTTTCAATGATACCGCCTTGGAGGTTTGTGAAGGTCAGCAATGGGATATGGATTTTGAAGACTTACCTGCCGTTTCTGAGAGGGACTATTTAGAAATGATTCGATTGAAGACGGCGGTATTGCTAGGGTTCAGTATGGAACTTGGCGCGATGATGGCTGGGTTTAATCACGTGGAGCAACGACAATTGTATTTAGTTGGAGAAAGTTTCGGTCTTGGATTTCAACTCATGGATGATCTACTTGATGTATATGGAGATCAACAAAAAGTTGGCAAGCAGGTGGGAGGCGACATCATCGCCAACAAAAAAACCTATCTCATGATTGCAGCCTATGATAGGGCGGATTCGAGACAGCTTAGCATCTTGAGGAAATGGATGGAAGCCAAGGATTTTGACCCTGCCCATAAGGTAGCTAGTGTTAAAAAAATTTATGATGACTTGGATATTCCTCAGCTTGTCAAAACTAAAATGGAGGATTATTTTTCTGAGGCCTTTCGACTGTTGAAAACAGTAGATTGCGATCCCCAAGCCTTGGATATATTTTTGAACTTTGCCAACGAGTTGATCCAACGAGAAAAATAAAATTTGATTGATAAAAGAATTATGTTCAAATGAATTTAACATGGCTATTTATTATAATTACTTCGGCGGTAAGTTTTTATGCTTGGAGTAATCCACAAGTATATCAACGACTGATGATGAATCCTTATGCGGCCATTGGGCAAAGACAATATTGGCGATTTATCACATCTGGATTCTGTCATGCTGGCTATACACATTTGGGATTTAATATGTTTACCCTTTATTTTTTTGGAGGGGCAGTCGAAGGGTATTTCGGACAGATTTTGGGGCCAAATGCCGCTGTGGTATTTGTATTATTTTATCTTTCTGCAGTAGTGGTCGCTGATATGCCAATTGCTTTAAAAAACAAGCATCGTCCGGGATATAATACGCTGGGGGCGTCCGGGGCGGTTTCTGCGATGGTCTTTGCTAGTATTATTTTTGCACCATTGAACAATATTTGTCTTTTTGGCATTCTGTGCCTTCCAGGCTTTATTCTAGGGGTTATTTTTATTATATACTCCTACTACCAAGGGAAAAACAGTTCAGATAATATCAATCATGAGGCACATCTCTATGGAGCCATTTATGGTATCTTGTTTAGTATTTTTATAGACCCACAGGTAGTACCTCTTTTCATAGAACAGGTGGCTAGTTATCGGCTTTTTTGACAGTAGCTATGGATTGAAGGAGGGCAAATAAACTTACCACGTTGTCAAAATGGCAATAAAAAATCCAGTCACTTATTCTTAAATGACTGGATTTTTTATTTAACTAAGTCAAAGGCCTTTATTCAAAGGAGATTAATTCGACTTCAAAGATCAAAACAGATCGTGGGGGTATAGGCCCTGATCCATTCTCACCATAAGCCAACTCGTAGGGAATGGTCAATTCAATCTTACCACCTTCGTTAATCAACTGTAAGCCTTCAGTCCAACCGGGGATCACCCCTCTTAAAGGGAAAGAAATAGGCTCACCTCTCTTATACGAAGAATCAAATTCGGTGCCATCGGTGAGCTTACCGCTGTAGTGAACCGTCACGGTACTTTCAGCAGTAGGAAATCTACCAGTGCCTTCTTGTAGGATTCTATATTGCAACCCAGTTTCGGTTATTTCCACTCCTTCCTTAATCGCGTTTTCAGCCAAATAATTTTTGCCTTCTGCTGCCAAACTAGTAGTTTTTTCTTCAGTAAATGCCATATATACTTCTTGACATTGTTCAATAGTCAACTGACTTGTATCACTTAAGGCCTCTTTAAGGGCCGCGGCTACCAACTCGATATCAATATCGCCCACTTGAGGCTTGATTTGTTCGGCAAGTAAGGCGCCAAAACTATAACTTAGGCTGTCTTTGCGGCTTGTAAGTTTTACCTGCTGTGCCGAAACTGTTTTTTCAGCACAATTTGAGAATAGGGCTACTATAACTCCTATTGTTAAAATTTTAATTTTCTGCATGATTATAAAAATAAGGTGCGAATATAGTAGGTTTTTGGTAAATAATTAAAAAACTGAGCACTGAGAAGGCCCTAATACACTTAATTCAATCGCGAGGTATCAAAAAGTGGGCCGGCGCGGGGATATTTAATTAATTGTCTTCTTTCCATAATGGGTGAATTCAAGTTTTTTAGTATTCATATTTGCATACAATCGTTCAAAGTAAAAATCTGATTTACTTTGTGAATCAAATCGAATATTAATGGAGCAGCAAAAAACAGAATCACTGAATTTCATAGAACAATTGATTGAGCAAGACCTTAAAGAAGGTAAGTTTAGTGCTATACAAACAAGATTCCCCCCGGAGCCCAATGGTTATTTACACATTGGGCATGCAAAATCAATTTGTCTGAATTTTGGCCTTGCAGAAAAATATAAGGGGCGTTGTAACTTGAGATTTGATGACACCAACCCTGAAAAAGAAGAAACCGAATACGTGGAGTCCATCAAAACTGATGTGCGCTGGCTGGGTTATGATTGGGGGGATCATGAATTTTATGCCTCGGATTATTTTCAAGACTTATATGAGATGGCGGTACGATTGATCTCAAAAGGAGTGGCCTATGTAGATGAACTTTCTGCTGAAGAATTCAATGTATTGAAAGGCACTCCGACGGAACCTGGAAAGGAAAGCCCCTATAGAAATCGAGCGATACAAGAGAATATCGACCTATTTGATAAAATGAAATCCGGGGTGTATCAGAATGGAGAACGCGTGCTAAGAGCTAAAATTGACATGTCTAGTCCCAATATGCAGTTGAGGGACCCGATATTGTATCGCATTAAGCACATGGAACATCATCGCACAGGATCGAAATGGTGCATTTATCCCACGTATGATTTTGCTCATGGGCAGTCCGATAGTATGGAACAGGTGACACATTCTTTGTGTACTTTGGAATTTGAAGTTCATAGACCGCTTTATGAATGGCTCCTAGCGCAATTGGAAATTTATCCTTCAAAGCAGACTGAGTTTGCGCGTCTGAATTTAAGCTACACGATTGTAAGTAAGCGAAATTTACGTGAATTGGTGGAGGGGGGACATGTGTTGGGTTGGGACGATCCCCGGATGCCAACTATTTCTGGAATCAGGAGGCGTGGCTTTACTGCGACATCAATACGCAAATTTGCAGAATCCGTTGGGGTTGCACGAAGAAATGGGCTTACCGATGTAGCATTGTTGGAGCATGCAGTGAGAGAAGATTTGAACAAAAATGCGCCAAGAATTTTTGGTATAATGAATCCGGTAAAATTGATTATAACCAATTGGCCAGAAGAAAAGGAAGAAATAATGAAGGCGGAAAACAATCCTGAGGATGAAAATGCCGGTAGTCGCGCGTTGCCCTTTACCCGTGAATTGTATATAGACAGTAGCGATTTCATGGAAGATCCGCCAAGTCCATCTAAATGGTTTCGATTGGGACCCGACAGAGAAGTACGTTTAAAAAAGGCATACATAATTAAGTGCAGCGGATTTAAAAAAGATCAAGAGGGTCGGATTTTGGAGATTTATGCGGAATATGATCCAGCAACGAGAAGCGGGCAAGATACCAGCGGGAAAAAGGTAAAAGGTACCTTGGGCTGGGTTTCCGTTCCGCATGCGGTTCATGCAGAAGTACGTTTATATGATCGATTGTTCTTAACAGAAAACCTCAATAAGATATCGGATGACTTCAAAAATCATTTAAATCCGAATTCACTGCAGACTAATACAAATGTAGTAGTGGAACCTTCCGTGAGAACGGCGAGCGTGGGGAATCAATTCCAGTTTGAACGCATTGGATATTTCAGGGTGGATGAAGATAGTACTGCGGAAAGAATAATTTTTAACCGCACGATCACACTTAAAGATACCTGGGGAAAGAAAATGAATTGATGTTACCGTTTTTATTTGAGCGGTTGGATATACGATAGAAGTTGTTTTATCTTCATCCCTTAAATTTCTATTTCATGAGCCATAAAATATTTGCATTTATATTTATCGTATTTTCTTTTCAGAAGAGCTATACCCAAACCTCAATTTTGGGATTTAGTGCAGAAGCAGCGGTACAACAACAGAGTTTGGAGGCAGCATTTGATCAATTACTTTCTCCAAGTAATCTGGATACTTGGATGAAATTAATGTCGGCTGAGCCGCATTACGTGGGTACAGACTATGGCAGGAAAAATGCTGAATGGATGCGAGATCAATTCCAATCTTGGGGATATGACGCCAAAATAGAGACGTATCAAGTACTCTTCCCCTATCCAAAGGTTAGGTTATTGGAATTAACCGCGCCTCAAAAATACACTGCAAAACTTGCCGCCATCCCAGTTACTGGGGATCCCGATACCAATCAAGGGGAGGCATTACTGCCTAGTTACAACGCTTTTTCCACAGACGGAGACGTAGAAGCTGAGTTGGTGTTTGTCAATTATGGTATTCCTGAGGATTATGAGCAACTAGAAAAACTAGGTATCGATGTCAAGGGCAAAATAGTCATTGCCAAATATTATGGTTCTTGGAGGGGCATTAAACCCAAGCTGGCAGCAGAAAAAGGAGCCATAGGCTGTATCATTTATTCAGATCCGAAGGATGATGGCTATTATGCTGGTGACGTCTATCCAAAAGGAGCTTTTAAAAATGCAACTGGAGTACAACGAGGATCTGTGATGGATATGCCATTGTATCCTGGGGACGTCTTGACGCCGGGATATGGAGCGACCAAAAATGCCAAGCGTTTGGATCGTAAGGACGCCCCGACCATTACCAAGATACCGGTATTACCTATTTCCTATGAAGATGCCGTGCCTTTGCTGGCAGCACTTGAGGGCCAAGTAGCCCCAAATGCTTGGAAGGGGGCATTGCCCATCACCTATCACATTGGGCCTGGACCGGCCAAAGTACATTTGAAATTAACGTTTGACTGGCAATTGAAGCCCGCTCATAACGTGATTGCAACCCTAAAGGGAAGCGAATTTCCGGATCAATGGATCATTAGAGGCAATCACCATGATGCCTGGGTGCACGGAGCATCCGATCCCGTTAGCGGTATGGTGGCTTTATTGGAAGAAGCGCGCGTAGTAGGAGCATTGGCAAAAACAGGCAAAAACCCTAAACGAACCATCATTTATTGTGCCTGGGATGCCGAGGAGCCAGGCCTTATAGGTTCTACCGAATGGGTGGAAGATCATATGACCGAACTACAGCAGAAAACCGTTGCCTATATCAATACAGATGGAAATGGACGGGGCTATTTAGGCGTTGGGGGATCCCATACCTTACAAGCCATGGTTGCCGAGGTTGCCAAAGAAGTTAAGGATCCACAAAAAAACGTTTCGGTTGCAGCGCGCGTAGGGGCATTGGATTTATTGAATGGTGGAACTGGTAGCCCAGGGCTGTATGCTCTTGGTTCGGGATCTGATTACACACCATTTATTCAACATGCAGGGATTTCGGCTTTAAATATTGGTTTTGGGGGGGAAAATGAAGGTGGGGAATACCATACCATCTACGACACCTATGCGCACTACAAGCGGTTCAAAGACCCTGAAATGGCTTATGGAGTCGCATTGGCCCAAACAGCGGGAAGGATTGTGCTCCGATTGGCCAATTCAGAGGTACTCCCTTTTGAATATACCCAATGGGAAGAAACAGTTAAAGGTTATGTGGCCGAAGTAATAAAGCTGGCCGAAGAGATGCGTAAAGCAGTCGTGATTCATAACCAATTAGTAGAGAAAAACGTGTTCGCCTTGACGGCAGATCCGACCAAACCGTTTAAGCAACCGACCAAAAAGGCAATGATCCCTTATTTGGATTTTTCGTCGCTACAAAATGCAATGACCCATTTGGAAACGACCATCACTGCACTCGATCAAAAGGATTTTAATTCAGTAAAGGAAAAGGAGGCCCTTAATGCACAATTAATGTTGTCTGAACAGGCATTGATGAATAAAGAAGGGTTGCCTAGAAGGCCTTGGTATAGGCATCAAATCTATGCTCCAGGTTTTTATACGGGATATGGAGTGAAAACACTTCCTGGAGTTAGGGAAGCCATAGAGCAAGAAAATTGGGAGGAATGCCAACAGCAAATTATTCTTTTATCGCAAACCATCAAATCATTTGATAAGCACTTACAAATGATTTTTGAATTTAAATAATGGCGATCAGGAGGTCTAACTTAGCGGAAATTAAACCGGGAGAGGTTGTCTTGGTTGGAATACCCTTTGATACAAATTCTTCTTTTTTACAAGGTCCTGCCAAAGCTCCTCCACTGATTATTGAAGCATTGGAGAGTGATTCTGCCAACTATTTTACAGAAGACTTTAAAAATTTATCGGAACATGCGGGTGTGTGTTGGTTGGGCAACGCTTCTTTTGCTGACTATTTCGAAATAGAAAAAGTAATTCTTGAGATTCTTAATCGACAGGCCATTCCTTTTGTACTTGGCGGGGATCATTCTATTACCTATCCAGTGATGAAGGCTATGGAACAACACCACAAGGCCTTAAATATTCTTCATTTTGATGCCCATGGGGATTTATATGATTCGCTCAATGGAAATAGGTATTCTCATGCTTCTCCTTTTGCGCGGATTATGGAAGACGGACTGGCACAAGGCCTTACTCAGGTAGGTATCCGTACGCTTAATCAACATCAGCAAGAGCAAGTACAAAGATTTGGGGTAACCGTCATAGACATGAAAAGTTGGTCACCTGAGGTCGATTTGAATATTAGCGGTCCAGTTTATTTGAGTTTTGACATGGATGTGTTAGATCCTGCTTTTGCCCCAGGGGTTTCTCATCATGAACCAGGAGGGTTTACCACCCGTGAAGTATTAACGATGCTTCAAAAGCTAGATTTGGACATTGTAGGTTTGGATTTGGTGGAGTACAATCCAGATCGAGACGTCTACGGCCTTACGGCCATGACAGCGGCGAAGCTAGTTAAGGAATTACTGGCAGGTCTCATTTGAGCACAGTCTTTCCCATCATTAATCAGCTAGTTGCTTCTTTTAATGTAAGTAGAAAAGACCTATTGATTCTGCCCCTCCTTTCATCCCAAAGACTTAACGATGATCTCGGATCATCTTCGTATTTCTTCTAAGAAAGCCGAGCTGAACAGTTAAAATAAACATCCATGGTTCACTGACTGAAATATTAGAAGTAGTAAGCCGTAAACTAATAATTAGTCAAAGACTTTAAATTTCACTCCTTAGTATTTGCAACGGAGACTGGCGTACAATGGACCGACTATTTAATAATCCAATCAATACGGTCATCATGGTGACCAGCAGAAAGATACTGCCTACGTGCACTCCATTGGGAACATAGGTGAATTCAAATACAAAGTATCCCAGTAGACTTGTGAAAATTATGGCTAAGAATAGCCCAGCAAAAGCACCAAGGGCACCAAGAAAAAAATATTCTGCGGAGATGATTTTCCAAAGTTGTGCCTTTGATGCGCCGATGGTTCTGAGTAATACATTTTCCCGCATTCTTTGAAATTTGCTTAGGATGATTGCACTGATCATCACGATCAGTCCAGTTCCAATACTAAAAACAGACATGAATTGAATGACAAAAGCAATTTTTCCCAATAACTCTTCTAACGTTTTTAAGATGAGTTCCAAATCAATGATGGAGATATTCGGAAATTGGCGGACTACCGCTTGTTGATAACGTGCTGAGACCTTATTCTTATCAATTCTTGTAATCAAAACATGAAATTGAGGGGCTTTTTCCAAAACACCGGTAGGAAATAGCACCAAGAAATTGGTTTGGATTCTGCGCCAATCAATGTCCCGAAAGCTGCCAATATAGGTGGTAATGAGGGCTCCTTGGACATTGAAAATGAGTTTATCACCAAGATTGAGGTGTAAGTTTTCGGCGTAACCTTTGGAAACAGAAATGTAAAGAGAATCTTTTGAGTCATTATATTGGCCTTGCCAACGACCCTCGATAATGCTCTCTGAGTCGATCAACGTATCTCTATAGGTGATCCTGTATTCTCGGTTAAAAGCCCAATTGGGAAAATGGACGGTCGTGTCTTCTTCGGCCATTTCTTTGTTTAGCCCGTTGATTTCTATCAGGCGCATGGTGACTATGGGGACTTCTTGCAATACGGGTAGGTCATATTCTTCGGTCAGTACCTTAAGTGCTTCCTTTTGATCTGTTTGGATGTCAAAGAGAATGGTATTTGGGCGCTCATTTTCGCCACTAATAGATACTCGCTGCACCAATAAATCTTGCATGAAAAACAACATAGCCAAAAAAGTAGTACTTAGTCCTAGCGTGGTAATCAAGATGACCGTTTGGTTATTGGGTCGGTATAGATTACTAATGCCTTGCCTCCAGACAAACCCCATTTTTATGGGTAATAGTCTCTTCATCAGCCAGTTCAAAGCCACGGCCAAACCATATAGAAGCACTAAGGACGCCAACAGGATCAAAAGATATATCAAGGCATTCAAGGGATCTTTGAGCTGCCAATACATGCTCAAATAAAGAAAAAACAGAATACTGAAAATAATCAGAAAAAAAGGTCTGTCTAGTTGTATTTTTAGTGATTCAAAACCAAATCTGAGGGTAGCTAGCGGACTTACTTTTCGCAGTCCGATCAATGATAACAAACCAAATAGGATTGAAATCACGACTCCTATAACTAACCCTGCCGCAATCGCAGGCCAATAAATAGTTGGATTAATTTCGAAAGGGATAAAAGATTTTGCGATTTCGGGTAGGAACAAGTGGATAGCTACCCCGATGAGACATCCCATGACAGCACCAATAAATCCAAAAATGCCCACTTGAATCAAGTAGATATTGATGGCATGTCGTGCTTGCATACCCATACATCTTAAAACGGCAACTATTTGAATTTTCCCTTTAATGTATACATAAATAGAACTAGAGACCCCGAGACATCCCAGAAGTAAGGCAGCAAAGGCAATGAGCTCTAAAAAAGAAGATAAATCTCTAAAAGCTCGTCCAGTTTGTTTTTTTCTATCTTCGACATTGTCTACATCAAAACCAGCAGCCTCTACGATATCCCGAGATTGGGCGTACACGTCGGTAGTGTCAATAGCAGGATCGAGTTGAAAATAGGTCGTATAATTGATTCGGCTTCCCTTTTGAAGCAGCCCTGTTTCTTCAAGAAAAGCCATTGGAATGTAGACGACAGGGGCAACAGAATTACCCACATCAGATTGCCCTGGGATCCTTTGGATCTTGCCAACCACTTCAAAGCTCATTTTACCCACCTGAACAGAGTCCCCAATCATCACATCAAATTGAAGCATTAGTTTTTCATCGACCAATGCCTTTTGGCCAGTCGTACGGAAGTCTTTGGAACCCGATATAGGAAGGGTTTCTATTTCTCCATAATAGGGATATTCGCCTTCTAATGCTCGAACTTCAACCAATCTAGTCGCTTGGCTTCGCTCGAAAAGGACCATGGAAGCAAAGGAGACTTCTCGAGATTCGGCGTTACTTAGTTTTGCGAATTCATGAAAAAGGGAATCTGGCAAAGGGGATTTCCCATCCACTGAAAGGTCTGCACCAAGTAAGTTCTTCGCTTGTATATCTACTTCGCGCATCAAATTTTCACGAAAGGAAGTAATTCCGACCAATGCCCCGATACCTAGGGAGATTGAAGCAATGAAGAGGATCAATTTTCCGCGACTTTTCCGACTATCCCGCCAAGCCATCTTCCATGGCCACCAAAGGCCATAAGTATTGTTTTTTTTGATAATTGAGTCAGTCACTTATGTTAAATTTCTCCCTGAAATAGCTTTCCACCCTTTAATTGAACGATTTGATCCGTTTTTTTGGCCAAATCCAAATCATGGGTGACGATCACCAGGGTAGTGCCTTTTTCTCTATTGATTTCAAAAAGTAATTCTTCAATATACGTGCCTGTTTCGGCATCTAGGTTTCCTGTAGGCTCATCCGCGAAAAGGATTTCTGGATTATTCGAAAAGGCTCTTGCGATAGCCACACGTTGTTGCTCACCTCCCGAGAGTTGAGTAGGATAGTGATTTTTACGATCTCCTAGGCCCACTCTTTCCAATAAATTGATGGCAGGGCCTGTTGCGTTTTTTGTGCCTCTTAATTCAAGGGGGACCATGACGTTTTCAAGGGCGGTAAGTGTGGGGATCAATTGAAAGTTTTGAAAGACAAAACCGATATGTTGATTCCGCATTTGTGCCAACTGATCTTCACTCAATGTATTGAGTACTATATCATTTAATGTGATTGTTCCTTCGGTCACCCGATCTAATCCTGCGCAAAGCCCTAAGAGTGTCGTTTTTCCGCTTCCCGAAGGTCCAATAATGGCTACGGAGTCTCCTTTTTTGATAGAAAAGTCAATATTACTCAAAACAGTAAGCGCTTCGTTATTCGAAACATAGGTCTTAGATAAATCAGCAACGGTCAATATATAGGGCATCAGTAAAATTTAAAATCTGTACAAGTTAAAAGAAGATGAGGGAAAATAATAAAGTTCTTTTTGTATTGGTAATAATCAATGATTAGGTTAAAAAGTTGCAATGATTATTTTTTTGGCCGGAATAGTCCGTTGTCTTTTATAATTTACATCTCAATTGTATGCAAGTTGTTAAAATTATATCATATGTGCTGATCCTCTTCCTTATGGGGTGCAGCACAAGGAAGGAATTCAAACCAGTATCAGAAAATACGGTGGTTACTCTAGGAGAGGTCGCGCTATTTGATCGAGAACCGCCCAAAGAGGTAATTCTTTTTTTTGGAAACAGTATCACTGCTGGTTATCAATTAGATATGGACCAGGCCTTTCCAGCTATTATTCAGCACAAGTTAGATTCTTTGGGTTATCATTATCAAGTAATCAATGCAGGGTTAAGTGGTGAAACGACGGCCAGTGGTGTCAATCGAATAGATTGGGTATTAAAAACCGTTCCCGATATTTTTGTTTTGGAACTTGGCGCCAACGATGGGCTGCGGGGTCTTCCTTTAATTGAGACACCCAAAAATTTGCAGCGGATTATTGATAAAGTAAAGGCAGTGAATCCCAAGGTTAAGATCATCATTACTGGCATGGAGGTGCCGCCCAATTTAGGAGCTAGCTATACAGATACTTTTCGTAAAATATTCCCTGATCTAGCACAAAAAAACGCGGCGGTTTTGATTCCTTTTTTATTGGAAGGAGTCGCTGGAATTGAAGAACTTAATCTGGGCGACGGCATCCACCCTACGCCGCAGGGGCATCAAATCGTAGCTGAATTGGTTTGGAAAGCCTTGTTACCTCTTTTAAGTCCGCATATTTAAATGAAAGTTATCGAACAATTCTTTATTGATGGCGCCAACTTTGTTTGGGGTACTCCATTGCTTTTGCTTCTATTAGGAGGCGGATTTTTTTTCATGCTTTATTCAAGATTTTTGCCCTTCAAATATTTTGGGCATGGATTGCAAGTGCTCTCCGGTAAATACAATAATGATAAAGATCAAGGAGAAATCAGTCATTTTCAAGCACTGTCGGGACACCTAGCTGCAACCATCGGTATGGGTAATATAAGTGGTGTGGCGGTAGCCATCGCTACGGGAGGTCCCGGTGCTTTGTTTTGGATGTGGGTGAGTGCCTTTCTGGGAATGGCAACGAAATTTTTTACCTGTTCATTGGCCGTAATGTATAGAGGCAAAGACTCGAATGGAGATTTGCAAGGGGGTCCGATGTATGTAATCACAGAGGGATTAGGTGAAAAATGGAAACCATTAGCTATTTTCTTTTGTATGGCTGGTTTTTTTGGTGCAACACCAGTTTTTCAAGCTAATCAAATTATTGCGGCGGTCAACCAGATTGTTTTGTTGCCTGCGGGCATTGAAGAATCACTTTCATTGAATTTGATGATGGGTATTTTGCTTATGATGCTTACGGCCGCTGTGATCTTTGGAGGGATTACCAGAATAGGCCTTTGGGCAGGCCGATTAGTGCCTTCAATGGTGATTCTTTATGTATTAAGTGTTGGGGCTATCTTGGTCATGAATGCTTCAAATATCATCCCCTCATTTGTTTTAATAGTGACAGATGCGTTTTCTGCGAATGCTGTTTTGGGAGGAGCTGTTGGTGCCATTATCTTGGCAGGAGCACGTCGGGCCGCATTTTCTAATGAAGCAGGCATAGGAACAGCACCTATGATGCATGGCGCGACCAAAACAGAAGAACCTATTCGTGAGGGACTGGTGGCCATGCTTGGCCCGGCTATTGATACGCTTTTGGTGTGTACCTTGACGGGTCTTTGTATACTGGTGACGGGGGTATGGGAATCAAGTACTGCGAGTGGGATTTCTTTGACGTTGGAGGCTTTTCAGATGAGTTTACCAGGCATTGGACCATATATTCTGGCCATATGTGTTTTGGTATTTGCCTTTACTACTGTCGTGGGCTTATCTTATTATGGGCGCAAGTGTTTATCTTTTTTGATAGGTGCAAAATATGGGTGGTATTTTAATTATTGGTATGTTGGTATCATCATCATTGGATCAGTCGCGACGCTGCAGTCGGTGGTCAGTTTGGTAGATATGGCTTACGGCTTAATGGCTTTTCCCACCATGATATCTGCCGTTTTATTAGCACCAAAGGTCATGCAAGCGGCCACCAAATATTTTAAATCTTTAGAGCTTTAGCTTTCTTTATCTGTAAAAAACATCTTTATAAGGCAATATTTTCTTCAAATCAAGCGATTTTAGGGTTAAAAGTCGATAACTATATATATTTGTGCACGCCATTAAGGTTACTTGATAAATGAGGATAGTTATTGCAGGTGCAGGGGAACTCGGTCTCCATTTGGCAAAATTGCTAGCAATAGAAGAACAAGACATCACGATCATTGATCAAGATGAGGAGGTCTTGGAACATGCGAGAAACCAATTAGATGTGGTAACGTTAGTAGGTAGTTCCACGTCGATTAATGTCATGGAAGAGGCCAATATCGCTAAAACAGATCTTCTAATAGCGGTTACTTCGAATCAGGAGACCAACATCGCTACGGCCATTATAGGCAAGCGATTAGGCGCTAAACGGACCATTGCCAGAATTTCAAATCCAGAATTTTTAAATCAGAAGGAAAAGCTCAACCTCAAAGAGGTGGGTATTGACGAACTGATTTCACCCGAATCGTTGGCGGCCAAGGAGATTAAGCGTTTATTGAAAGAAACGGCTTTGACCGATACTTTTGAATTTGATAAAGGGATCTTGTCGTTGGTTGGAATTAAGATCGATGACGACTCTGAATTTCTCAATAAAACCATGACTGAGACGGCTTATATGGCCCCTAATCATGACTTTACAACAGTGGCATTGCTTAGGGATAACCAAACCATTATTCCACATGGAGAAAATAAGTTTTTGAAAAATGACCATGCCTATTTTATTGCCGAACCTACGGGAATTGATCAAATTTTGGATCTTTCTGGAATAAAGAGAAAAGAAGTAAAAAATTTAATGATTCTCGGGGGGAGTAAGATTGGAGTTAATACCGCTCGTGAGTTAAGTAAAAAATACAAAATCAAATTAATAGAGAAAAATAGAGAGAAGTGTTTGAGATTGGCTGATGAACTTCGAGATACCATGGTGATTAACGGAGATGGACGGGATCTTAATTTACTTAAGGAAGAAGGGATTGATTATATGGATGCCTTTATCGCCGTCACAGCCAATTCAGAAACCAATATTATTTCTTCATTGGTGGCCAAATATGCGGGGGTTAAAAAAACCATTGCATTGGTAGAAAATATCGACTACATCCATCTGTCTCAAAGTATAGGCGTTGATACGTTGATCAATAAAAAATTAATTGCGGCCAATTTTATTTTCCGTCATATTAGGAAGGGAGAGGTGGTCAATTTGACCAGTGTGCATGGGGTAGATGCTGAAATCTTGGAGTTTGAAGTAAAAGTGGGTGCCAAAATATTGAAAGATGAATTAAGGAATCTAGATTTCCCCAGTACTGCGGTAATTGGAGGAGTCATTCGAAAAAACAGCGGATTTACTGTTCGAGGAAATTTCATTTTTGAACCTGGGGATCGAGTCGTCGTACTTTCCAAACCTGAGTGCATTCATGCCGTAGAGCATTATTTCAAATAATAAAGCATGTTTAATTATAGATTAATCATCAAAATAATGAGTATTTTATTGATGCTCAATGGATTATTCATGGTGACTTGCCTGCCTTTAAGTTGGTATTATGGGGGGCAAGATTTCATGGCTATTGCTGGGGCGGCATCAATAGCCATATTTTTGGGGGGACTTTTGTGGCTCTTAACACGCAATTCTGATAATAAAGAATTGCGCAAGCGAGAGGGCTATCTAGTGGTGACAGGAGGATGGTTTGTAATGTCTTTGATCGGTACCTTACCTTACTTGCTTAGTGGAGAGATTACGAACATAACGGATGCTTTTTTTGAAACTGTTTCGGGTTATTCTACGACAGGAGCAACTATTTTTGTTGATATTGAATCCGTCGGCAAAGGGATCTTGTTGTGGAGAAGTCTTACTCAATGGATTGGAGGAATGGGAATCATTGTTTTGACGGTAGCCATCTTGCCGATTCTTGGGATTGGAGGGATGCAGCTTTTCGTAGCAGAAGCCCCAGGCATTTCTCCCGACAAATTTCAGCCACGTATCAAAGAAACAGCCAAGAGACTATGGATGATTTATATGGGCTTAACAGCACTCGAAATAGTATTTTTGATGGTAGGCGATATGTCTTTTTATGATGCGCTTAATCACAGTTTAACCACGATGGCAACGGGAGGATTTTCGACAAAAAATACAAGTATTGCTTATTATGATTCTGCATATATTGATTATGTGATCATTTTTTTTATGTTCCTGGCAGGCACCAGTTTTACGGTACTCTATTTTGGACTTCATGGGAGGATTAAAAAGGCCTTTGATAATCAAGAGTTTAGGTTCTATGTCTGGCTATGCGCTGTGGTGACACTTTTTTCTGCACTCATTATTGTCAGTAATGGGGATGAATCTTTTTCAATAGCGATAAGAGAATCTTTGTTTCAAGTTGTTTCGGTCATCACTACTACCGGATTTGTTACCAAAGATTATACGACGTGGACCCCCTTTCTTACGATGATATTTTTCTTTCTGATGTTCTTTGGAGCATCGGCGGGATCTACTGCTGGGGGAATCAAAATTGTGCGGCATTTGATTTTGGTAAAAAATACTATTTTGGAGATGAAAAGGCAACTTCACCCTTCGGCTGTATTATCTGTGCGGTTAAATGGGAAGTCAATAAGTGAACAAATTACTTTTCAAATTTTGGCTTTCGTGATGGTCTACCTGACGATTTTCGTGATAGGTGCCTTGGGCATGACCTTTTTGGGGGTTGATTTTTTAACGGCGATAGGTGCATCCGCAACCTGCTTGGGTAATATTGGACCAGGCTTAGGAGCTGTTGGCCCGGTAGAAAATTTTTCTCAAATGCCAATGGCGGGTAAATGGCTTCTTTCCTTTTTGATGTTAGTTGGTCGCCTTGAACTTTTCACAGTATTAATTTTATTTACACCTTATTTTTGGAGGAAAACCTAATGATGATACTTTTTGATTATATAATTTGGAGCCCTGATCCCGCTATCGTTACGATTCCATTATCCGCGATTGGCTTGCCAGATCGTCCGATTGTCTGGTATGGCTTATTGTTTGCCTTAGGGTTTCTCTTAGGTCAACAAATCTCTTACCGAATTTTTAAGGCAGATGGACAAGATGAGCGTGACGTAGATACCCTCACCACTTATATGGTTGTTGCGACGATTATAGGAGCCAGATTGGGTCATTGTCTTTTTTATAATCCGATTTATTATTTATCCAATCCAATTGAGATACTTAAGGTTTGGGAAGGTGGATTGGCAAGTCATGGAGGAGCAATAGGTATTTTTGTAGCTCTTTGGATCTATGCGAATTATGAGGTTAAGAGTAAATGGTTTTTTATTATTCCCCTTAAACTATCTGCTAAAAAGAAAAAAAAAGAGGGTCAGAGTTATCTGTGGATATTGGATAGGATCGCCATTGTTGTAGCCCTGACGGGAGCATTGATTCGCACTGGAAACTTTATGAATTCCGAAATGGAAGGTGTGGAAACCCGATCAAATTTTGGAGTTGTTTATGCTCGTGCAAGTAAGGAGATACTTGATTTTGACGAAAAAATGGTTGAGGAAGTTCGTTTTGAAAAAAGAGCGGATGTTGGCTCGGTGCCAGGACGTGTTCCGATTAAGGCGGTGGTGACCATGCAATCGGGTGTCAGAATGGACGCAGGGATAGAAGGACAGTTAACCCGAAATTTGATGGGATATCAGGAGGTGGTAGATCATGTTGATTTTAAAAGCGAAAATGGGACATTGGATTATAGCATTTTACAGGTTAAGGGCCATGACGTGATTGAAATTAATGGGACAGGTATTTTGAGACACACCCCACAGCTTTATGAGGCCATTGCTTGTATCATCATTACAGTTTTATTGCTTTGGTTATGGAAATACAAAAGGCATCAACTAAATAGTGGGGTGATCTTTGGCATCTTCATGATGCTGCTTTGGAGCGATCGCTTTTTTAATGAATTTTTTAAAATGAATCAAGAAGCTTTTGAAGCTAGTTTACCTATAAATATGGGTCAAATTCTGAGTATTCCGATGTTCTTGGTAGGGGTGGCAGTATTTTTTCGAGCAGTAAAAAAAGGATAAAATGAGGCATTTTTATATCGTATTAGTTTTATTCATGCTGTTTATCAACCTCTCAGGTTGTGGGTTTGATCAACCTGAAGATTCTTGTCAATCGCAAATTAATTTTGAAGGAATTGAAGCTTACTTCCTAGAAGTGGATGGCGTAACCTATATTAGTGAATCCAAGGATTCTTTGTCATTTCCCTATGTATTATGTCAAGGATCAATAGCGCCGACGGGGATTGGGTTCAATGGAATTTTTAAAATTGATGGAGCGATTATCTCGGACTGCGAGGGAACTGTCTGCGTCGAGATTCAGAATACTGAAGATCCTTTTTGTGTCCCTACTTATCAAAAGACTACTGATACAATCAGCGTTAATAATAAATGGTACATCGCCTATTTTTTTGAAGGTCAAGAGCGTTATTACCCCTCTTGCGCTTATAAAGACATCTTCCTTGAGTTTAACGACAGCACTCAAGTTGGAGTTGCAGGTTTGGGTGTAAGCGGTGCATCTTTTGATATGACAACTTATGCGGACAGTTCATTGATTGTAGCCAATGCTAGCCTGATCGAATCGGAGTCCTCAACGGGTCCTTATGTTGGGTTTGTTCAGAACTTGATTTTTAATTTTATTGAAGTATCCGACACCCTTATTTATACAATTACTGGCAATGAGATGCTCCTGAATACTGTTGACGGGGATGTCGGTATTATGTTGTATTATGATTAGTATTTAGGAATTATTTCAATATTGCTATTGAGTATTCTTGAAAGTTCTCGCAGGGATCCTTGGTCATACAGCTGGGGTAGCTCCTTAAGTGGTGTATCCTTCGAAATGGGTTCATAGTTGATATAATCTTGGAGTAAGAGGCCTTGAAGATTTCTTTTGTTGATGGCCTCCCGAAATCTCACACCCCCACCATCTGTGTCATAATTATAGGCGAAATAGTCGATTTCAAAAGTTTGGGTATGGATCCAATATAAAAATTCATCTTTGAAATCTTTGCCACCATCTTTTGGGCTAAAAGTGATTTGAATTTGATGATAATTTTGTCCGTTCAATGTGATAATACCCTCGTCAATTTTTTGAGCTGCAGGATCATTTAAGACATAGGGAACTTGAAAAAAATAGAGCACTGAGTTAATGGATCTGCTGTATTTGGCAGCAGTTTCGAGCGCCACTTCAGTGGGGATTCCTTTAATACTTCGGGTAAATATGGCGCTGTTTGTTAGGACGTCCTCTGTCCAACCCAAACTATCTTCAAAGCTTCTCGCGTAGGTAAATGCAGCTTTTTCTCGGTCAAGCGTGTAGGTTTTATCTCTAAATTCAAAGGTGATTTTGGCTTTTTCGAAAAGAGCAGTTCCATGTGCGAGTATGGATCGATTGATTATTTTTTGTGCACTATTAGCGGCAGCTTTGGTTTGTTGTGAGGTGTCAGTAGTTTCGCAGGCGATGCTGATGCATTGAACGCAGGCAAGTAGGAGAAAAATTTTGAGGTATTCTTTAAGGAGCATTTACAATATTAACATGAAATTAAAAAATGAGATTTATAGAAGGCTGTCAAATATCATTATTAGTCTAAAATTATATAATTATGCAGTGAGCTGATTGAGAATAATTCTAAGAACAATATGAAATCGTATATTTTATAAGGACCAAATTTTTAAAAAGGATGAAATCATATTTAAGGTGGCTACCTATTTCATTGCTGTTGCTATCTAATTGCAAAAGTGATGAAGAGAAATTGAGTGGAATTTCTCCTGTGCCTATTTCTTTTATTCATCTCAAGGTTAAAATACCGATAAAGGGACTTGAGGATGGGATTAATAATGTGTTGGGGATGCAATTGTATGATGGGGGATTTGCCCTTGATAAAAATTTAGATAGCCTGTTTCTGACGATTCAAAGAACAGGAGCGATTGAATTAAATTTAGTTGGAGGAAAATTATACGTGGAGGTACCTTTGGATGTTGCTTCAGTAATAAAAAAGAAGGTACTAGGCATCGCCCTCAATAATATAAAAAATCCATTCATATTTAAGGCACGCGCACGGATGTCTTTGGATCTTGAAATCAATGAAAAATGGGATTTGGTTTGCCATTCAAAATGGGAAGAATTACAATGGGAACAAAAGCCTACAGTCAGGCTATTCGGGATAGAATTGAATTTAGGCGCGCTAGTTGAGGATCAAATCTCCAAGAACATCAAATTAGTAGAGACATCTGTAGATCATGTATTGGATACTAAAATTAACATGAACCAATCGATCGCTCAAGTCTACGGGATCTCACAAAACCCAGTGCAAATTGCCAAAAAGCCGCTAGCCCTTTTTCTGAAAAACACGCCCACTGATTTTCGAGGTATTTTCAGTTCATTGGAATCGTCAGATACCCTTATTTTTCATTTGGAGCATCTGTCTCAATTCAGTATTTCCCCAACTATGGAAGGGCCGACCATTGGGGTGTCGCTTGGGGCGAGAAGGGATCCGATGTCGACTGAGAGTCATTTGAGTTTGTTTACTGAGTTGAGAATGTCATTCGTGGATATTGAGCGAACACTCGAGGCGCTGATAGTCGGACAGAAGTTTAATTTTGAGGGAATTGAAGGGAGTGTCAAAAGTATAGAAATCCGTCCAATGGATGGGTTTTTGAATTGGCGACTGACAATTGAGGGGGATCTCGCTGGTACGATTCAATTATTTGTGATTCCGCACATTGATGACGAGTTGCTCTTACGGTTTTCAGCTTTTGATTATGAGCTTTCTGAAGTGACGGGGTGGGCTAAAATTACTGATTGGGCCATGCATGACGCCATAGAGAAATATGTCACCAATAAAACAAGTGTTGATTTGGCGCCTTTTTTAAACCAATTGGATGATAAAATATTGGAGGCACTAAAAAAATCCACTCTTTCACAAAAAATGTCTCTGGATCTTCATCTGAATAAGTTTAAGTCCTATTCAAAAGGCATGAATAACGAGGAAATGCAGGTTATTTTTCAAATTGAAGGAAGTGCAGATATTGTCTTGAAACCAGGTATTTTCGTGGGGTCCAAGTCAGCTAAGTAATAAATTTGTGCGGGCTTTTAATGGGGCGCGTTTTTTATACTCCTTTTATTGAAATAAGTTTGTGGCACTAGATAAGAAATTATCTTTTCGGGATGTGGCGCAGTCCGGTTAGCGCACCACTTTAGGGTAGTGGGGGCCGCTGGTTCGAATCCAGTCATCCCGACTAAATAGAACTCTAACTTATTGATTTTCAATTAGTTAGAGTTTTTTGTATTATTTACTCACCACATTACTCACCATAATTATTTTTTTTGATTTAATTTAGTGAGTGATATGAAAATCAATCCAATCATAAAACTTATTAGGTCCTCCAATAAATCTCCAATCTTTATTCGGTTAAGAGATAAGTTTGAGGGAAAGGATTATCAATCTACAATTAGTGTTGGGAAAGAGGTTGAACCAAAATATTTTAACAATGGTTCTATTTCCTCACGGACACAAGATTTCCATGACATAAATGAAGTAATCAATTCAATCACAACCGAATTGAGATTGATTTTAACTGAATTAAAAAGGGAAGGAAAAATACCATTACCAAGTTTGGTAAAATATAGGTATAATGAGAAAATCAAACAGAAAAAATTTGATACACCAAAAATCAAATCTTTTTGGTTAGCATATAAAGAATGGAACGAAACAAAAAGGGGTTTATCTCGTGGTTACACTAAAACTCTTATCACATTAGGAAACAGATTAAAAGATTTTGAGGTAGATAGAGAAATACCTATATCATTTGAATATACAACAACATCTACCCAATTGTTTCAATCTCAATTTCAAAACTTTTTATGGGATAATAAAAAACTTACAAATGGGTATATCAATAAATTACTTGCATCTCTTGGTTCGTTTTTACACTATTCCCACGAAATGGGATATATAACAAAGAAACCAAGATTTAAGTTGAATGGAACCCCCAAACTATTAGAGAAACCATTTTTAAGAAGTGATGAGGTGCTAAAACTTTTTAACAGTGAGAAGTTTGATTATACAGAGGAGAATTGGAAAAAAATAAAGAGGAATAAAAAATACAATAGACACTTAATACTCATCAACCAAGAACTACTTGGGAAGAACTCTAAAAACTTTGGAGGGGTTCTTACTATAACGAATTGGGAGTTAGTTAGGTTTATACATCTGTGGTGTTGTTCTGTTGGTTGTAGATTTGGTGATGTAGCACATTTTAGAGTTAGTGATTTTTCATTTGATAGGGAAAAAAAATACATGGAATGGATTCAACAAAAAACCAACAGAAGAAATAGTGTTCCAATAAATGATATAAGTGGGTTTATATTTAGAAAGTTCAGTAGAGGGAAGAAATTAGAACAACTACTTTTTCCTCCACTATCAATACAAAAGTTTAATAAACACTTAAAATTAGTTTTAGAGGAACTTAATTTTAACAGAACTATTACTAAACCAAGAATGAGGGGTTCCATAATGATAGATGAAAAACCACAAGAATTACACCAGTTAATAAGTTCTCATAGTGGTAGACATTCTTTTATTACAAATACTATTGAATTAGGAACGATGGATTATAAAACCATTATGAGTTTAAGTGGTCATACAACTACATCTTCGTTTTTAGGTTATGTTTCAGTTTTAGAAGGTCAAAGAGAAAAGGTAAGTAAATTGTATCAGTTGGAAACGAGTGATGAAAAGGATGAAGAAAAGAGATTAGTTGAGTTATATAAAAAAATAAACGATACAGATAAAAAGTTTTTGATGGGTTGGTTAGAAGGAAATGTAAAGAAATAAGGTGAAACTTTCATTTCACCTTTAACTCTAGTCATTCGTATATAGATATGTCTTTATGTAATTGTAATCTTACCCTTTATCGTATTATTTTTAGAGTCAAATTCGATATTTTCATTTTCAATAGTCCAAATTTGAGAAAAACTAGTTTGTAAAATGAGAGTCAATACGATGGATAAAAATATTCTTTTCATTGGTCGGTTATTTTAAGTGGATAAGGGAGTTATATAAAATGTCTTTAATAAACTCTGACATTGTTGAGTGATTTGATAACCAACTTTTACCTCCATACACCCATAGGGTAAAAGTGAAACCACCTCTGATTTTTAGGGGTGGTTTTTTCGTTGGAGGAGTTTGAAATCAAGTTATTTAAAGTTTTTTAATGGAACAAGTGATACAAATCCTTTCTGAGGGGTCACCATTAACGAATTGAGTCTTTTTCTTGTAACCTTGACATTCATCACATCGATACCCAATAATGTTTCCATTAACATTTAGTTTGAAATTCTCAAAACCTGTTTCGTAATCTAGATGTCCAATTCGATTTCGTAACCTTCCAACAATTTTCATTGAAATACAATGAATACATCTTCTGGTGTATTTTGTTGGGGAGTTCATTTCTTGGTAAAAGTTTTCAATCAGATATATTTTTTTACAGGATTTACATGTATCGGCTACTACCTTACCAAGAATCACAAAAGCACCATGGTAATCTGGACTTGCTTTATCTAAAATTTCAACAGCATTAGGGTCTTTTGGTGTTTTATAAGCTCGAATTTCATTTTTGTATGGGTGTAATTTACTTTTTTTAGTCTTATTGAATTTCTTCAATATTTCGTTCTTTTTATTTTCGAAATCTTTATCCTTTTTTATCCAAGACTGGACCATTTGTGGGATGAACCTTGTTTTTCGATAAGTTGATATGAAATCACCACCAAATTCTTCCAGTTTTTCGAAAAAATATCTTTTCTTCTCTTTATCTCTCAGGTTTCTAACTTTTTTTAATCCTCTCAAGAAGGTAAAGTTCTCTTTCCTTTCATTTTTGTACTGGGTAAGTGAAATTTGAAGTTTTCCTAAAGTCTTTTCAATATTTTGGGTGGTTGTATATGTAGTTAGAAACCTTTCAATTTTTTCTTCAGGAATTCTTCCTCGATTCTTTCGGATTTCTTTTATCCGAGCCTTATATTCATTGTCACTCGATAATTGTCTGTGATGTTCAGTTCTGGATACTTTTGTAACCTCCAAAACTGTTTTCAAAATCAACCCTTCTTCGAGGTGTAAAACGTCAGCCTAATGTTTACTACTTAAGAGATAAAGTTAAGTAACAGTTTATTATCTTGAAAGATGTCTTTCAAGACTTTATCAAATCTTAAAA
>JABMNK010000104.1 GCA_013204595.1 Flammeovirgaceae bacterium
TGGTAGACACGCAGGACTTAAAATCCTGTGACCGTTAGGTTGTATGGGTTCAAGTCCCATCCCGGGTACATCACAACAAAACCTTCTCAAGCTGAGCGGGTTTTGTTGTTTTAAGCGGCGGCGATTTTTCAAAAGGCCCAGGAAATCACGACCACACCAATTACAATGTGTTTTTTATGCTGAAGATAACCGCTAGGGTACAGGGCGACACCAAAAATCATGTGCGGATTGCGCATGCTCGTTACCCATAAACCGATGATAATCTTGCCTAGCCGGACCCTAAGTAATTTTCAAAGGAAATCGAAAGGTAACAGACCGAGTTTTCTTTTTTATATTTGTCTTTCTTAAAATGTAAAAAGACATGAACTATTCCGTTGATCAAATCATCAAAGCCATGTTGATCCTGAATTTCACCCGTTATTTGTTGGCGGCGGCTCCTGCTTTTTTGATTTTTTATGTTTGGAAAAAAAAGGCTTGGGGCTTCAAAAAGATTCAATCCCCTTTTCCTAAGAACCAAGATTATTACCGCGAGATTGGCTACTCCGTTTTCACCATGTTGATTTTCTCAATGGTTGGGTTTTTTGTCGTCTCTGGTTATGTAAAACCCTACACGCGGGCGTATTTGGAGGTCTCCCAATATGGCTGGGCGTATTGGGGGCTGAGCATCGTTTTGATGATTTTTTTGCATGACACCTATTTTTACTGGACCCACCGCTTGATGCACCACCCCAAACTCTTTAAATACTTTCATTTGGTTCACCATAAATCCACCAATCCCTCGCCCTGGGCGGCGTATGCCTTTCATCCCCTAGAAGCGATCGTGGAGGCATCGATCATTTTTCTGATTGTTTTTTTGATTCCCTTTCACAAGACGGCGCTTTTGACCTTTTTGTTGTTCATGATTTTTTACAATGTCTATGGCCATTTGGGTTTCGAGTTGTATCCCAAAGGATTCCATAAGCACAGGATCGGCAAATGGATCAATACCTCGGTCAACCACAACCTGCATCATCGCCATTTTGAAGGCAACTTTGGCTTGTATTTTTTATTTTGGGACCGATGGATCGGTACCGTCCGAGCAGATTATGACAGCAGTTTTGACCAAATAGATGAGAAGCGGCACCAAGCGAAATCATTGGCAGGGCACGCTCCTCATTAGAAAAGGACCAGATGTCAGCGCAGCGAACCTATAAATGCTTAGAGGATTCTCGTTTTGAACGGAAGGGCTATCGCCTCGTGCCTATTCGAGCGGAGGACAAGTATCTGATCATGCAATGGCGCAACGAACAATTGTATCACCTGCGTCAGGCAGCTCCGCTGAGCCAAGCCGATCAAGACCTTTATTTTGATACCGTAGTGGCCCAATTATTTGAGCAAGCACACCCCAACCAACTGCTGTTTTCCTATCTGGACCCGAATCAAGTCTGCATCGGATACGGTGGATTGGTGCACATCAATTGGCGCGATCAACACGCAGAGTTGTCCTTCATCATGGCGACTGGGCTCGAAAAGGAGTATTTTTCCGCTCACTGGACGACGTATCTCTCTTTGATCGAGCAGGTGGGTTTCTCGGCATTGAAGTTACATAAAATGTTTACTTATGCGTTTAATTTGAGGCCACAGCTCTATGCGGTATTGGAAGAAAATGGATGGGTCCGAGAGGCGGTATTGAAGGATCATTGTTGCTTTGAAAATAAATTTTTAGATGTTGTCATACACGCCAAAATAAATCAGCATGTTGAACATTAGACAGGCGCAAAAAGAGGACCTTGAAAAGTATTTGTACTGGGCCAATGATCCACTGGTAAGGGAATGGAGCTATAACCCGAATGCCATCCGATTGTCCGATCATACGGCTTGGTTTGAAAGAAAACTTCAAGATCCTGATTGCCATTTATATGTTTTTCAAAAAGAACAAGGGGAGTGCATCGGGCAGGTAAGAATTGAAATCGAACCAGATCATGAGGCGGTGATTGGGATATCTATCGATGCCAGCTTCAGGGGCCAGGGACATGGCGTGCAGATGCTGGAACAGGCCGTGGTTGATTTTCGCCAAGCACATCCCAAAGTCCGCATCAATGCGTATCTTAAGACCCAGAACAAAAGTTCTCAAGTGCTCTTTGAAAAGGCCAATTTTAGTTTAGAAGCGGAGATTTTGTATAAAAATGCCAACAGCTACCATTATGTCAGAGATTAAGATTGCGGATCGCATCATCTCCGCGCAAACGGAGGCATTGATCATTGCCGAACTTTCTGCCAACCACAATGGAAGTATCGATACGGCCATTGCGACTATTCGAGCGGCCAAGCGGGCAGGGGCTGATTGCATTAAGCTGCAGACGTATACGGCAGACACGCTGACCATTGACAGTGACCGATCGGATTTTATCATTAAGGGGACTATTTGGGAAGGAAAAAACTTCTATCAATTGTACCAGGAAGCGTTTACGCCTTGGGAATGGCATGCCAAATTGTTTAAAGTGGCCCGAGAGGAGGGCTTGCTCTGTTTTTCATCGCCTTTTGATCGTACAGCGGTAGATTTTTTAGAGACCCTGGACGTGCCTGCCTATAAAATTGCTTCCTTTGAAATCACAGACATCCCCTTGATTGAATACGTGGCTGCCAAAGGCAAGCCAATGATTCTTTCGACGGGCATTGCTACTGCCCAAGACATTGAGTGGGCCCTTGATGCCTGTCGACGAATGGGAAATCATGACATCGCCTTGTTGAAGTGCACCTCGAGTTATCCTGCGTCCATTGAGGAGGCCAATTTGGTCATGGTTCGGGATTTGGCGACGCGCTACCAAGTCATCAGCGGTTTGTCGGATCATACAATGGGGGCTACTGCGCCAATTGTGGCGGTGTGTATGGGGGCAAAAATTATAGAGAAGCATTTTATTTTAGACCGCGCCATCGGGGGACCGGATGCTTCCTTTTCCATGGATGAGCAGGAGTTTACCGAAATGGTGCGCGCCATTCGGGCAGCCGAGAAATCGATGGGTACGGTAGACTATACGCTCACCGACAAACAGGCCAAGGGCAAGGATTTTTCAAGGTCTTTGTATGTGGTGGCCGATGTAGCGGTAGGAGCCGTTTTTACCCACCAAAATGTACGGTCCATTCGACCGGGATTTGGGTTACACCCCAAGTTTTTGCCCGAAATTTTGGGGAAAAAAGCAAAAATTGCCTTAAAAAAAGGAGACCGTTTCCACATGGAAATGGTGCAATAAACAGTGGATCATGGATAAAAAGAAAGCCATCGCCATCATTACCGCCCGGGGCGGCAGCAAGCGAATTCCAAGAAAAAACAGTAAGGATTTTTTGGGTCGTCCCATCCTACTGTACGCCATTGAAGCGGCCTTGCAGTCGGGTTGCTTTGATGAGGTAATGGTGTCTACCGATGATCCCCAGATAGCACAACTTGCCCAAAAGGCAGGCGCCAAGGTTCCTTTTCTGAGGAGCCCCGCGACCAGCGATGATCATGCCACTACCTCGGAGGTGTTATTAGAGGTTTTGGCGGCCTATCGTACGCGGGGTCTAGCATTTGACTATGTGTGTGGCCTCTACCCAACGGCGCCTTTTGTCACCGCCGACAAATTGAACGAGGCCTTTGCCCGGTTGGTTCAATCGGGGGCAACCTCCCTGGTGCCGGTGGTGCGGTACGACTTTCCGATTCAACGGTCGTTCAAGCAAGAAGGGGAGCGGTTGGTTTTAAATTGGCCCGAGCACCTCAACACGAGGTCCCAAGACCTCCCGGCAGCCTACCATGATGCGGGGCAATTTTATTTTGTCAAGACAGCCGATTTCTTGAGAGAGAAAAAAATCTTCACAGATCATACCGTTCCTTTTGAGCTGCCCGCCTCCGATGTTCAGGACATCGATACGCCGGAGGATTGGCGCATGGCCGAAATTAAATATAGCTTTTATTTGGAGCGGCTCAACAAAGCCCAACAATAGTTTTAAGCCAACCAATTCCAACTTCGGGGGGAGAATTCCTTTTTAAATTTCTTAACACCAGAGGTGCATTTCTGATTATTTAAGCAGGACTATCCAGTATACGGTAAAAACGTCGAATGAATCCAAGAAGTCATTTAATAAAAAGCCTTGCCATTTTGGGGCAAGGCTTTTTATTATCACAGGTAGGTTAAAGCGGACAAAAACGTCAAAAAGGGGCACCATAAGGCTTAAATAAACCAGATATGCACTTTTTAACCCAATAGTTCTTAAATTCCTGCTAAAACGTTGCCATTCACATGATTCAATCTTATAA
>JABMNK010000105.1 GCA_013204595.1 Flammeovirgaceae bacterium
ATTTATAGTTAAAGAAGTGATATGAAATCAAAGAAAAGGGTTGTGATACTCACAGAAAATCAAGTAAAGTCACTAATAAATAGATAATCTTCGGGTGGAAAGGGATCAAAGAATTTTAAATGAGATAAAGAATTAAAAATCTAAGGATTGATAGTTTTCAGGTAATTATTATCTCTCCCTTGATTCTTTTCTCCAATAGTTGAATCAATTTCTTTTCAGACATCCGATAGTTAGTCCACCCGCACTGAACGATATCCATTTCTCCTTCCATCTTTTATTATAAATGGGTCGACAAATTGGAGTTCGATGTAATCAATATCTGCAAGAATTTCTATGTCACTATTCCTATTCTCGTACTTATAAGCTAAGTCTGAATTATATCTTACAGTTGATTGGCAAATGCTTTCAGCCATATAAGTATAATTAGGGGTTATTTATTCCTCTTCATCATCTTTGGAAGCAGGAAATCCATAATTAAATTTAACTGAGCCTAATTCTTTAAGTTGCTTATCCACTAATAATCTTAAATGATTTCTTTTTACCATAAATTTAATTTTTACTCACCCAAAACCGCTTTTTGTAACAGCATCTGACTATTGCCATAAAATGGCACATCAGTTTTACCTAAAATGGAAGTTGGCAGTGTGCCGAGTTCGGATGTACGTCTTCAAACTAAATTGGACAATTGCTAAGAGAGTATTTAGTTAATAATTCAGAATCTAAAGAAATCACCTTTATTGTAGAACTAAAGACAAAGGTCGATTCTAAAAAAGAGGTAGAAAAATTTACTCAATATTTAGCAGATTTCATTGTCGAAAGAGAGCCTTCCACAGTTTATGGCTATTTTATTTCAGAAGATGGAAAAAAGGTCACATTGATTGAACGCTACAACAATAGTGAAGATGGGATCCAGCACGGTAAAGATTTTGTAAATGGACCTAATTTCGAAAAATTTTTTGAGCAATTTGAAATAGAATCCTTTATTACTATCGGGAATGCCTCTGATGATTTTAAGACGTTTGCTACTGACAATGGTTTTCAAATAGAATATAGATCCTCAATAGGTGGATATGTAAGAAGATAGTGGGCTTTTTCAAATGGAAACAGTTACCACTAACTCTCACAGGCTTCACACTCAGTATCATCAATAGAGCAGCTCCCTTTCCAATTCATATCGGTAAACACATGCCCAATTGAATCTACTGATAGGCACCTGCAGAGAATTTGTACTTTTTCTTCTTGTATAATTTTTTGACTTTTTCGTAGCTAAAATCCATTCTACAAAATTAAATTGGACCAAAGCAATACCTTCGGATGAGAATAAATCACTAAGGGTGGTTTTTGATAGTTATCAATGTTTCCCCTAAGGGATCTTAATCCTTTCTTGTGAAGTTATAATGAGGGGGGTGAAATAATAGAGTTACAGACATAAAGCGTGGCCACAGATACAATGATGTTAAATAATGGATAATTTGTGTTTCAACATATTCATTGAATTTGGCTACTAATTTGGCTCCCACATTTTGGTAATTAACAAAAAAAGATTAGATTAAGCCACGTCAGGGCTGTTTTATTTTTTGATTTATTTTGCAATAAAATGGAGCGAATTGAACAAATAAAAAAGCAATGATTAAGGAATATGACGAGTATGTAGGCTATTTCTGGAATAGAGAGGGACAGTGTTTTAATGCAAAAAGCAAGCGACCACTAAAAATGATTAGGCGTGGAAATAGATTCGCCTACCCATTATGGCGTAAAGCCATCGATGTGGCATTTGTCATGGCAACACTGTACGTTGAGAATCCCAATAATTATGAATTTTACGACTTCATTGATGGCAACACGTTGAACCATAAAATTGACAATCTATTTTGGTCCAAATATCCACATCAAAAAAAGAACGTGAAGGGCAAGGGTCTGAAAGCCTACAATTCAGCGTTATCTAAAAAGAAAGTACTGGAGATACGAAGGCTCCTCGCTCAAGGTGAATTAAAGCAAACTGAAATAGCAAAACAGCTTGGTGTGACAAAGAATAGAGTTACAGATATAAAGCGTGGCTACAGATACAATGATGTTAAATAATGGACAATTTGTGTTTCAACATATTTATTGAATTTGGCTACTAATTTGGCTCCCACGTTTTGGTAATTAACAAAAAAAGACTAGATTAAGCCACGTCAGGGCTGTTTTATTTTTTGATGATATTTAAAGATAAAATATTTTTTTGATTTGTCATTAATTTTTACTTTCTGTATTCATTTAACGTCAGGAGAAGACCTTTGCATCCATAAACGCAGGGTAAAATAGAGCGATATCACAGATTTATAAAAAATGTCGTTAAGCTTGATAACTAATTTCTTCCTAAACAATTAAGAAGAAAAAATTAAAGGATTTGTCCATTATTACAACCATGAACGATATCACGAGGTCATAAAAAATGTAATGCCAGGAGAAGTTTATCATGGGAGAGCAGCACGAAAATTTAAACGACGAAACATAACCAAAAATAGAACTTTAAAAGCTAACAAAACAATTCAAAAATTGAACTTAAATCAGTCAGAAATTTATCTAACGACTGACAAAAGTGAACTCTTTGTAAGAGCAAGATCTTATAAAAAAGAATTACAAATTGAATTCATAAACTAAAAAAAAAATATGAAAAAATTAACGATTATTTTTACAATTATTTTGTCTGTAGTATTTTTGGAGGATGTAACTGCTCAAGGCGACCATCCCTCAAATAAGACCGAATCTAACACAATAGTAGATGTTGCCGTCAGTAACAAAGATTTTTCAACTTTAGTTAGTGCTTTAAAAGCTGCTGACTTAGTTAGCGCTTTACAAGGAGCCGGTCCTTTTACTGTTTTTGCTCCAACGAATGACGCTTTTGCTAAAATTGATGCAAAAACGTTAAGTTCATTATTAGAGGAGAAAAATCAAAAAGTATTATCAAATATTTTGACGTATCATGTTATCTCTGGGAAATTAGCTGCATCTGATGTTGTTGCTGCTCTGGATAAAGGTAATGGCTCGGTAGAATTAACAGCATTAAATGGTGAAGCAATTACTGTTATGCAAAAAGATGGAAAAATATGGTTGAAAGACTCAAATGGGAACTATAGTGAAATTACCGCAACAGATGTTATGGCTAGTAATGGTGTAATTCATGTAATCAACACAGTTGTTATGCCTAAAAAATGATCTTGAACTATTTTTTTCTTAAATGAAAAAAATAGTTTTTTAAAAAAGTCCTCAATTAATGTGAGGGCTTTTTTTATTATTTTTTTACAAATAATGTAAAACGATCCATTGTCAGATAATAACTTTGGAAGAGCATTGGTTTGTGCGACTAATAAAGCCTCATCCAAGGTCTGTTTTACATCCTCTGCCTTCATAGTGGCACATAACTTCAAGTTGACAATAAAACGACTGTAATCATCTAATTATGGTCGATAAGCGCTTCCATGAAATCCTTACTCCATTTGTAATCGTTTGCTTGAAGACTTACAATAAGTTAAATTCAATCAAGTGACGTTCTGCCATTTGTTTAAGGCGCTCAAATATTTGCGGCGCTTGCCGCTGCACATCTGTTGTCTCTAAGGGATCCTCTAGCAAATCATACAAGGTCCAATCAATGCTTCCCTGTTGGTATTTCCCAGGAATCCCATCCTCCCCTTCTGATGGATCTGTTCTGAAGGAATGAGGCAAATGCAGCTTCCATCTCCCATCTCCAGACATAATAGCCTCCAAGTCTTTTCCGGTTGTGAACGCATAGTATTCCTGTGGATTAGGTGCTGACTCATCGGAAATAAGTTGCCAAACATTTTTACCATCAATAGGCAAATCAGGTAATGATGTTTCTGTTAAATAAGCCAATGTAGGAAGTAAATCGATAGACATGAATGATTTTTCCGACACCCTACCAGGCGTCAAATGCCCTGGGTATTTAATGACACAAGCCACGCGAGTACCCCCCTCAAAGGAGGTTCCTTTGGCTTCTCTAAAGGGGGTAACTCCAGCGTGATTACCGTATGAGATCCATGGTCCATTATCTGATGTAAAAACAATGATGGTGTTTTCTGTTAATCCATTTGAATCCAAAGTGCTTATAATTTGCCCTACAGAGGCATCGAGCTCCATCAAAACATCTCCATACAAACCTATCCCTGATTTTCCTTCAAATTCCTCTCCACAAAAAATAGGCACATGAGGCATTGAATGGGGTATGTATAGTAAGAAAGGATCCTTTTTGTGCTCATTAATAAAGTTGACAGCACCCTCGGTATACCACTGCGTAAGATGCCTTTGATCATCAGAGGTAAGGTCTTCTATGACCACTGCTCCGTTTTTCCAATACTGTAAGGGATATCGGCCCCAATATTCGGGTTGCTCAGGATGAAACCGCCACATATCGTTACTATACATTAGCCCAGAAGAAACATCGAAACCTCGCTGATCAGGGCGCGTATCTTCTTGATCACCCAAATGCCACTTTCCAAATATAGCAGTACTGTAACCGTCTGCCTTAAAAATTTCCGCCATAGTAGGAAAAGTGACCTCCAATCCTCTTTCCTTTGGCCCATGAGCATTGAACACCCTAGTCCTCTCTGGGTAAGAACCTGTCAATAGCGCTGCTCGAGATGCAGAACAAATGGCCTGAGGAACATAAAAATTCTGATAAACCACCCCTTCTGCAGCCAAGCGCTCCACGTTTGGTGTCGCAACCCCGCCACTACTGAAGGGCTCAAAATCTCCCCAGCCTGAATCATCTAAAAAAATGATAACCACGTTGGGCTTGGTTAACTTGACGTCAGTACGTATTTGCGACTGACAACCTACACAAACCAAGAAGCACAAAATTATCTTTTGATATTTCATCTGCTACTTTTTTAAGATGTACAAGATAAGAAATTATCTTGTACCAAGTGCTAAGAGGTGACTGGGTCCTTTGATCTTTAAGGAAGTAATTCAATCCTAATGAGCCAATACCAGATTCAAATAAACTGAATGAATTGAATTATGTACGTTATATTTATCGATAAATAGCTATCAAAAAAAAATGAAAAGAAGTCCCTATCTTGTTTTATTGATCATGCTTACCTTTTTTGTGATCTCCTTTTTGACCAATGTGATGGGTCCATTGATTCCAGACATAATCACTGGATTCAGTTTAAGTCTTACATTGGTTGCACTACTTCCCTTTGCTTTTTTCATTGCTTATGGTGTGATGTCCATCCCTTCAGGGATGATGAACTTGATATACAAAGAGAAAAAAATGATGATTGGCGCATTCATCACTGCTTTTTTTGGTTCTCTACTTTTGGCTTTATTTCCTAATTATTTATCCGCTGTATTTTCATTGTTTCTGATAGGATGCGGCATGGCCATCCTGCAAGTGGTCATCAATCCACTGTTACGTACCTCAGGCGGTGAGGAAAATTATGCATTCTATTCAGTACTCGCACAACTTATTTTTGGATTTGCGTCTTTCGTCAGTCCCTTGGCTTATAGTCAACTAGTACTGGAAATGAATCTAGAAGGTAATCAGCAACGATTTTTGGGATTTTTATACCTATTAGTTCCTCCTGAATTACCATGGATTTCCCTATATTTCTTATTTACAGTAATCTGCCTTTTGATGATCGTTATTTTGCTTGTATCTAAATTTCCAAACGTTAAACTAAATCGAGAAGAACAAGCAGGTGCACTCGCTACACATATTAAGCTATTTAAAAACAAATATGTTGTACTTTTCTTTATTTCCATGATTTGCTATGTGGGAGCAGAACAAGGTATCGCCAATTGGATTTCGCAATTCCTCAGCACCTATCATCAAATTGATCCACAAACAATTGGCGCACAAACGGTAGCTTATTTCTGGGGTTTAATGACTGCTGGAGGTATTCTAGGACTGATTTTATTGAAGTTCTTGGATAGTAAAATCGTATTAATTTCATTCACTATGTTATCCATAATTTGCCTCATCGCAGCGTTGAATGGTTCTTCGGAAACGGCCATCATAGCGTTTCCGCTCGTAGGTTTTTTTCTATCGGTGATGTATCCTATTATTTTCTCACTCGCTTTAAATTCTGTCGATCAGGACCATGGGTCTTTTTCAGGAATTTTGGTCACTGGCATTATCGGAGGAGCCATTATGCCACTGATTACTGGCTGGTTGGGTGATCTAATCGGTCTAAGATTAGGTATGTGTTTCTTGTTTTTGCCTTTGGGATTTATTTTAAGTATTGGCTTTTGGGCCAAGCCTCTTATCAAAAACAAAACTATTTTTGATACTTAACATCATAACTATCTAAAACCATATGAATCCAGCCAAGGTTATTGGAATTGATTTGGGCGCAACGAACCTGCGGGCAGGCCTGGTCAATGATGCACAAATCTTTAATCCGCAATCAAAGCGCATCCCACGGTTAGGAACTGTCGAAGAAGTATTGGCGGATTTTTATAAGTTAATTGAGCAATTGATAAGCCCTGAAGTGGTAGCCATTGGTGTCGGGGTACCTGGTGTATTGGATATCGAAAATGGCATTGTATATGATGTACAACATATTCCATCCTGGCGAGAAGTAAGACTAAAGCAAATTCTAGAAAATAAATATGGCGTACCTGTTTTCGTTAACAATGATGCCAATTGTTTTGCGCTGGGCGAACGGTATTTTGGCAAGGGTCAAGACAAAAAAAATATGATTGGACTGACTATTGGCACTGGCTTAGGAGCTGGGATCATCCTCAATGGCCATTTATTTATGGGGGCCAACTGCGGTGCTGGAGAATTTGGTATGGTGGATTACCTCGAGCACACCTTCGAATACTATGCAAGCGGGCAGTTTTTCAATAATGTCCACCAAATTGATGGAGAAATCGTACATGCAAGGGCATTGAAAGGAGATCCTGAAGCCCTTGAGTATTATGCGGAACTAGGCACTCATTTGGGAAATGCCATTAAATTGATCATGTATACCTACGATACCCCTTTTTTAATTTTTGGAGGTTCCGTAAGACACGCTTATGCCTTTTTTCAAAAGCAAATGTGGGAACGAATCGATACGTTTGCCTATGGTAATTCCGTTAAAAAGCTTACTATTGAATTGTCTGAATTGGAAAACGCTGGAATTCTTGGGGCAGCCGGCCTCTATTATGACCAACTATAATTAAGACAGCAATGAAGCGGCTTCCTCATCCAAAAATAATACGTAATTGGGGTGATTGCGCAATAAACTTCCCGGAATAGCTTCAGAAATAGGACCTTCTACAATTTCTTTAACAATCGCCGCCTTTTTAAGACCGCTTACCACCAATATGACATTTTTTGCTTCCAATAAATTTGCCAACCCAAGTGTAAGTCCTTGAGAAAGTGGCTGTGGTTTATTGAAGTATTTTTGGCCCACTGCTATTGTTAAAGGATCAAGATTGGACAAATGCGACCTAGTGTTAATAGACGTATAAGGCTCATTCATGCCAATATGCCCATTCAAACCCAGCCCTAATATAGCCACCTGAATACCTCCAAATCGATCTATAAATTGTTCGTTCATTGCACATTCTTGCGCGATATTTTCGGTAGCCCCATCAAAAAAATGAAGTCTCTCCGAGGTTAATTTCAGCGTATTGAACAATTGTTGATCCAAATGGTACCTGCAACTTCCGTGATCGTTGCCATTCAATCCCAGCCATTCATCTAATCCCAAAAAACACCAATGATCAATATTCAACGTCTTGGCGATCACCTTATCGGAAATGGCCTTATAAATACCCGCAGGGGAATCGCCTGAGGCTACGCAAATCAACGGATTTGAATACATACCCATCATAGAAACAACCGTATCCGTTGCTTTACTCGATAATTCTTGATAGTTAATCGATTTGACGATTTGCATAAGTTTGTATTATAGCTTCAATTCTCCCCAACCTTGTCGATATTCCCGCTTCACAAATTGATTGGCAGGTTCATAATTAGTCACCCTCATATTTGCCCCATCCCAAAGTAAAGACTTATATCTACCACTAAATTTAAAACCTTCCATCTTTCCATAAACGGGATCAACTCGGCTGATTTTTTCACGTATATTAAAACTCCTTAGCAATAAATTGCCTAGCAAGACCGTCTCTGTCAAAGGACCTGCGTAACCGACAAATGGTGACTTAACTTCCATATTGCCATACCCCGCGATGCAGGCATCTATCCACTGCCACCAATGACCGTCCATTCCGCCCATAACCCGTGGATATTTTTCAGGCACATTGATTTCACTGTTTTTAGAAAGCGGTAACAATCTGGGATGAGTTCCTCCCCATCCGCATGAAATCTTACCCTTCGAGCCTATAAACAAGGTCGCTCCCTCAAAATCATTTTCAGTAGGCCAATCACCCAAGGCAATATTTGCATTTAAATCAGGATCTAGTTCATCTGCGCGTTCAGGGGTAATTCCCCCATCCATCCAATACAAATCAAGATTTTTTCCATTTTTTTGTTGAAACTTAAACTTCAGCGAACTAGAAACTGGACAACTTTCTGGATAGACTCCTTCCTGAAAAATCCCACTATATACAGTGCTTGCACTACCCGAAACCTCAGTGGGATAGCCCAGCCCCAAAAGTTTAAAAGGAGGCCCCATTATATGACAACCCATATCTCCTAATGCCCCCGTACCAAATTCCCACCATCCACGCCAATTAAAGGGGACTAGATTCTCTATGTAATTCGTTTTCTTTGCAGTACCTAACCACAAATCCCAATTTAACTCTTTGGGAATAGGTGGAGTAGCGGTAGGCCATGCAATACCTTGAGGCCATACTGGTCGATCCGTCCAACAATACACTTTTTCAATATCACCGATTAAGCCTGCTTCTAACCATTCTTGCATGATCAGCATGCCATCTGAGGAAGCTCCTTGATCACCCATCTGCGTAACTACCTGATACTTTTCGGCTGCTTGAGTGAGGATTCTAGCTTCGTAAATATCATGCGTAAGCGGTTTTTGTAAATAAAGATGTTTATTGAGTTGCATCGCACTCAAGCCTACCAAGGCATGATTATGATCTGGTATGGCTACGGTCACCGCATCAAAGTTCTTACTTTCTTTATCAAACATTTCCCGCCAATCCGTGTAAAATTTGGCTTTTGGGAACTGTTTCCTTTTATCGACTGCTTGTCGTTCATCAACATCACATAGAAAAGCAATGTTACTATTCTTGTTTGGCGTATTGGCCATATGTTGAATATCATTATCGCCCTCACCTCCGCATCCTATAGCGGCTATGTTCAACTTATCGCTTGGAGCTACATATCCTGGACCACCCAAAACGTATCGAGGTACGATATAAAATCCAGCTGTACCTACAGCTACTTTTTTTATAAATTCTTTGCGTCCTATTTTTTTTGTCTTCATAGCTCTGTTTTTTTGGGTCAATCATTACGCATTAAAGTCTCAATACAATTTTCTCACCGCCACTTCTTTAAAAAAAACACGATCTTCCTCACCATGATTTTGTAATCCAAAGTAACCCATATCTGGCCTTATCCCTAGATACGGCTCAAAATCAAACATCCTCGGAGGCGTTGGCTCCCCTTCCCTATAGTCGGTAACCAATTCGCCGTTGAGATGAATAATAGTTCTAGGGCCATCCAAAGTGATTTCAACTGTATTCCATTCTGGTCCAGGCTTACCAGGTTTTGACAAAGGTTTAGTGAAGGCATACAAAGTTGAACTGATATGATACTCATCCTCACCTGAGGTCTCTGGATGATTGTCTATTTGCACTTCATAACCATAATAAACCGGCATCCACTCTTCTTTTGGCTCAATGGGCACTCGAATAAAAATACCTGAATTGCTGTTAAACTTTTCCATCCTGTATACCACGCGAATCACACAATTTCCCATTTTTTCTGCGGTCCAATAGAGCAACCCCATCCCCCCGTTACTAGCAATAAGACCGTCTTCTATATGATGATTACCTCCGCCTACATGTTTCCAGCCGTTAAGATCCTTTCCGTTAAAAAGCTGCTTCCACTCATTATCCTGGGCGTCTACTGTATTTAAGCAAAAACAACAAATAAATAAAAGGACTAATTTTAAAAAGTACTTGGTTTTAGGCGAATTGATCATAAAATTGTGGGGTAATTTTTGAATAATACCAATAAATATAATGTTTAAAACGTCATATTGCTAGAACTTAACATGAAAATACCTAAAGCTTCTGCTACCAATTAGCCATTCATGTAATTCTGATCTTTTTAAGCATTCAATCGGCCTTACTTATTGGAGTTCTTTTTGTCATTTTCGATCTCTAGATCCCTCGCCTGTGAAAGGGCACTTCCTATCAATCCAGCAGGAATTGTTACCACACCCACCCCAATAATCAGAACAAAAAAAGTGAAAATCTTTCCTCCCAAGGTTATCGGATAAACATCCCCATAGCCCACCGTAGTGAGGGTTACAATTGACCACCATGCACTATGAAATATAGATTTAAAATCATCTGGTTGCGCTTCATTTTCAAAAAAATAAATACCTGCAGATACTATGAAAATCAGTATTAAAATAACGATAAAAAACAGAATCAACTCCTCCTTGACAATCTCCATTGCCATATTAAACCGATTGATTGCCTTGTTGTATCGGATCAGTTTTAATGCCCTAAAAATTCTGAATATACGAAAAGCTCTCAAAAATCTTAAATCAAATGCTCTTAAAAAAAACGGCACTATTGCTAACACATCAATAATACCATAAAAGCTAAAAATATATTTAATTGGCTTAGGAGCAACGTAGAGACGCAACAGATACTCCACGATAAAAATACAAATACAAAAAACCTCAAATTGATTTAAAAGAAACTTAGTAAATTCACTGTTGTTAGGTAAGGTTTCTAGCGAAAAGGCGACAAGAGAAAATAAAATAAGTCCTTGAATCGTGTAATCGAAAATCTTACCTCTTAACGTAGTATTATCCTCAACAATCGAGCTTATATAATTCTTGAATTTCATACGATCTAAAATAGAGTTTCCAATTACTTAAAAATAATGGTTAAATTAAAGATCTTCAACCACATTAATTCCAAAAGCACTTTTTTTCCATGTTAAGTCAGTCACAACAGATTTAATCTGTATTCATTAATTCATTTTATAATATTTAAATAAAGTAACTTTGTTCATATTAAATTAGCCGCATGAAACTAATCAGTCTGTTATTTGCCCTTGTGACCGTTCATTCTATTGCTCTCGCACAAGATGTTCTTGTCAGCGGTGGGGGTGAAACTAGTGGTGCTGGCGGAAGTGCTAGTTATTCTGTCGGTCAAGTATTTATTAGTACTTACGAGGATAATAACGGATCTGTTTCCGAAGGTATTCAACAAACTTATGTTATAAGTGTTTTAGGAGAAATCACTTCGAAAGTTCTCGCTAACGCGAACATATTTCCAAACCCAGCTCAACATTACATTACCCTAAGTATCGATAATTACAATAAAATTGCAGGTGAATTAAGTTATTACTTTTACAATCTAAATGGAACACTATTGGACAACAAAGTAATGGTTACTCCAGAAACTAACATTGATATGGAACATTTGGCATCTGGCATTTATTTCGTCAAACTTATAAATGGACAGAAGTTGATTAAAACCTTTAGAGTAGTGAAAAATGAATGGTACTTGGAGCGGTGACATGAGCCCTATACGCTTAACCATTCGATAAGCTCCGCCTCATATTGCCTATTTCTTTACCTCCTCTCCTAACATTGATTGTTTGATTTTCTTATCAAATACCGCGCTGATTATTTATAATTACTCACAATCAGCGCCCTGTCATTTCCAGCATATGAGCAGGGTACCTGGCTCCGATAATCAATATTTGACTTGCCGCTGCTTCAATTTCAGTCATTTCTTGATCCGTTAAGTAAATCTCCAATGCCCCTATATTTTCTTCTAGTCTATGAGACTTGGTCGTGCCCGGAATGGGGACAATCCATGGCTTCTTTGCCAGTAACCAGGACAAAGAAATTTGAGCCAACGTTGCTTCTTTTCGTTTAGCAATTTCCTTTAACACATCTATTAACACTTGATTGGCCTTTAAGGAGCTTTCCGTAAACCTAGGTAACCCTGATCTTATGTCTGTATCATCAAATTTGGCTTTCACATCTAATTTTCCGGTCAAAAAACCCCTTCCCAAGGGACTGAAAGGTACAAAACCAATATCCAGTTCTTCCAATATTGGTAAGACCTCCTGCTCGGGCTCACGCATCCATAAAGAATACTCACTTTGTAAGGCGGTAACCGGCTGAATGGCATGCGCTCGGCGTATGGTTTTTACTCCCGCTTCAGATAGACCGAAATGCCGGACTTTACCTTCCTGGATAAGATCCTTAACCGCACCTGCCACCTCTTCTATGGGTACATTTGGATCAACACGGTGTTGGTAAAATAAATCTATCACCTCCACGTTAAGTCTTTTTAAAGAAGCTTCCGCAACTTTTTTGATATTGGCAGGGGAACTATCAAGTCCCATTCTTTGCGTCCCCTCCTGAGCACCAAGTTTGAAGCCAAATTTAGTTGCGATGACCACCTTTCCTTTGAATGGAGCAACGCCTCACCCAGTAGGTCCTCATTAATATAAGGGCCATATACTTCGGCGGTATCAAAAAATGTCACGCCTATATCAACCTCTTCATGTAGCAACGCAATCATCTCCTTTCGATCTGGCGCTTTGCCCAAACCAAAGCTCATGCCCATGCATCCCAAACCAAGGGCACTTATTTCCAAATTGTTTCCAAGTATGCGTTTTTTCATCAGGCCTTTATTTATATGAGAGGTTGTTTTTCAAAGTTAAAGGATTAGACTTGTCTTAATCTTCATCAAAGATTTTATATTGATAATCAATACAAAGCCTCACCAATACCCATGATCATTTAATGAATAGCATTACAAGAAAAGAGATTATATTCGATCCTACTTAAAGAGCTAGAAATATGAAAAAAAAGTTCTCCCCTATCCTCCTAATGACATTGCTATTGCTGATGTCATTACCATCAATCTGCCAACTGAATCCAACTAACAAAAGGTTAATAGATTCTATGACCTCTCAAATGAATCAAATAGGCATGTTCAATGGGGTAGTTTTAATCGCTAAAAAAGGACAAATAGAATACCAAACTGCTTGGGGGACGACTAGCACTCATTCAGAGAAACGCTTAGATATCACCTCTTCATTCAATCTTGCGTCCATCTCTAAACAATTTACTGCCAGCTTGATCATGTTGCTTCAAGAAAAAGGAAAACTAGCCTATGATGATTGGGTCAAGAGCTATCTGCCCGACTTTCCTTATCCCAATGTGACTATACGGAATTTATTGAACCATACGAGCGGCCTAGAAGAATACTTTGATCTCGCAGATTTGTATACCAATACTTTGGATACACTCGACAATTTCAAAGTATTATCTCTTTTGATGGACTACCATCCTCCGCTGAGATTTGACCCTGGAACCCAGTGGGAGTATTCAAATACTGGATATGTTTTACTCGGCTCTATTATAGAAAAAGTAGCTAATCAACCTTATGAAACCTTCTTTAATGATCAAATTGCAAAGCCGCTGGATTTAAAAAACACCTTTGTTTATTATTTGAATATGAAAAATCAACCTGATCAAAGAGATCAGCGGGTAATCGGAAGTAAACGAATCCATGGTAAATTCGTAGACCATGACCTTATGAGATATGATGGGGTAATTGGAGATGGTAATATTTATAGTTCCGCAGCTGATCTATTGACATGGGAACAATCTCTTTATGGTTCAAAAACAGTAAGCAAAACTTCAATAGCAGCTGCTTTTACTCCTGTTAGACTCAAGGACGGCACAACACATCCATATGGATTTGGCTGGAACATCAATACCCATGAAAATATTGTTTCTCATGCCGGAAGTTGGGTAGGTTTTAAGAATTTTATAGAAAGGGACCTTAACCATAACAAGACACTGATTATTTTGACAAGTTCAAGCAATTTTTCCATGGGCTCGATGGTTAAAGAAGTCCTAGCTGGACAGAACCCTGCACTTCCTCAAACACAGCTAATCAAAAACATAACGCTCATCGATGGTACTGGGACACCTGCCCGTAATGTGGACATCAGAATTTCAGGAACTCAAATTTATGATATCGGGGAACTTGTCCCATTCAATAATGAACCAATAATAGAGGGGAATGGATTGACATTGGCACCTGGGTTTATTGATTCTCACAGCCATCATTTTGGGTCTTTATCAAGAGATCCATCAGCAATACCTATGATAAGTCAAGGAATTACCACCATCGTAATAGGTCAAGATGGGGGTAGCTATGCTATGGATACTCTAGAATCTTTTTTTAAAAAACAAGCAGTAGCCGTCAATGTAGCAAGCTATACCGGACACGCTACCTTACGCGAAGCTATCATGGGTGACCATGATTTACTAAGAACCTCCCACACTTCCGAAATAAAAGAAATGCAGGAAATATTAAGTTCAGAGATGTCCAAAGGTTCACTAGGATTGTCAACGGGACTTGAATATGAAGCTGGTTTTTATTCAAATTTCTATGAAATAATAAGTTTGGCGAAAATTGTCGCTGAACATAACGGTCGATACATCAGCCATCTTAGGAGTGAAGACATCAAACTTGAGGAAGCCTTGGAAGAGATTATTTCCATTGGCAAAGTAGCCAACGTACCTGTGCAGGTTTCCCATTTAAAAATTGCAAAAAAAGACAACTGGAATCAATCCTCCTTCTATTTGAATAAGCTGCAAAAAGCACGCAATGAAGGCGTCAATATTACGGCCGACGTCTATCCATACAATTTTTGGAATTCTACTTTGCGGGTACTTTTCCCAAATCGAGATTACACTAACTTGTCTAGTGCGCAATTTGCAGTCGATCAACTGTTTGATCCTAGCGAATCCTACTTGGTTCAATATGCACCAATCCCTGAATATACTGGTAAGACAGTTTCCGCAATTGCAAGGGAACGCAACGAATCTACTGCCCAAACCCTTATCAACCTGATCGCTATGGCGACTGAATTTGATAAGAAAAATCCGGAGTTTACAGGATCAATAGAGGTGATTGCGGCAAAATCCATGAGCGATCAAGACGTATCCGATTTCCTGGCTTGGCCCTACACCAACCTTTGTTCGGATGGCGCCGCTGGTGGGCATCCCCGGGGCTATGGGGCCTTCACTAGATTTCTTGGACGCTATATAAGAGAAGACAAGCTGATGCCTCTAGAAACGGCCCTATTCAAAATGACTGGAATGGCAGCTGAGCACTTAGGAATCAATGATAGGGGAATTATTGCAGAGGGGAATTATGCGGATCTTGTCTTATTTAACCCACACACAGTCATCGATCAGGCTACCATCCAAAACAGCACCACACCCTCCATTGGCATTGAATCTGTCTGGATCAACGGTCAAATCACCTATCGAAACCAAAGTGCCACCGGCAAATTGCCTGGCGTTTTAATAAAAAAGAAATAAACCTTCAAAAAAGCATTCAATGAAAACAAATAGTATCACACCATTTAATTAAAGACTCTTTTCATCAAAAGCAACCAATTGATATTCTGCTAAATAACTAATTTATAAAATGTAATAGGGAAATTCCAATAACTTTTTAAGCTCATGTATCATGAAATACACCAAAATTGATGATATTAACTTTTTAAGTACTTTTCAATGAATTTATTTTCGCTAAAAGACAAAGTAATCATTGTGACGGGTGCAACCGGTATTCTTGGAAGCACCTTTGTCAATGCCATAGTAGAAGCAGGCGGATCAGTGGTGATCAGTGGCCTAAATGAAGCCTTGACCCATCAACGAGCACAAGAAATAAACACCAATGGTGGCCTCGCACTTGGTGTTTATGCCAATGTGTTGGAAGAAGACAGTTTGCATGCTGCAAAAGAAAAGATTCTCGCCCGTTTTGGTAAAATTGATGGATTGGTCAATGCCGCTGGCGGCAACGTTCCGGAATCAGTAGTCGCCAAGGACCAAGATATTTTTGACATGAATATCCCAGGACTTCAAAAAGCATTGATTTTAAACCTTTGGGGCACGATCATTCCTTCTCAAGTATTTGGGGCTGAAATGGCCAAAAATGGGCAAGGGAGCATTGTGAATATTTCTTCCGTGAGCCCGAAAAATGCATTATCTATGGTGCTTGGTTACAGCCTGGGCAAGGCAGCCTTAGATCTATATACAAAATGGTTTGCAGTTGAAGTGGCCAACCGTCATGGTGATCACATCAGGGTCAATGCGATAACACCTGGGTTTTTCTTAACAAAACAAAACAAAGACTTATTGACTCATCCAGATGGCACCTACAAGGAAAGGGCCAATAAGATCATTAAGCATACTCCTTTTAAGAAATTTGGAGAACCCGATGATTTAAAGGGTGCCCTAATCTATCTTCTGAGTGACGCTTCCAAATTTGTGACCGGATCAGAGATTTTTGTAGATGGTGGATTCACTAAAAATAGCGGTGTATAAGAGTAATAAGTCCATGAGTAAAATCCCCAGCTATCTCAACACACACCACCGAATGACCCAAACCATGCGTTGGTATGGCCCCAATGACCCCGTCGATTTGGCTCATCTCAAGCAAGCTGGATGTACGGGCGTTGTTACTGCTTTACATCAAGTACCCAATGGAGCTGTATGGGAGATCGAGGATATCAACAAAAGAAAGGCTGAAATTGAAGCTTTCGGGATGAGCTGGGAGGTCGTAGAGAGTGTCCCAGTACATGAAGCCATCAAAACCCAATCAAAAAATTTTGAGCAATACATTGAAAATTACAAAACCACCATCACTCATTTAGGAGGCTGTGGCGTGAAAATTGTCACTTACAATTTTATGCCTATTTTGGATTGGACACGTACCGATTTGAGCTATACCCTGCACGATGGCAGTAAGGCGCTAAGATTCGAAAAGGCCGCATTTATGGCTTTCGATCTTTTTATTTTAAATCGAAAAAATGCCGAAAATGATTACACAGAAGATGAAATAAAGGAGGCAAAAAAAAGATTTGATGGCCTGCGAGCGCCAGAAAAAATAATACTACAGCGCAATATCATCGCAGGATTACCTGGTAGTGAAGAAAGCTTTACATTGGATCAGTTTCAACAAGCCTTGGATACTTATGATCAAATTGATGCGACTAAACTCAAGAATCATTTAATTTATTTTTTAAAAGAAATCATCCCTACCGCCGAAAAAGCAGGGGTCAAGATGGTAATCCATCCGGATGACCCTCCTTATACCCTCCTAGGATTACCAAGAATTGTCAGCACTACTAAGGATCTTACCGCCCTTTTTGAAGCCGTACCCTCGCCCAACAACGGCTTGTGTTTTTGTACTGGATCCTTCGGTGTACGCAAAGACAACCATCTGGCATCCATGGTAACGCAATTTGCGGATCGCATAAACTTCATTCACTTGAGAAGCACCCGAAGTAATGACCTTGGTGATTTTTATGAAGAAAATCACCTGGAAGGCGACGTGGACATGTATGAAGTTATTAAAGAATTGATAATAGTAATGACAAAAAGAAGGTGTGGGATACCGATGCGGCCTGATCATGGACATCAAATATTGGATGATTTAAACAAGCAAACTAATCCTGGTTATTCGGCTATTGGGCGATTAAGGGGGTTGGCCGAAATCAGAGGTGTAGAATTGGGTATATTAAGAAGTCTAGCAGAAACTGATGCAACCAAAAAATAGCAAGATCATGGAAGATACCTACTTTTTAGATGATGATTTCATGTTGCACTCAAAAGCAGCAAAAAACCTCTATCACCAATATGCCAAAACACTGCCTATTATAGATTACCACAACCACCTACCGGCTCAGGAGATTGCATCGAATAAGAAATTTGAGAATCTTACTGAGATTTGGTTAAAAGGAGATCATTACAAATGGAGGGCTATGCGCACCCTGGGCATTAATGAGCGTTTGATTTCGGGAAATGCGAGTGATACTGAGAAATTCAGCGCTTGGGCCAACAGCGTCCCCAATACCGTAAGAAATCCCTTGTTTCATTGGACGCATATGGAACTTAAAAATCCTTTTGGGATTGAACGTTATTTAAATAAGAATTCCGCTGCTGATATTTACCAATCTTGTAATCAACAATTACAAGAAGATCGATTTTCAACACAAGGATTATTGCAACGTTTTGATGTGGATTGGATTTGCACTACTGACGATCCTTGCGACGACTTAGTCCCTCATACCGCCCTAGGAAAATCCAATTTCAAATCCAAGGTATATCCGGGGTTTCGCCCCGACAAGGTGTTCAATATTCAGGATAAAAAAACCTTTTTGAAATATCTTGACAAACTTGAAATCTCAAGCGGCATCAAAATCAATAACCTAGAAACGCTGCTTCTTGCCTTGGAACATAGAGTAGATTACTTCCATCAGAATGGCTGTCGCATCTCTGACCATGGACTCGTACAAATGCCCGAATTATCAAAAAATTACCCACAAATAGAACGTGATTTCACCGATTTTATTCAAAACAACAGTATTAAGCACTTTGAAAACCCAACAGCCTTTGTCGGGATTGTCCTATTGGCACTTTGCAAGATGTATCACCAAAGAAATTGGACACAACAATTTCACTTGGGGCCCTTAAGGAACAATAATACCCGATATTATAACCAAATAGGACCTGATACTGGCTTTGATTCCATTGGAGATCATCAACAAGCGGTTCATTTAAGTGCTTTTTTGAATGCCTTGGACAAAAGCGATCAATTGGCCAAAACTATTTTATATAATGTGAACCCCGCTTTCAATGAAGTTTTTGCCACTATGGCAGGTAATTTCAATGATGGGACTATTAAAGGTAAGATTCAATGGGGTAGTGCCTGGTGGTTCGCCGATCAGCAAGAAGGCATCTCTAATCAGCTCAATATTTTATCAAATATGGGTGTCTTAAGTACTTTTATAGGAATGCTAACGGATAGTCGCAGTTTCTTGTCCTTTCCTAGACATGAGTACTTTAGGCGTATTTTATGCGATCTATTTGGGGCAGAGATGGAAAAAGGTTGGCTTCCAAATGACGAAATATGGATGGGTAGCATCATCCGAGACATCGCCTACTACAATGCAAAAGAGTATTTTAATTTATAAACGTGCTAGGGAAAATTTGCTGTTTCGGAGAGTTACTTTTACGGTTTTCACCCACGGACGATTGGTTAGACACCCATCAACTTCCTTTTTTTCTTGGTGGATCTGAATTAAATGTTGCACAAGCACTGAATGATTGGGCACTTCCTACCCAATACATAACAGCACTTCCTGATCATTACCTATCCACCGCAATCACCGCTGAATTATCATCGAAAGGAATTGATGTCCAAGATATTGTTCTTACAGGGGATAGAATAGGAATGTATTTCTTGCCCATTGGATCAGAATTAAAAAATACAGAAGTGATTTACGACAGAAATCATTCTGGATTCTCTACGCTAAAAAAAGGCACCATAGATTGGAAAAAGGCATTGAAAAATACTTCTTGGGTTCATATAAGTGCGATTACACCAGCATTGAATGATGATGTTGCAGCGGTTTGTCTCGAACTACTCGAAAGTGCCTCCTCCTTGGGGATTACCATCTCTTTGGACCTGAATTACCGAAAACAACTTTGGCATCATCAGCCCCATCCTGAGCGTGTGATAGAACCCCTATTAGAACATTGTGACTTGATTATGGGTAACCTTTGGTCAGTATCAGAATTAACAAGTATTAAGGCATCAGTGTCTTCAAGTCAAGGGCAATCAAAAACTCAGTTGGTACAGGCCGGTTTCAAATCCATAGATTCAATGCGAAAACGTTTTCAAAAGGTTCAAAAAATTGCCTATACCTATAGAATGGCTACCTCCTATTTTGCCGTTATGCAAACACAGACAGAACAACTTATTTCCCAGACCTATCCTATAGCGAAGATCATAGATAAGGTAGGAACAGGGGACTGCTTTATGGCTGGCTTGATTTATAGTGCCCATAATCAGCTTGATGATCGCAGTGCGCTAGCCTTGGCAGTGGCCGCAGCCGTTGGAAAACATCAGATAGCAGGTGACGCTACTCAACAGCTAATTGATGACATTAAAAAAAATATGCTCCAATGAATCATCCTCAAACCATTGCTAAACAACTATTAAAGCAAAAATTATTGCCTTTATTTTATCATTCAGATAAAAGCGTTTGCATGGGCATATTGACTGCATTGTACAATGCCGGCATTCGATGTGTAGAATTCACCAACAGAGGTTCACAGGCGTTGGCCAATTTTGAATTTTTAATTTCGGTAAGGGATCGTTCAATGCCTGACTTATTTTTGGGTATTGGGACCATTCAATCAACCGAAGATGTGATACAATTCAGTCAGCTAAGAGCCGATTTTCTCATCAGTCCGATCTTCGATTTATCAATCGCAGAACAAGTAAAAAAACAACAAATTTTATGGGTGCCAGGCTGTATGAGCGTCACAGAAGTTCATCTTGCTCAAAAAAATGGATATAAACTCATCAAATTGTTTCCTGGAAACGTGTTGGGACCTGATTACGTTGCATCTATCGTACCCCTATATCCGGGGTTGCAATTTTTTGTGACGGGCGGTGTAGACATTTCTCAAGAAAAGATAAAAGCGTGGTTTGATTCCGGGGTCTCAGGGGTAGGTTTGGGCAGTAAATTGATTACCAAAGAGATTTTAGCTAATCAAGATTATCAATTATTGACAACTAATACCCAAGAAATACTCCGATTAGTTGCCTCATTTTAATTTAAAATCCTTAAATTAAAAGATGCAAAAGATCACGAATTACCGTTGGCGAATTTGTGGGTTGGTGTTTTTCGCCACCACCATTAATTATTTGGACAGGGCCGTCATTAGTCTTTTAAAGTCTCCCCTCTCTCTTGAATATAATTGGACGGAATCTGACTACGCCAATATCGTAGTTGTTTTTCAAATTTGCTATGCCTTAGGACTATTAGGTGCCGGTCGTTTAATCGATCGATTGGGCACTAAAATCGGCTATGCATTGGCCACAACGCTTTGGAGTTTTGCCGCTATTTCTCATGCCTTCGTTACCAGCACATTGGGTTTTATGGTGGCCCGCGGTTTTTTGGGGGTGACCGAATCTGGCAATTTTCCTGCGGCCGTAAAAGCAACCGCTGAATGGTTTCCCAAAAAAGAAAGAGCACTCGCCACAGGTATTTTTAATTCAGGAACCAATATTGGCGCGATTCTAGCACCGTTAACAGTTCCTTTTATTGCTGCCAAATGGGGATGGCAATGGGCCTTTGTATTAACTGGTATGATCGGCTTTATTTGGCTTATCTGTTGGCTGCTCTTTTTTGAGATCCCCGCCAAACATGCCCGTTTATCCAAAGAAGAATTTGATTTCATCCATACCGATGTCAATGAAACAAAGGATGATCCTGCAGAAAACAAACAATACTCATGGCGAAAATTATTGTCCTTCAAACAAACCTGGGCTTTTGCTTTGGGCAAATTATTAACCGATCCTGTTTGGTGGTTTTATCTATTCTGGCTGCCCGATTATCTTGAAAAGCAATATGGACTCATTCAAACAGATTTGGCCCTTCCTGTGGCCACCGCTTATGCAATGGCGACACTGGGAAGTATTGCGGGAGGGTATTTGCCTTTTTATTTCATTAAAAAGGGATGGACCTTATTCAAGTCCCGCAAAACCTCCATGTTGATCTATGCCATTTGTGTTTTACCTGTCATCTCCACTCAATACCTAGGCAGTCTCAATATGTGGTGGGCGGTGGGTATCATCGGATTGGCAATGTCCGCGCATCAAGCTTGGAGTGCCAATATCTATACGACCGTCAGCGACATGTTTCCAAAATCAGCAACAGCAACAGTGACAGGGATTGGCGGTATGTTTGGGGCCATCGGAGGCATCATCATCGCCAAAAGCGCAGGCCTCTTGTTTGATTATTATAAAAATTTAGGGGATCTAGATTCAGGGTATCTAGTCATGTTTTTTATTTGTGGAAGTGCCTACCTATTGGCTTGGCTACTAATGCATCTCTTGGTACCTAAACTCGAGAAAATAGACATCTAATCTGTATCTAGCTGGCAGACAGATTGTGCTTGGATAGCACGGTCTTCTTAGATCCGTTGGGAAATTAAAATCTCAATGTCTCCGGTAAATATTTTTTAACCAATGCCGTGTAATAAGGTTTAAGTTCCTCCCAACTTTTCTGATTGGGGTTTTTTGAATACAAATCGTACGGATTGAATAATTTAACCCATTCAAAGAGTTCATGATCATGAGCATCCATTAAATGATCGTAGGCACTTTCTTTATGCTGCGAATAAAAAGAATGGTATCTTAGCATATACAAACCTTGCTCAGGTAAGTAATCTTTCATCATTTGATAAACATATTCGTCATGGCCCCATGACATAGTCACATTACTTAATCCACAATGGGGCGCATACACACCATATTTTTGGCTATAAATTTCGTGTTCAAAATCAGGGTTATTTTTAAAAAATTCAGGAAAGACGATTTTATCTGAATACGCACAACCTACGGGAAATGTATCCCCTACCACCGACCATTGCGGCTCACCTAACAAACATAATACCTTACCCATATCGTGGATCAATCCCACAAGTACCATCCAGTCTGGATGCCCATCATTTCTTATGGCTTCTGACGTTTGTAAAAGATGCTGCATTTGATCCAAATCAGTATCGGGATCTGAATCATCTACCAATTCATTCAAAAAATCAAAGGCATTCCAGATAGGCATTTCACGCTTATCAAATTTTAAAAAATCAGTTCTTTTTTGCTGTACGAAATCGTAGGACTGATATTGATGATTTAATCGATAAAATTCCTTGACAGAATCTTTAGTCTCGGCTTCATAATCACGAAAAGCTTCTGTCTTCTTGTTGGTTGCGATTTTATTAGGATCGGGATATCGCTGGAGCAGGTCCATTTCCCATTCATCTAAATTGGCAAGTGGCTGAGGATTTTCCATGAGTTAAGCGTCTTTTAAATTGCGATATAAAAATCAACTTTTTTTAGTTCATTTTTATTCTTTTTACAAAAAAATCTAGGTCAGTAGTCCTTAATTTACCAAAAAACGGTGTAGAGTGCCGTCAAAATACCGGTAATAATGACGGATCCAATGATAAACCCAGGGGTTACCTTGAACATTCCTAAGTCAACGTGAATATTATGGGCATTATTTTGACTCTTCGGACGTGCCAGACTTATCACCATCATCGTGAGCACAATCAAACCAAAGGTGATAGACATTCTGTCTAAAAAAGGGAAATCCGGGAACCAATCATCTGTCCATATGGGTAAAAATTTCAGCACAGCAGAAATAGGAATGGTCAATAAAGCCCCTGTTAAGGCCGCTTCAGAAGTGGTTTTTTTCCAATAAAATCCCAGCAAAAAAATGGCCAATACCCCTGGGGAAATGAAACCCACATACTCCTGGATAAATTGATACGCTTGATCCAAGGAGCGCAAAGCTGGGGTTACGATTGCTGCTACCAACATGCTTATTATCACCACCCAACGGCCAATTAACACCAACTTTCTATCGGAGGCATTTTTGTTTAAAAATTTCTTGTAAATATCCAATGAAAAAATAGTAGCAATACTATTTGCCTTTCCCGCCAATGATGCTACTATAGCCGCAGTAAGTGCAGCAAAAGCTACTCCTTTTAACCCCGGTGGTAATAAGTTCATCAAGGTAGGATACGCGTGATCAGGCTTAATGATTCCATCAATACCTGACATTTCTGTTTGAAACATCCCTTCTTGATGCAAAACGTACATCGCAATTCCCGGCAAAACGGCAATAATTGGAATCAATAATTTCAGAAAGGCCGCAAATAGAATACCCTTACGTGCCGTAACCAAATCTGCACCCAGCGCACGCTGAACGATGTATTGGTTGCATCCCCAATAAGCCAAATTATTAACCATCATTCCGCCTATTAACACAGAAAGACCTGGTAATTCGGGATAATTCTTATGCGTTTTATCAAAAATCATGTGAAAATGAGAAGGCGCTTCTCTCTTTAATACGGCTAATCCTTTAAGAATATTACCTCCGTATCCAAAATGATCCGACAATAAGGCAATGGCCAAGTAAGTGGTGACCAAACCCCCAATAATTAACACAATCACTTGAATAACATCTGTATAGCCTATGACCTTCATACCCCCCAAAGTCACAATAACTGCAAATAAGCTCAACCCAACGATACTCCATTCAAAACTGATATTAGTGATGGACGAAATGGCTAATGAACCTAGGTAAATAATAGAGGTAAGATTCACAAATACATAGACAAGCAGCCAAAATACGGCCATAATAGTGCTCACCGTGTCATTGTATCTAATAGAGAGAAACTGCGGCATGGTGAAAATCTTGTTTCTCAAGTAAATGGGCAAAATAAAGACCGCTACGATGATCAAGGTAAAAGCAGACATCCATTCGTAGGTGGAAATGGCAAGACCTAAAGCAAATCCAGATCCAGACATGCCAATGAAATGCTCAGCTGAAATATTAGAGGCAATCAGCGATGCTCCGATGGCCCACCAAGTGAGAGAGCCTTCTGCCAAGAAAAAATCAGTGGCGAGTGCCTTTTTGGATTTCTTTTTCTGAAAAATATAATAGCCGTAGCAGCTAATAATCAAAAAATACAAGAAGAATACCAAATAATCAGCCGCTTGTAATTGATTCATTATTACTTTTTCAGTTAAAGGTAATACAGAAAGAACGAAAGGCCTCATGGAGCGATCCAAAGCCATTAATGATCATACCCTACTAGACAATAAGAAGGAAAACTTAAAAATAATAGATTAAGACATCTGAGCATATTCATTAATCTTTTCAACCAGATGGGTTACCAATAAAATAATTAATTGAAAGGATTAGTTATTCACGAACCTTACTTCTGTTCTTCTGTTTTGCGCCCGCCCTTCCGGACTATCATTTGGAACCTTGGGCTTCTTTTCACCATAGCCTTTGGGTGCTATTCGAGCTTCACCTATCCCTTTTTCTACTAAATATTGCTTCACTGAATTTGAACGCCGCTGTGACAGTCTCATATTGCTTTCATCATCTCCTACATCATCTGTATGAGACGCGAGTTCTATACGCATGGTCTCATATTTGACCAATCGATCATACAACTCATTTAGTGCGGCTTTGTCATTTTCAGGAATTACCGCGCTATTTGATGCAAAATGAATGTCTAGTTCCAGTGACACTTCTGATTTCTCTGATTTCTCTGATTTCTCTGAACTTATGGTTTGAAATTCAGGGGGAACCATTTGATAACTTCTGATTATTTTTATTTGGAAAGAGTAATTCATAACAATACCTGTTTCGTATTTGGGTATTTCAATATCTCCAAAAACAAAAGAAGTATCTGATTTAAAAATTTTAATAGCATATTTCTCACCTTGATCCAAGGTAAATGAGTTTTTGCCATCAATATCGCTCACTACTTCTTTATTGAAACCTATGGAATCATTCATATTCCAAATGACGAGTCGGGCGTCAGTTTCTGGTATTTGCTCAAAATCCGTGATCTGAGTTAATAATAAGCATTTTCCTGGTGCTACATCTTGGGCCATGGCACTATCAGTTGCCCAAATAGAAAACAACAAAAGAGCGGTTCTTAGAAGCGATTTCCTGAATTCCATAGCATTTAATTTACTCATTTAAAAAAAACAACTGAAATGGAATTTACTCCAATAAAAGCAAATAACAACCGAATAATTCATGGAAAGTTTTAAGAAACCCTAAGGTCACTACTTAAATCCATACCAACATTGGTGAATCTAAAAAAAACCAACGATGAAACGCATCATAGCTGGTTTTTTAGATGGGGTACTTATCCTTGATTCTGACTGAGCACTATCCTCATAACAGGGTGATCATCACTAAGGGAATTTCAAATCTATCACATGCAAACAACCTGCAGCATAATCTTTGAGGTTTTTTCCGTCCTCAAAAGTATTATTTATTGACCTATCAAAATCGTGGGCGCACCTCCATTTGAAATGCGATTCGCATCTCCAGCTACCTCTTGAAACTTCGGAGTTGACAAAGCCGAATTCAACGCTTCGAGAGAATCAAATGGTATCACCCACATTTTGCAATAAGGTGGCGCTCCAAAGGGGCTAGGTACAAAATCAGTAACCTCGTACGCTTTCGCATCTACAGGGATGTCTAGTTTGTTATGTAAAAAGATGATATGCTCAGCATAATCTGAATTAAACTTTGGAACATCATTGGGCTGAGGATATACATACATTCCCATATAGCCTGGAATAATAAATCTCACTTCATTTAACTCTGTAGGATTGCTTCCGTTTCTCTTCTGTTAGCTTAGTTGCAACAAACATCTCGTCAAAATCATTACTATAAAACCCTGCACTGTCTGACCCATTAAATAAATGACCATGCATTTAGAGTTTCCAATGGTAAAGTCGCATCACATTTATCTAGCTATATGGTTTAATTTCATTCAGTTTTATAAAGACTGCCAAATAACTGCCAAGAAATTGATAAATTTAAATGCAATCTGTAAACAAAAAAAAGAGTTTATGAATTTTACTTCATAAACCCTTCAAAAACAAACCTTTCGGATGTGGGCCCACCTGGGCTCGAACCAGGGACCACCTGATTATGAGTCAGGTGCTCTAACCAGCTGA
>JABMNK010000106.1 GCA_013204595.1 Flammeovirgaceae bacterium
ATTTAATCGTTGCAACAGGTTTTGCAGACGCTTTTTACTGGAGTTCTACTGAAAATTCTGAAAATTCTGCAAAGGTGTTCTTGATGAGAGATGGGGCTGGAATAGTAATCCACCAAAAAATGATTCAAATAAAGTCCGCTGTGTCCGCGCTTTTTAAGTATTTATTACTGCTTAGCGGCCCAGGGCTAGATGTATATGTGCCAGATGATGGTCACAATGCCAAGCGTATAAGGCTAGATTCGACTCTAAAGTGATGGTGCGCATAGTTTCAGGGTGGACGAAGGTTTTTTGGTAATCGGAAGGTTCCATATTCTTAAGCATAAAGACCCACCTGGCGTGAAGTCCTTTGATCAAATAGATAGAGTCTTCAATAGGCGCTTGATAATCGCTCATTTGCGCCCATAAATTTTCATTATAGGCTTTAATCATAGGTTGGTTTTCTGTGAGGGCCCATCTAAATCGACTTACTGATTGTATGTGGCTATCCGCGCAATGGTGTACGACTTGTTTGATTGTCCAACTACCTCGGCGATACGTTCGGTTAAGATCAGTTTCCTTCAAATCTTGAAGGACGGCACTTAATCTCTCTGGAAATTCGGCTAAAGTATTTATAAAAGTATTTCTTTCTTTATTGTCAATTTTCTCGGGTACAGAGAATTTTCCAATAGGATATTTTAGTGATTCTAAATTGATTTGATCTAAATTCATATTGGTTATTTTTTTCCTTTGAGGTATTTGTCAAGAAATTCTAATGTCTTTTTAGAAGCTATAATATTATTCTCTTTTTTGCTAAATCCGTGCCCTTCATCTGGGAAAATAATGTATTCTACAGGTACATTATTGGCCTTGGCTTCGGCGACCATCTCATCGGATTCAATTTGTAAAACCCTAGGATCATTTGCTCCTTGAAGCACTATAAATGGTTTGGTAATTTGATGTGCAAAGAAGAGGGGAGATTTGTTGTATAAGGCGAGACTATCGACATCAGGATTCCCTAATTCTGCATAGAGTGCATTGCGTGTGGCTTCCCACCAAGGTGGAATGCTTTTTAAGGTCCTCAGCCAATTCGTAACGCCAAAATAATTGACACCTACGGCGAATTCGTCAGGAGCAAAGGCAAGGGCTGCCATGACCATATATCCTCCGTAGCTACCTCCCATAATTCCGATTTTGTTGGCATCCACATAACCTGTATTTATTAAAAACTTTTTGGAAGCAATGCAGTCTTTTAAGTCAACGTCTCCATGTCTTAAATCATCGGCTTGATAAAAGGATTTGCCATAACCAGAGCTGCCGCGGTTATTGACGGCTATTACCACGTATCCATTATTCACCCAATATTGGATACGGTCTGTATAATTTAATCGGGTTTGTCCGCCAGGACCACCATGAATATAAAGTAGCGCGGGAAGTAGCGCTCCTTTTGTTATGTTTTTTGGGGAATATAAAATGGCTGGAATTTGCATGCCGTCAAAGGAAGGGAACCTTACGACGGTTCCTGAGACTAGGTCGCTAGGATTAATATCTGGGCTTAGTGTATGCGTGAGTTGCTTTACTGATTTATCTGTGAAGTCATAAATAAATAAGTCGTTTGGCTGCTTTGAACTGCTCAAGTAAAACGACATTTTGGTTTCACTTTCGGAAATATTGACACCCGTGATATCACCTTCTGGTAAATTCGGGATGGTCACAAGGGCATCGTTTTTAAGGTCTTTAATGATGATTTGTATCCGTGCGTCATTATTGATTGCGATAACTTTAAATCTCCCTGATTTGGACAGGTAGGCATAGGAAATATCCCAGTCTGCTTTTTCATCGAGGGACCTTTCACCAGTGCGTTGATCATAAGCCACCAAGTAGGTAAATTCACTGTCTCGATTGGTTGTAAAATACAATTTCTGGCCATCTTTTGAGAAATATTGAGCGCTATTGCTCTCATCACCTTCGTGGGGCGTGATGAGCGTCCTGATTTCCGTTTGCTTATCGAGCAGATACAAATTTGAATTTGAAGTAGTAATACTCTCTGAAAGAGCTAGGTACCTTTCGTTGTCACTTATGGTCGACGGTGTAAAGCCATCTTCATTGATGTAAATGGATTCAGTTTGAAAAACACCTTCTTCAGCAGCGCTTCCAGAAACTTCGGTTCTGTACAAATCAAAATACCTAGGGTCTCTTCGATTACTAGCCCAAAAAATAGCCGTTTTTTCATAATTCCAACCATAATAGCTAGCTTTCGCACTGTCAGGGGTGAGATCAATTACTGCGCCATCAATGTTTTTGATGTAAATATGATTCAACTCGTTTCCACCTTGATCACTTGTGAAAATAATACGATTATCTACCGGAAAATAAGATTTTGCCGAAATAGCATTACTATCAGAGGTGGTCAATTTTGTTTGTAATCCGGTTTCTATATTGACACTGTAGGCATTGAAGACTCCACTTTCTTTGCTAGTGATGAGCAGTTCAGTTTCATCAGAGGAAAAATCCCCACCATAAATTTGTGTAGTAGCCATAAATTGCTCTATAGTATAATTTGGCACTTGATTCAAAGGCTCCGTGGGAGCACAAGCAATGAACATGACCAAAATGGTGAAGTAGCTTTTTTTCATGATATTGAAGATAAATAATGTAATTTGTGATATCCTTTTGATTGCTCGATTATAGGTTAAATTTCAACCTATTCGTTCAAATTTACTTCAATTGAATGAATATTAATGCACAGATGTGACCTGTTCAATCCCTTTGTGAAAACAAAACAGGGTGATTATCATGAAAATATGGGAAAAATCTTGATGATTAAACCATGGGTGTAGATTGATGTTGAATAGTTCAATTGGAAGGGTTAGCAACATGGAAATTACCCCCAAAAACAAAAAATAATAATGGTTATTTCCTTTAACGATTGCTCTCAAAGAGGTGCCTCCGACAAATAGTATAATTCCAATTCCAGTGTGTACAGCGATCCATAAAAAATCAATTTTATAGAGTAGCAACGCAAATATGACTAGGCCGATTAACCAAATGGAAAGAAGATAAATTGTTTGTTTTTTAGGTATTAACAAGTAAAGCATCGCACATTCCAAGAGGCAAATCCCTATGATCGCAGCGGTGAATCCGGGTATTTTCCCATACAGTCCCCAATAGTTAAAAAACAGATGAGACCAAGTCCCGAAGAAAGCAGAGATACCAAAGAACAAAAAAAAGCCACTGAAGGCATTAGAAAAATCAGTATTGTATCTGGTTTTTACCAATCGATAATAAATAAGACTTTGCACGGAGAGAAATAAATTCATGACAAGTGCCATGGGCTCTAATAGTTGCAAACCAAAAAGTTCGAATTGAATTTTCTCCATAAAAACGGCAAGATGCATAAATAATATAAAAATATCAAATTGCATGTAGATTATTGTTTAGATCACCTAATCATGGCCGTAAAGAACCACTTATCACAATACGGTATTAGGCGATTTTTTTAACCCATATCTTAGAGATATTAAATATTCTCAACAATATGAAAAAAATCATTTTCTGTGTAGCAATAATATCCATAGCGACAGGCGCATTCGCGCAGGTACTTTCTCCAAAAGAATTTTTAGGATATGAGTTGGGTGAGAAATTCACTAGACATCACCAAGTAGTTTCATATTTTCAGCACATAGCAGGTGAATCACCAAATGTTAAGCTACATCAGTATGGAACCACCAACGAAGATCGTCCGTTACTCATGGCATTAATTTCTTCACCAGAAAATTTGGCAAATCTAGAAATGATAAGGACAGATAATTTAAAAAGAGCAGGTGTGTTGCCAGGTAGCCCAAGTACTGACATTGCCGTGGTATGGTTGAGTTACAATGTTCATGGAAACGAGTCAAATTCAACAGAGGCTTCAATGGCTACCACTTACAAATTACTGAGTGAACACCAAGATTTCCTTGAAAATACATTGGTAGTGATTGATCCTTGTATCAATCCTGATGGCCGTGAGAGGTACGTTAATTTTTATTGGGAAACAGGTCAATTTCCGTTCAATCCGGATCCTCAGTCTGCCGAACATCAAGAGCCTTGGCCTGGAGGCAGGCAAAATCATTATTTATTTGACCTCAATCGCGATTGGGTTTGGCAGACTCAAAAAGAATCACAGCTTAGATTGGCTGAATACAATAGATGGTTGCCACATATTCATGTGGATTTTCACGAACAAGGGTACAATAATCCATATTATTTTGCGCCAGCCGCACAGCCTTATCATGAGCAGATCACTCAGTGGCAAAGAGATTTTCAAGTGGCCATTGGAAAAAATCACGCAAAATATTTTGATCAAAATGATTGGCTTTATTTCACAAAACAATCTTTTGACTTGCTTTATCCCAGTTATGGCGATACGTACCCCATGTACAATGGAGCTATCGGTATGACTTATGAGCAAGGTGGTAGTGGAAGAGCGGGATTAGGAATCATTAAACAAGAAGGGGATACCTTGACCTTGCTAGATCGATTGACTCGCCATACCACCACGGGGTTATCAACCATAGAAATTGCGTCTGAGCAAAGTAAAGAGATTTTGAGGCAGTTTGCTTTATTTTTCCAACCCAAGAAATCTGTCGATTACCAATCGTTTGTTTTGAAATCGGCTAATGTCGATAAAATGGATGATTTAAAACAATGGCTGGATAAAAACCAAATTCAATATGGCACAAGTACCGCTGTAAAGGGAATGGAGGGGTATAATTTCCAAACCAAAAATACAGAGGCATTTTCTTTAAGTGACAATGACTTGGTCGTATCGGTAAATCAACCTAAAGGAGTTTTGATAAAGGTATTGTTTGAGCCTACGACAAGGTTGGTTGACTCTTTGACTTATGATATTACCGCTTGGTCCGTTCCTTATTTTTATGGCATACAGGCCTATGCCACGCGTACGGCGTTAATTGTCAAAACGATTCCATATAAGGATTCATTCTCGGAGGCTCCTGTACCTGAAGATGCCTATGCTTTTTTCTTTAAATGGAATAGTATGCACGATGCGCAACTACTTTCAAGTCTGTTAAATAAACAAATAAAAGTTCGATTTACCGATACGCCTATTTTGATCAATGGCACTCAATTTGAGCGAGGTACATTTATTGTCTCAGAGCGGGACAATAAGCATCTTGGAGGAGAATTTGAAAGACAAATCACGCAAATTACCAATACCCATAAAGCTAAATTTGAGGTAGTTAAGACCGGTTTTATGGATGGCGGTCCTGACTTGGGCTCAAGAAATATTCATTATCTGAAAGCGCCAAAAATAGCGATACTAAGAGGAGAAGGCGTCACAACGACGGATTACGGAGCGACATGGTTTTTTATGGAACAAGAGTTGGGATATCCCTTCAGTGCACTCAATACAACATCAATAGAGGCGGTCAATTTGGATGAATATAATGTATTGATCATGCAAGATGGTCGCTATAGGAATTTATCCAAATCAGCTATCGAAAAAATAATCACCTGGGTCAAGAAAGGCGGGAAATTAATTGCGATAGATGAAAGTTTGAAAAAACTGGTAAATACAGAATTCAGTTCATTAAAGAACTTTACCGATGATGAAGATAAGAAGGATTGGGAACAGCGACAAGCAGAACGAGCAGTAGGGTCTCAACTAATTCCTTATAGCGAGCAGTCAAGAAATTACGCTAGCAGAAATATATCAGGGGCTATTTTCAGAGTAACTCTAGACAACACGCATCCTTTGGCATACGGGTATGGAAAGGAGTTTTATTCTTTAAAAACAGGGGCAAGTCGATACGGTTTTTTGAATAACCAAAATGTAGGAATTATTAAATCTGCCAATGATCATATCAATGGTTTCGCAGGTCAATTTGTCAAAGAAGATATAGTAAATTCTATGGCGTTGGGGGTAGAAAATATAGGGGGAGGTAGAATTGTTTATTTTGTCGATAATCCTTTGTTTAGAGATTTCTGGTATGATGCCAAATTGTTATTTGTAAATGCGTTGTTTTTTGTTGGTAATTGATCCAAATGGACCTTGTGTAAGGATTTTTGCTTTTGGTGTTAGTCTTATTGGGGTATTGAAGTGACAAACATTAATTGGGAATCATTTGACATAAGCCGGAATTGAATTAATTTGTAACTTTTCTTGATGTTAATTTCAGAAAATAAAAACTAGAAATTTCATCTTAAACGATTAATAATTAACGTTAACCCAAAATTATATGAATGATCGTCCATGGTATTCGTCCTACCCAGAGGGTGTCCCTCATCAATTAGGACCCGTTCAGTACGAAAGTCTGGCTGACCTGTTAAATGAATGCTTTGAATCTTATAGCGATAATCCAGCGTTTGAAAACATGGGTAAGGTTATGACCTTTGCGGAGTTAAAGGAGCAGGCTGACCATTTTGCCTGCTATTTAATACATGATTTGGGCTTGTCTTCTGGCGATAAGGTAGCCATTCAACTACCCAATCTCTTACAATATCCTGTAGCTTTATTTGGTGCGTTGAGAGCCGGCATGACGGTTGTTAATGTGAATCCACTTTATACCCCTAGTGAGTTAAAGCATCAATTGGTTGATTCAGATGCCAAAGTGCTGGTGGTTCTTGCGAATTTTGCGAGCAACCTTGAGCAAATTTTTCATGAAACCAAATTAACGCATGTCTTGATCACTGAGATTGGAGATTTGGTCGGCGGTGTTAAAGGGGCATGGGTCAATTTTGGTGTTAAATACATTAAAAAGATGGTGCCGAATTACCACCTTCCGCAAGCTAAATCTTTTAAGGCCGCTTTAAAAAAAGGCTCAAATCATACCTTCCAACAGCCCAAAATCAGCAGCACTGATTTGGCGTTTTTGCAATACACGGGAGGTACTACGGGGGTTTCAAAAGGCGCAATGCTTTCTCATGCCAATCTTATTTCCAATTTATTGCAAGTGAATGCCTGGATGAAAAGTGGAGGATTGAAAGCAGGTGCTGAGATTTATATTACTGCCCTTCCTATTTATCATATTTTCGCTTTGGTTGCCAATGTATTGGGATCTGTAAGTTTGGGATCTCAAAACATTCTTATTACTAATCCAAGGGATATGGCGGCTTTTGTCAAAGAGTTGAAAAAACATCAATTTACGGTGCTTAGTGGCGTTAATACCTTGTTTAATGGACTTTTAAATTATCCAGACTTTAAAGATTGTGATTTTAGTCAATTACGATTTGGTTTTGGAGGAGGAATGGCTGTTCAGCAGGCAGTAGCGGAAAAATGGTTGGAGGTTACAGGATCGCCATTGGCAGAAGGTTACGGTTTGACCGAGACTTCCCCTGTATTGACTATTAATCCTCTTGACGGCAATCATAAATTAGGGACGATCGGATTACCTGTACCCAACACTGAGATCAGAATTTTCGATGATGACTTCAATGAAGTGCCTCAAGGTCAGCCTGGGGAACTCTGTGCCAAGGGACCTCAAGTGATGGAAGGGTATTATAATAAGCCTGAAGAAACAGCAAAAGTGATGCAAGAAGGTTGGTTTAAAACGGGAGATATTGCCACTATGGATGAACAAGGTTTTTTTAAAATTGTGGATCGAAAAAAAGAAATGATTTTGGTTTCAGGATTTAATGTTTATCCCAACGAAATAGAGAACATTATCGCACTTCACCCTAAGGTTTTGGAGGTAGGTGTGATTGGTGTTCCTGATGCCAAATCTACTGAGGCTGTTAAAGCGGTTGTTGTCAAAAAAGATGATTCTTTGACTGAAGAGGATATTTTGACGCATTGTAAAGAATATTTAACACCCTATAAATGTCCAAAGCATGTTTCTTTTACTAATGAATTACCCAAATCCAATGTGGGTAAAATCCTCAGAAGGATCATTAAGGAAAATGACCTAAAGAATCATCAATACGAGTCAGCGAAATAGTTCTTTTATTAAATTAATAGTTTTTTCAGAAAATAAAAAAAGTCAAGCAGCACAGCATGACCTTTTTTTATCGTTGATTATTTAACTAACCAATCGGTATATTTAGAGGTCCAACTTCCTAATTTTATGAGCCCATCATTTATGGGTTTTAGTTCGTCACCTATGGACAGACCCAATTCGGTATTGCCGCCATCGGTAGTAAAGTATAAATTCCGTGTCACCTCAGATTTAAAAATCCAAATCATACTGACTATACCTGTTTCTTGACCTCGAAATCCATTGGCTAGATATAGTTTTGCCCCTTTAAATTCTTTCTCATAGTTGGGGAATGTGGTATTTAAAAAGTAATTTTCAAATTGCTCGTGGCTCACCCCAGTATTGAGCTAAATGTCTAAAACGTGCAATCCGATGACATTGCCTTTTTAAAGAGATTGACTAAAGCCTAAAAACACTTGCTTCAGCGAAAACTATAATAAGTGAAATGGTTTTTATGGTTTTTGATTTTTGGTTTATTGTAAAGTCAGTAATGTCATCCCATTGCCCACAAAAAAAAAACAAAGAAATTAACTATTAGGGTAACTTCAAATAGACGCGCCCAATACCAAAGTGCGAAACAAGTGGTCATTGATTCAATCAACTATTTGTTTACATTGAGTTTGCCACGAGGTAGTTCAAGTAATACAGGCCCCAGCGCATTACTGCCGATTTCATAATTATTATAATAGAGCAGTACACTTTGTTTATTTATGCCAATATTGGCAGGTAGGTGAAAGGTATTGTTTTTAAATAAGAACCCAGCTTCTCCCAAATCATCAGATGTTGAGAGCCTCATTTTGTCTTTAAATGCTGCTTCTGCGGCGATAGTTAATTGATCCAAGGGACCTATTTCGTCTACGATATCATAAAACCTTCCTTCCTTATCTAAGTTGAGGTAGGTGACCCATTCGCTGGTATGTGCGCCACCTGTATAAGATTGATTGGTAAGGCTTAAGGATAACCATTCAGCGTGATGATAGTTAATTGCTATTTCAATAGTTACATACCAAGGATTGTTACTTTCTGGAAATGCTTTTGAGAAACCCTCATAGCTATCTAAAAATAGCATCATTAAGGTATCTTTATCACTTGTTGAGGTTGAGTCTTGCACGAAGTTGGATAGCTCAGCGATGACAATTGAATCAATATGGTTATTTAATTGAGGTGAATTGTCAAAAACAGGATAGGCTATGGAGATTGACGTGCAGTCAGCATTTTGGCAGGGTAGGGTTTTTTTTCTTTCGGCGATTTCAAGAATTTCTATACCATCTTGAGAGGATTTTGAAGTGAAAATTTCGTTATTTTCTTTGATTTGACTGCACCCAATGAATAGTAAATAGGTCACAATAAATTTCAGCAATCGCATCAGTTCTTTTTTAGGCAATTTAGCTCTTTTGATCCTTGCATTACCCTTCTAAAGGATTTATCGAGGGCATCGGTTCAAGAAATGAAGAATCACCGTAACTTAAAAATCGATAATTATCACCAAGTGCCGCTTGATAGATTTTATTCCAGTCTGCGCCACAAAACGCAGCGATAAGCATCATAAGGGTCGTTCCGGGCATGTGAAAGTTTGTGATGAGTTTTTTTACAATTTTAAATTCATACCCGGGAAAGATGAATATTTCAGTATATCCCTGTAGTTCAGTCAATTCTGAGTGGCGCATATGATCCAAAATGGCATTAATAGCTGCCTTTTTAGACGGTAAGAGGTGTGCGTGCTGGTAGGGATATAGTTTTGGTATAAAAAAATCCACACCTCCATTTAATAATTTCACACCATACCAGTAGATCGATTCCAATGTCCGGAGGCTCGTTGTACCAACAGCAATAATTTGGTCATTATCTAAAATATTTAGTAAATTTTCCTTTGTTATGATAAGTTGCTCTTGGTGCATTGGATGATCGGCAGCACTTGTTTTGATTGGTTGAAATGTGCCCGCAGAAACATGCAAGGTCAAGTAATCTACTTTGTGATCGGTACCCAGCTGAATTAAAATGTTTTCTGTAAAATGCAGTCCTGCGGTTGGTGCGGCAACCGCGCCTTCATATTTGGAGTAAACGGTTTGATATCGATCTTGATCTTGCAGGTCTGGATTTCTTTCAATATAGGGAGGTAACGGTAGATTACCCAAGTCATTGAGCAACTCTGACCAGGTAAGATCATGATTCCATGAAAAAACCACTTCATTTTCTTTTGCTCTTTCTGCTGTAATTAATCCGCCTTTTATTTTTATTGAAAGAGAGGTCTTTATTTTCCATTTCTTGGCATTTCCAATGATACAATGCCAACGGCAGCTTTTCTTGACATTCATGATGGCTTCCATCACCAAAGTAGGTCCTAGTGGATCCAACAAGAAAATCTCAATACGCGCACCAGAATCTTTCCAAAAGATCAACCGTGCAGGGATTACTTTTGTGTTATTGAGCACGATGAGAGACTTTTGAGAAATTAATTGAGGTAATTCGTTAAATTTTTTGTGAGTAATGTTTCCATATTGATAATGTAGTAATTTTGAATCTGAACGATTCGACAAAGGAGTCTGGGCAATTTTCTCCTTGGGTAGTTCATAATAAAAATTTGAAGGGTGAATGTCCTTACTATCCATTTGATCTCATGCTAAGCCTCGAATATAAGCCGTATACACTTCATTTTAAATTTATTGCAGGTACAAGTAGGGGTATTATGACTCAGCGTGAGGTGTGGTTTATAAGAATTTGCGATACAAGTGAACTTAGTCAAGGGGGTATAGGTGAAGTGGCACCGCTTTTTGGGTTATCTGTAGAAGATATCAGTAAAGTGCCATCCCGACTGGCTGAATTATCTACAGAGATTGAATTTTTCAATACCCCTCAAGATATTGAAGAATCCTTTGAGTTGGCCAGACATCTAGGCGTAGGCTTTCCGTCTATTCAAATGGGCCTTGAAATGGCCTTATTGGACCTAGTTCAATCGGACACCAAAAAATGGTTTTCATCCCCCTATATAGAAAGTAAAAGAGCAATCAATATCAATGGATTGGTGTGGATGGGGAATCCGTCTTTCATGCGTGAGCAAATTCAGGAAAAAATAAGTGCCGGTTTTGATTGTATCAAATTAAAAATCGGGGCACTAGATTTTGAACAAGAGATTGAAATCCTGAAGTTTTTGAAATCGCTATCATCGGAGATTTCGGTCCGCGTAGATGCAAATGGTGCTTTTTTGACGAGAGATGCAAAGAAAAAACTGGAACTGTTAAACGATTTTGATTTGCATTCTATTGAGCAACCCATAAAAAAAGGTCAGTGGGATCAAATGAAAAAATTGACTTTACAATCTAAAGTCCCAATAGCCCTAGATGAAGAACTTATTGGGATTCCCAGCGATGTCGATAAAGTTCATTTATTAGATTATCTTCAACCTGCTTTTGTCGTTTTAAAGCCTAGTCTCCTAGGAGGGTTTGCTGAAACTTCCAAATGGATAACATATGCTGAGGAGCGTGATATTGGTTGGTGGGTAACTTCCGCTTTAGAATCAAATATAGGATTGAACGCAATTAGCCAATTTGTGGGGCAATTCAAAACATCCATGGCTCAGGGCTTGGGTACCGGACAGCTCTATCACAATAATTTAGCATCTAAATCCTATCTTGTAGGTTCCAAAATGCTTTATGATGAGGATAGGAAAGATGAATTACCATTTGAAACAAAAATAATATAAAACATAAATGAGACCATATATACTAGCAGAATCTAATTGGAAGGACATTAAAGAACAGGCTATTGAACTGGCTATTTTACCTTGGGGCGCTACAGAGGCCCATAATTATCATTTACCCTATTCAACAGATGTTGTCGAAGCAGATGAGATTGGTAGTGAGTCTGCTCGGAAAGCCTGGGAACTAGGCGCCAAAGTGATGTTATTACCAACCATTCCCTTTGGGGTCAATACTGGACAGCAAGATATTAAATTGGATCTAAATATTTATCCAAGTACTCAAATGGCTATTTTGAATGATTTGATTGAAGTACTTAATCGTCAGGGGATTAAAAAGCTATTGGTCCTAAATAGTCATGGAGGCAACGATTTTAAAACAATGCTTAGAGAATTGGGTGCTCGATATCCAGATATGTGGCTCACTACTTGCAGTTGGTTTAAAATTTTAGATCATCAAAAGTATTTCGAAGTTCCAGGAGACCATGCGGACGAAATGGAAACAAGTTTAATGTTACTGTTTCGTCCTCAATGGGTAAGGCCATTGGAAGAAGCAGGAGACGGTCTAGAAAAAAAGAGTAAAATTGCAGCAATTAGGGAAGGATGGCTTTGGGCTGAACGGCCCTGGTCCAAAATCTCAGCCGATACAGGTGTGGGCAATCCAAAGGCGGCCACACCAGAAAAAGGGCGTCTGTTTTTTCAAGAAGTGACCAATCAATTGGCAAAGATGTATGTTTCACTTTGTGAAGCAGCTACGGACGCCATTTATGAATAATTATTCGGTTTAATTAATTATCCTCGCCATGGAATCAATTACGCATATTAAAACACATGTGGCTTTGATAGCTGTAAGCCTGATATATGGTGTCAGCTATTCGGTAATTAAGACTATTACCCCAGAATTTGTAGCACCCTTTGGGTTCATCGTATACCGAGTTTTTTTTGCAGGGATAGGGATGTGGATACTGGCGTTAGGTAAAATAGATCCGATAGACTGGCATTCTGACGGGTTTCGGTTGCTTGCCTGTGCATTTTCGGGCGTCGCCATCAATCAATTATTATTTTTCAAGGGAATCAGTATGACAACGGCAGTTCATGGCGGCCTACTGATGACATTAATTCCAGTCTTTGTCTTTATTTTATCGAAGATAATGTTAAAAGAAGTATTGGGTAGCGTCCGCTTAATAGGATTAACAATTGCTTTTTTAGGTACTTTGATGATTGTTTTTTCTTCTGGCGCTGATTTGACTGATGGAGATCGATTGGGAGATATGATGTTAGTCGCAAATTCTTTCAGTTTTGCTCTTTACTTGATACTTGCCAAGCCCTTAATGGCCAAATACCATGCATTGACAGTCACTAAATGGGTATTTCTATTTGCTTTTGTGATGGTTTTACCTGTTGGCTATCAAGAGGCCCAAGAGGCTCAATGGTCTCGAATGGGATTTCCGGAAATGATCGGTTTGATTTATGTGATTCTATTTGGAACTCTGATCGTTTATTTATTAAATAATTGGGCGCTGAAACGTGCCAAGAGCTCTACGGTGGGTATTTACGTTTATACGCAACCTGTATTTGCAACGATAGTTGCCTTATTTTTTTACGGTGAACTGTTCACATTCATTGAAGGAATTGCCACTGTGTTTATTTTTGGAGGTGTCTATTTGGTGACTAGTTTTGTAAAAAGTCGGCGCTAAGCTAGAACTTGTTGCTCCTTTATATTAGGGAGGTGTTTTTTTTTCACACTGCCCCATCAATACAAAAAAGGGCTTACCATTGATATAACTTATTAAAACTTACGTGGGATTTGTAACTTTACCTTTTAACCTTATGTTTGTTATCTAATAACTGTTCTGATTTTGCTGCTAGTTTTCAAGGTATATTGACAATGATGAAATTTTTCAAGTTTATAATGATTCTGCTGCTGTTTATTGCGTATCAAGCCGATGCCCAAAAGCCAGTGGTTTACAATACGGCAGAGATTAGGCAAATGTTAAAGAAATTGAATGTTTTAGGGACAGTTCTTTATGTAGCGGCTCACCCAGATGATGAAAATACGAGAATGATTGGTTATTTCGCCAATGAAGAAATGTACCGTACAGGTTATTTGTCTGCTACCAGAGGTGATGGTGGGCAAAACCTGATAGGCCCAGAAATCAGAGAAAATTTAGGACTCATTAGAACACAAGAATTACTAGCAGCCAGGAAGATCGATGGGGGTGAGCAATTTTTCTCACGCGCCAATGATTTTGGATTCTCAAAGAATCCAGATGAAACCCTTACCATTTGGAATAAAGAGGAGGTCTTAGCGGATTTCGTTCGGGTGATTAGAACGTTTAAGCCTGATGTGATCATCACTAGATTTAATACAGTTGCGGGCACTACGCATGGGCACCACACCACTTCTGCGCTTTTGGCCAAAGAAGCATTTGATTTGGCTGGTGATGTAACAGTATTCCCTGATCAGCTTGATCAATTAGAAATTTGGCAGCCTAGTAAATTATTTTGGAATACAAGCTCTTGGTTCTATTCAAACAATAATGTAAAATTTGATCCAAAAGGTTTAGTAAGTGTTGATGTCGGTAAATACAATCGTAATTTCGGTATTTCGTATACTGAAATGGCCTCAAAAAGCCGAAGTATGCACAAAAGTCAAGGATTTGGATCCACAGGTAGTAGAGGCGAGGAGCTTGAATATTTGGCTATTTGGAGAGGGGATACTACTCAAAATCAGGTATTTGGAGGGATAGATACTTCCTGGAAAAGAGTAAAGGGAAGTGAAATAGTTGCACAGAATATCGCTAATGCTGAAAAAGCCTACGATGTGGATCATCCAGAGCGGAGTTTAAGTTATTTATTGAAGGCTAGAAATGAACTACTTAAGATGCCGTCACAATTTTGGAAAGAGGTTAAGTTAAAAGAGCTTAATGAGACCATTCTGGCCATTTTGGGTATTTATTTGGAAATAGTGACCGATGATTTTAGCTATGTGAGAGGTGAAACGGTCAAATTTAGCCTTGAAGCGATTAGTAGACTTCAATATCCTATTAAGTTATCCAACATCGTTATTGAGCCTTGGGGAGAGATTTTTGAAATAAATCGAATGATGCAAAATAATCAGAAAATAATTACTGATTATATCTTGAAAATACCTGAAAACAAGCCGTTTTCATCTCCATACTGGTTGAATGACCAAGGTTCTTTGGGTATGTACTATGTTTGGGATAAGAATCAAATAGGGAGACCCGAAAATGATCCATCCTTTAATGCTAGATTTATTATTGAAGTAGGGGGTCAATTCTTGGAAGTTTCAAAACCTATTTATCATAAATATAATAGCCAAGTTGACGGTGAGGTCTATCGTCCAGCAACTATTATACCTGATGTCAGTATTGATTTCTCAAGTGAACATTTAATTTTCGCTGATCAACGTGCTAAAACCATAGAAGTGAGGGTTATTGCTGGAAAGGACGATGTTACCGGGATGCTCCATTTGGATGCTCCTCAGGGCTGGATGATAAACCCTTCCTCAATACCCATAACAATTTCACTTAAAAATGAGGAACACCTTTATGAAATTGAAATTTTGGGTGCAGCCTATACGGAAGATGGAAAAATGACAGCATCTTTCGAATTAACCGATGGTCGAACATTTGATCAACATGTTCAAATTATTAATTATGAGCACATCCCTGTTCAGACCATTGTCAAAACCGCAAGGGTTGATTTAATCAAATTAAATTTGATTAAAAAAGGTCAACTTATCGGCTATATTCAAGGAGCTGGAGACATTATTCCAGACAATCTCAGACAGATTGGTTATGAGGTGATCCTTTTGAAAAAGGACGATATTATGGCCACTAACTTGGCTCAATTTGATGCTGTGATTGTTGGCGTTCGGGCTTTTAATACAATTCCATGGCTTGCGTATAAAAATCAGGAACTTTTTGACTATAGTTTCAATGGAGGAACGGTGATTGTACAATATAATACATCAGGTTCTTTGGTCACAAAGGAGTTGGCACCTTATCCATTATTGCTCAGCAGAGACCGAGTTACAGATGAAACAGCCGAAGTACGGATTATAGATCAAAACCATAGGGTGATGAATTTCCCCAATAAAATTACTGCCAAAGATTTTGAGGGGTGGACGCAAGAGCGTGGATTGTACTTTCCTTCTGTTTGGGATGAGAAGTTTGTTCCTATCTTAAGTTGTCAGGATCCAGGAGAATCGCCTAAGGAAGGTGGGTTATTGATCGCGCAACATGGCAAGGGATATTATATTTATACAGGATACTCTTGGTTCCGAGAGTTACCAGCAGGAGTAGAAGGTGCCTATAGAATTTTTGCGAACATGATATCTATTGGCCAAAAGGGATGAGTGAACAATCGGGTAAAGATTAATTATGAATTATATTGATTTTTTTGTTTTGGGTTGCACTTTGATGTTTATCGTTGTCTATGGCGTATGGAAAACCAGGGGACAACAAAATATTGAAAGTTATTTAATGGGTGACCATACCTTGAAATGGGGGACTATTGGCTTATCTGTGATGGCGACACAAGCGAGTGCCATTACTTTTATTTCTACACCCGGCCAGGCCTATGAAAGTGGGATGGGGTTTGTTCAGAATTATTTTGGATTGCCATTGGCGCTTATCATTGTTGCTGTTTTTTTCATTCCCATTTATTACAAACTAAAGGTATATACTGCTTATGAATTTCTTGAGCGGCGATTTGATCTGAAAACAAGGCTATTAGGAGCAATTTTATTCTTAATCCAGCGAGGACTAGCATCTGGGATCACCATTTATGCCCCTTCCATCATTCTATCGACTATTTTGGGCTGGGATTTGACGTTTACGATTTTAGGAACAGGATTTCTAGTGATTATATATACTGTTTCAGGGGGTACTAAAGCGGTAAGTATTACTCAAAAGCAACAGATGACAGTCATCATGGGGGGAATGTTTGTGGCTTTTGGATACATCATTTATTACATTACCAATTTCATTAGTTTTAGTGATGCCGTCGATGTTGCGGATGTATTGGAAAAGACCAACGCAATCGATTTTGATTTTAGTTTTAACAAAAGGTATACTATATGGTCTGGATTAATGGCAGGCCTGGTGTTACACCTTTCTTATTTCGGTACTGATCAAAGTCAGGTACAGCGTTATTTAGGGGGCAAAAGCATCAAAGAAAGTCGCATGGGATTGATGTTCAATGCGATTCTTAAGATCCCGATGCAGTTTTTTATACTTTTTGTCGGGGTCATGGTTTATGTCTTTTATATTTTCTATGCACCTCCAGTACATTTCAATGAGCGTTCTTTGGAGTTGCTAAGAGCCAGTGATCAATCTGGAGAATTGGCTCAAATCGAATCTCAATATGATCATTTGTTAAAGGAGCGAAGCGTGGCAACGCTTAATTTTACTCAAGCTCAAAATGAGGTAGAAAAGAATATGTTTTCATCTCAATTAATCGAAATTGAAAAACGTCAAGAAGGGGCTAGAACGGAGGTAAAAGAACTTATTGCTACATTGGATGGAGGGGCAATACCTACAAAAGATTCTGATTATGTCTTTCTGAGCTTCATCTTGAATTATTTGCCTCACGGATTGATTGGTCTTTTGATCGCTGTTATTTTATCGGCATCCATGTCTTCTACATCATCAGAGCTTAATTCACTAGGTAGTACTAGTATGGTTGACTTGTACCAACGGATATTCAAAAAAACAGGAAGCGATCAACAATATTTATATGCTTCTAAATTATTGACATTGCTTTGGGGATTAGTGGCAATCTCATTTGCCTTTGTTGCGCATGGCTCTGAGAATCTAATTGAAACGGGAAATATTATAGGATCTCTTTTTTATGGGACAATTCTTGGGATATTTTTGGTTGCTTTTTTTATAAAAAGAGTAGGGGGCAATGCTGTATTTTACGCCGCACTGATCGCTGAGTCGGCTGTGATCTTTTGTCATTTATTGAATATCAATGGCTATTTTACCATTGGCTATCTTTGGTATAATGCAATTGGGGTGTTTCTTACAATATTACTGTCATTGGGGTTTAGTTTATTTCAGAAAAAAGATACGGTTGCCCAATAGTGCCATAAAAAAAACCGATACCCAAGGATATCGGTTTTTTATGTATTCTAAATTTAATTTATTTTCCTTTAAGCTCTTCAATTAAATTTTCATTTCGTTTGATATAGGCGGCGTCTCCAAAGCCTTTCTTAGCAGCTTCCAATGAGATTTCCGCATTAGTAATAGCGTCTTTTTTCATTCCCAGGGCTGCTTGAATTTTTGCCAAAGAATGATAGTTCCAGTATTGATTTTGATTGGCCTCAATGGAAAGATAACTTTTTGCCCACTCTAATGCTTGGTTCAGGTCTTTTCCTGTTTCTAAGTAATAATTAGCGGCAGCCATATAATTAGCTGGATTGACCTGTGTGTTGATGGCGATTTGCTCCATGACTAATTTATCAAAATTCACTTCTATGGGAACTTTCCATGAAATATTTGACCATTGAAAATGAATATTTGCAGAGGTGTTGTCGGCTGAAATGTCTGAGATTTGAAATGTCAATGTTTCCGTAATTTCGGTGGACTTGATGACATTAGTTTTTAGTACGACCTTTATTTTCTCTTCTACAATTTTAGAAAAGTCGGATCCAATACTAGCATCTGAATATAGCATGAATTCAAATTGATCTTCACCTGGAGTGGTAATAATCAGATAAGTGCCAGCTGGAACTTCAACGCCACCAATTTTAGCAGGGGTGCTGACGGTTAATCGGGTACCACTATTGGCCCCTGTTCTCCACATAATTCCGTTTTGCAGTAAATATTGATCCCCTAGGCCAAATATTTGTCTGCCTTTTACCTTGGGTCTGTAATAATCTATTGAGACTTCTGTAAGACCGACGGTACTACTTACAGAACCAGAGGGACTTCCTGCAGGGGTCGTTATTTGAGCCATTGCGCCAAAGGCGAGTAGACTTATTAGGCATAAAGATGTAATTTTCAACATGATCTAAAATTTTCTAATTATCGTTTAAAATAAATGTAATGATTTATATCGGAAATCAAAAGTAGCTTAAATCCCTTTAATTCATATAAATTATAATGCAATCTCCACTTTTGTTAGTTTAAAGTGATAGTCAAAATAGGATATTTTATATCTGGAATTTTTAAAGACTATTATTTCTTCTGTATAAGCCCCTTAATCTGTTAATTTGCTTTAGATTTCAATCAAACCGATATTTTCATTAACTAAACACAGACCATTCTAAACGAAAACTATGTCTTTTTTTATTGATTCAACCATTAAAGATGTGGGACCTTGGATGGAAGCTTTTAGAGTAAGGGACCCCGCTATTAAAATATACAGAGAGGGGGATAAGGTGCCACTCGATCAGATTACGACAGCCGTGGTATGGAATCATCGACCGGGCCTATTTCTTAAATTTCCAAACTTGAAGTTGATTGCATCAATGGGTGCTGGAGTTGATCATATTTTGTCAGACCCAAGTATCCCTTCAAGTGTAATAATTACTAGAATCGTGAGTGACACATTGAGTGGCCCTATGTCCAATTTTTGTATTGGCGCGGTACTTTATCACCAACGGCAATTTGATAAATACCTCTCAGACAAAGTCCAAAAAATCTGGCACCAGGAGTTAAATCCAGAACTTGGAATGAACATAGGAATCATGGGTTTGGGCGCGCTGGGAATGGATCTTGCAAACAAACTTAATTCATTGGGATTCAATGTGTTTGGATATAGTAAATCAAAAAAAGAAATACCCGACGTGGTGAGTTTCACCTCAGATCAACTTCAGGATTTTTTGAATGAGATCAATGTTTTAGTGGTGATGCTGCCCGCGACGCCAGAAACGAAAGCTATTTTATCTAAACCGCTATTTGCCCAAATGAAAAGGGGGACCTATCTCATAAATGTCGCAAGAGGACATCATCAAGTAGATCAGGACATTATAGACGCCATTGAGGACGGGCAATTATCAGGAGCATTCCTAGATGTATTCCCAAAAGAACCGCTTTCAGCGGATAGTCCCTTATGGGCACATCCTAAAGTTATGATTACCCCACACATAGCTGTAGTAACTAAAATTGAAGCGGCAGTGCCACAAATTATATCAGCCCATTACCGCGTTTTGGAAGGCGAGTTACCGGAAATCGTGGTAGATAAGCTCAAGGGATATTGAAGTTTCATAAGGCAGCCACTATTCAAAAGGTCTAATTTTCCATATCGATGAGCGTTCATTTTTTTTGAGTTTTATTTGTATTAAAAAAACTATAATGGGTGTTGGAATAAAAATTATTTTCAGGATTTGGTTAGTATTTATTTTGCTATTTAATACATATTTCCTTTTTGCACAGCAATCAGCAGTCATGTTGTACGGAAATTCAGAAAAGGTATCTAGTGTCAATTCCAAATTTGATGAGGGAAATTTGGTCCTCCATCCAACGAGCGGCTCCTTATTCTTCTCAAGAAGTAATTCTACGATGGTAGGAAATAAAAATGGCGCTGACATATGGCGTCAACAGGCTGATACGGCTTTTTTGCTACGTACAGAGGGTAGTAACATTCAGTTGCCTATTGGGATTGTCAACAGGGGAGAATCCCTAGTTTACAGTGAGGTCTATTTTGAAATAGGAAGGTACAAAACAGTGCTTATGATGGCGGAAATATCTGGTCAACAATTAAAGAACGCTCGTCCACTTGAGGTAAAATATTTCAATAATAAATCTTCTTATTTTGCAGGAAATATTTCGGTAGATAGCCAGCATCTTTTAATGTCGATGGAGGGTAATAGTACAATGGGAGTGGAAGATTTATACGTAAGTCATCTACGGCCAGATGGCTTATGGAGTCCACCGATGAACCTGGGATATGGTATCAATACTTCGGCTCAGGAATACTCGCCGTTTTTGGCTGCTGATAATAAAACTCTTTTTTTTGCAAGCAATGGACGAGATGGGTTGGGTAGTTTTGATTTATTCTATACACTCAGGTTAGATGATACTTGGCAGAAATGGTCAGAACCTGTCAATTTGGGCCCTTCAGTTAATACGCTTGGTGCGGATTTATCCTTTTCTTTTTTACCGGAAGGTACTTATAGCTACTACGTTTCATCCACTAATAGTGATGGTTATGGGGATGTGAGAAGGATAAAGATTACTGCTGATTTAGAGAATTTATCCGATTCAGTTGTGATATCAACGGTTATGCCAGTCCTTCAAAAGCAAAAAGTGATTGTATTAATTGACGCAGAAACCAACGCTGTGCAACAGGGTTCTGTTACCCTTAATACAGATTCTTCAAGTATTTCAGTAAGCAGCCCGTATAGTTGGTCATCAGAAACATTTGGAGACTTGGAGTTGTCTGTGAATATGGAGGGTTATATGGCCGAACTGAAGCTGATCACCCAGTCTGACTTATTAAGTTCTGATACCATTAAGATAGCCATTAGGCCGCTGAAGGTTGGCAATACGCTGCAGTTAGATAATGTCTTGTTTGTTAAGGGTACTGCCAATATGATTGAGGGTTCAAATGGATCACTTGATTTATTGGTTTCAGCATTGAAAAATGCACCCAACTTGAAAATAGCGCTCAAAGGACATACGGATAATCAGGGCAATGCAGCACTTAATCTAGCCCTTTCGAATGAACGCGTACAAAAAGTAAGGGAATACTTAGTGTTGGCAGGGATTGAAGAGGTTAGGTTGTCAGGGAAAGGCTACGGTGGCCGTCAACCAATTGCGTCTAATAGTTCTGAGTCTACCAGAAAATTAAATCGCCGTGTCGAATTTGTAGTGATCTCGAATTGATCTTAATAGCCTATTGCATAGCTGTCACTCCTTAAATAATCAGGGCCTCCTTCTAGGGTGCCATCAGGCCTTACTAGGATGGCATTTATTTTTCCAATTTCAGGCATGAATTTTAATTGGTGGCCCATTTGTTCTAGTGTTGTGATGGCCTCTTCGGAGATTGCATTTTCTTCGATAAGAATCACATCAGGAAGCCATTGACTATGCGCTCTTTTTGCATTAATGGCATCATGCAATGTCATCTCAAAATCAATGACATTGATGATGTTTTGGAAAACGGTAGTGATAATGGTAGATCCTCCTGGGGAACCGGTCACTAAAAAAAGTTTGCCATCCTTTTCAACAATGGTGGGTGTCATGCTACTTAACATTCTTTTTTCAGGCGCAATAGCATTGGCCTTGCCTCCTATGAGTCCAAACATATTTGGAGTTCCTGGTTTTACACTGAAATCATCCATTTCATTATTAAGAAAAAACCCACCATCTTTTACCATTACAGCAGAACCGAAATTGCCGTTGAGGGTGGTAGTGATGCCGATTGAATTACCTGCTTTATCAACAATGGAAAAGTGAGTAGTTTCAATACTTTCGATGACATTAACAGTGCCTTCCTTTATCTCAGTACTTAGAGTTGCTTTCTTTTCAAGAATTGAAGAAAATCGTTCTTTATTGTAATTAGGATCTAATAGTTGATCAACGGGCACAGGGTAGAAATCAGCATCCCCCAAAAACGTAGCACGATCGGCATATACTCGGCGCTCAAGCTCTGTTTTTATGTGAATCATTTGAGCACTATTATGTCCTAGTTTTTTGAAATCATATTTCTCAGCACCTTGCAGGAGCTGAAGCAGTGCAATTCCTCCACTGGAGGGTGGTGCCATCACATGAATGGTGAAGCCCTTGTATGTTCCTTTTAGGGCTGCTCTCCAGATAGGCTCGTAGGCTATTAAATCTTTTTGGGTAATTAAACCACCACCTGATTGCATTTCTGTGGCAATTAGGTCAGCCACAATTCCCTTGTAAAATCCATCACGACCCTTGTTTTCAATCAGTGATAATGTAGTGGCCAAGTCTTTTTGATAAATAGTATCCCCCTTATTCCAATCTTCTTCTTTAACTACCCATGGTTGATAGCTATTGACCTTAATGAAGTCTCGCTGTTTATTATTTAAACTTTTTGCAGTAAACTCCGTAAGTTGATGACCATTAGCCGCCAAATTCACAGCGGGACTGACAAGATCGGCCCATGGAAGTTGCCCGTATTTTTGATGTAATTCCCACATTCCAGCGACTGAACCGGGTACGCCAGAAGCTAGGTGTCCTATTTTACTAAGTTCTTTGATTACATTTCCGTCGGCATCTAAATACATGTCTTTTGTCGCACTTTGTGGTGCCTTCTCTCTGAAATCAAGCGTAGCTACAGTCCCGTCGTCAAGTCTGATGACGGCAAATCCGCCACCACCGATATTCCCTGCTTGAGGATATACCACACTTAATGAAAATTGAACGGCAATGGCAGCATCAATCGCATTGCCGCCTTTTTGAAGAATGCCTAGCCCCACCTCTGTGGCCAAAGGATGAGTCGTTGAAATCATAGCTTCATTGCCAATGGGTCCTGTTTCTGCAAGACTTGAAATGACATTAGGTGATTGGCAATGAACCAAAAAGATAACGAAAAGTAGGGGGAGTTTTATTATATTCATTTCATTAATATTAGAGAATGTAAGCTAAAATAATTTAATTAATTGGGCAGGTTTTGTTTTAAAAATTCAATCTCATTACCACTCATTATTTGGTTTATTTCATTATCTGAAAAGCCTTCTTGAATAAGGGCCTCTGTCAAAAAAATCATTTTTGAAGCATCAAAGCTCGTGGTAACTCCACCATCAAAATCTGAACCCAGCGCTACATGCGCTACACCAATTAAATTAGCAGTATATTTTATGGCTGCTGCTATGGCTGCAGGATGGATGGATCCTACGGCTTCTTCCCAGAATCCAATACCCACAAGACCTCCATTTTCACCAATGGCAATGAGTTGTTGGTCGGATAAGTTTCTAGGACTATCAAAAGTTCCTTTCACACCGGTATGAGAAACGATCACCGGTCTACTTGCTTGGGCCAATACATCAGTAATCAAGGCCGAAGACGCGTGTGCCAAATCAATGATAATTTGTTTTTTTTCCATTTCGCGAATAATTTTTTTGCCAAAATCGGTCAATCCATGCTGCTGCTGACCAGCAGAGGAGCCTCCCACTTCATTATCAAAAAAATGCACCAATCCCATGATGCGATAGCCGGCATCAAATAGTCCATTTAAATGATCGAAATCTCCTTCTAATGCATGCAGGCCTTCAATTGATAAGACCCCGCCAATTTTGAAACTATTTCCTTTTCGCTGAGAGATAAAATAGGCTAAATCTGATTGAGTTCTTATGATTTCTAAGCGTGTAGTGTTTGTTGAGACAGCATGAAGTATTTGACTCTGATATAGCGCCCTTTGATACAGACTGAACCAGCTACGAATGGGCCATCTATTTGCCGCTGCCAAAAGGGTAATATTATCGCTATCATCATTATTTGATTGATAATTTAAGTTTTTAGGAGATTTGATCACGGCGTCAAATACTTGAATGGCATAATTTCCAGCGATTAGTTTTGAAAGATCTACCATTCCATACTGATTTTCTTCCGCCATATCGCGATCCCAAAGTAGGTTGTCAGCATGGAGGTCTGCAACCATTAAATTTGAGTGTAATTTTTCAGCACGATCTGAGATTGGATAATCTTTTAAGTCAATCACATGATTCATTTTCCGGTCTGTGATTTTTCCCCCTAAATAGAAAAAAGAGATGATCGACAACATCAAAAATAAAACCAAATAGGTTAGCGTTTTGCTCATTTTAATTAGTTAATTGAAAGTCGCCAAAGACGATTTTGAAATGGACGTGAATATAAAGTGTTTTCAGACGATCTTGAGTAAATTGGTCATTACTAGCGGGAATGATTAATAGTTCATCTCGCAGACACGTCGCTCTATACGCTCTTCTGAAGCAGAAGAGATTTTTAAAGGTAACAATCACCTTGGCTAAGGTATCCAAAACCATAGGTCTCAGTCCATTTGTCGTTATTTCGCCCATTCATTAATCTTCAGTTGTCAATTGATTAGGAAAATAGATCTTCACAAGAGCCACCCATCCTATGACCACCCAAATGACATTTACAGTGGCTGACGGAAATGCTCCGTAAAAGAGCGTATTTGCAATTAAGAATAGCGCACCAGATATGTTTAACCATTGATAGATTTTTGAATTGGGACTCATTTTTTTCGCACTAATGAGTGCATAAGCAAGGACTACTTCAATAGATCCTAGCCAACCTAAAATATCGACCAATAATTTGTAACTCATACTTTGGATTAATTTTTTGTGAAAGATTTTGTCGATAGGATAAGCCAATTACTTTCCCATGCCGTATTTGTCGAGTAAATAGACTAATCCAGCCATAGAAGCGCTGCCCAATTCAAGTTCGCGTCTATCTACAGCTTCGAATACATCCTGGTTGGTATGGTGGTATCTAAAATAGCGCTGGCCATCGGGAAGCAACCCAATGAGTAAAGCACCCTGTTCGCTCAATGGTCCGATATCGGCGCCACCACCTTTTTTATCAAAATCATGTAATCCATAGGGCTCGAAAAAAGACTTCCAGCTTATGAGTGTTTTTATTTGTTGATCAGAACCGCTCGAGGTGAACCCTCTGGGTACAAATCCCCCACGATCTGATTCTATAGCCGCTATATGATTTTCATTATGTGATGTTGAATATTTCGCATAGCCTTTACCTCCTCTGCCACCATTTTCTTCATTCATCCACATTACCGCTCGTAGACTTCGTTTGGGTGTGATATCTAATGCCTTAAAAGTACGCAGCACGTCAATGCCTTGCATACATCCACTACCATCGTCATGCGCACCTTCTCCGACGTCCCAGGAATCCAAATGCCCACCAACGGCGATGAACTCATTGGGAAACTCAGAACCATTAAGCTGGCCAACCACATTAAATGAAGGAAGGTCTGGTAACATTTCTGCATAATTTTCCATATAGATTGATAAGTCCGCCTGATCCTTAAGCAGCCTACTGAGCAACGCTGCTTGTTTGGTACTGATAGCCATCGCTGGAATTTGTTTTATTTTAGGGTCATAACGAAGAGAGCCCGTATGGGGAACATCGTCTAGACTCTGTGTTATCGATCTAATAATAATGGCTTTGGCACCTAGTGCCGCCGCCACAGAAGCACCTGCGGATCGTTGTCTTACCGCTTGGCCATAAGCGGAGAATGTTTCTAGCAATGTAGGATCCATCGGGCCATTATAAAAAACAATTTTATCTTTGATTTTAGGGCCTAGCAATTCGGCTTCTTCTATACTTCCGACTTCAATAATTTCGCCTAGAACACCCTTGGCTCCAGTGCCTATCGAATTGCCCAATGCAAGTCCATTTAATTCAACGGTTCCTAGTTTTTTAGAATTGGTGATTTTAAGTATTTCCTTAGCTCCTCGTTTCCAATTGGGAACCATGATAGGTTGAAGAAAGACGGTATCAAAATCATACTTGAGCATAAGTTGTCGGGTATACTCCACAGCTGCAGACGCTCCGGTAGACCCACTCACTCTGTTACCCACTTCCTTACACAAAAATCTTAGGTTTTCATAAATGGGACTATGCGTCAAGACTTCATTATAAATGTTTTTAATCATTATCGAATCAGACTTATTTTGTCCAAAAAGGATTCCATGAGAGGCCAAGAGTACTATGAGTAGCGATTTTTTCATACTGTAACGTTACTAAAATGGGACCATTTGACAATATCATTTTGTTGAGTGGTCGAAAAAGTAGACCAGTAACCGACGGCTGACAAAATCTGATAAATCAAAAGAACATTTATTTACTTAAATAGATTAAAAATATATCAGTTTATAAGACTGTTTGTTTGTGGATTCGCTATTTCTGTTTGCCTTTGCTGATAGTTTTTGGTAATTTTTCGCATTGTTTAAATCTCATTTTGATTAACTCTTGATGAAAATGGCCAAATTACGTAAGATTTCATCTTACACAGGGATAGTAACAAAAAGAAAATTGTTTTAATAGATTTTAAAAGGTTCAAATGGAAAAACGAATTAGGTTAGGTTTAATGGGAGGTGGATTAAGTTCTTTTATAGGTATCGTTCATAGAATAGCGGCTTATATGGGGGAGAATTACACCCTAGTTGGTGGCGTATTTGATATAGACCACGCCAAGGGCAATGAGTTCGCCACGCAGTTAGGACTGGATTTGTCTAGATCTTATGATACAATTGATTATTTTATCCAGCAAGAAAACCAATTACCCGTAGATCAAAGAATTCAGGTGGTTTCAATCTTAACGCCCAATTTCCTACATTATGAGATGGCCAAAAAGTTGGTATCAGCGGGGTTTCATGTCATATGCGAAAAACCTATCACTGTTACAGTATCAGAAGCGCTTGATTTGCAGGTTTTAGTCCAAAAGTATCAAGTAGTCTTTGCACTAACCCATACCTATACAGGTTATCCTATGGTGCGTCAGATGAAGGAAATGATTGCCAATGGGGTCATTGGTAGGATTCAGAAGGTTGATGCGCAATATTATCAAGGATGGATCAATCCTTTCATACATGATGAGGAAAAACGAAAAGGTGTTTGGAGGTTGAATCCAAAAATGTCTGGTCAGAGTTGTTGCATGGGAGACATAGGGGTTCATGCTTTTAACCTAATTGAATACACCACGGGTCTTGAAGTTGATAAGGTTTTGGCAGACCTAGATACGATGTATCCGGACAATCCGCTAGATGTGGATGGATCAACCCTTTTGAGGATGAAAAATGGTTCCAAAGGCATAATCAGGGCCAGTCAAATAGCTACCGGTGAAGAAAATAATATAATAATTGCGGTTTATGGAGAAAAAGGAGCTTTAAAATGGGAACAAGAACATCCGATGTATCTTAAGCATCTTCAAGAAGATCAACCAGCACAGATTTATAAACCTGGAAATGGATACAACAGTGCTTTTGCTCAAGAGAGCACTAAAATAGCACCGGGACACCCCGAAGGGTTATTTGATGCAATGGGAAATATTTATAAAGGGGTTGCTCAGGCGATTAATGGAAAAGAAACAAGATCAGGTTCATTCCCGACAGTTAATGATGGGGTACGAGGTATGCAGTTTATTGAGGCCGTGTTATCATCGAGTAGTCAAGGTCAGAAATGGGTCCAAATTTGATAGATTAATTTTAGTTTATGTCACATAGGAAGCTAAGAATGGGGATGGTAGGCGGAGGCAATGGGGCTTTTATTGGTGCGATTCATCGAATGGCTGCACAATTAGATGGTCAAATAGAATTGGTTTGTGGCGCTTTTAGTTCAGATCCGGTACATTCTAAGGATTTTGGTAGACAAATTTATCTTGACGAAAAACGCGTTTACGCGACTTTTGAAGACATGATGCAAAAAGAGGCCGAATTGCCCGAGGAGGTGCGTATGGATTTCGTCTCTATCGTCACCCAAAATAACATGCATTACTTACCCGCAATGCTTGCGATTTCGTGGGGATTTCCAGTAATCATTGATAAACCTTTGTGCTTCACTATGACTGAAGCGCAAGCCTTAAGTGCGTCAGTCAAGAAGAGTGGATTACCCTTTGCGTTGACCTATACTTATGCTTTTTATCCTATGTTGATTCAAGCACGAGCCATGGTAAAGCGGGGCGAGATAGGTGCTATTAGGAAAGTAATGGTAGAATATCCTCAGGGATGGTTGTCAAGTAAAATAGAGGATACAGGTCAAAAACAAGCATCATGGAGGTCTAATCCTGAAAAAGCAGGGATTAGTAATTGTTTTGGAGATATAGGTACGCATTGTGCTCATTTGGCTGAGTATGTATCAGGATTGAAAATCACAGAAGTACTAGCTGAGTTAAATGCCTTCGTGCCTGGTAGAAAGTTGGATGATGATGCCAATGTACTATTCAGAATGGAAGAAAAGGCCAATGGGGTGATCTCAGCATCTCAAGTGGCTCATGGTGAGGAAAATAATTTAAAGTTGCGTATTTATGGAGCATCCGGCGGTTTGGAATGGAACAACACAGACTTGAATACCCTATTGGTGAAAAGTCATGGTCGACCGACTCAGATTTATAGAAGTGGTGGCGATAATGCTTATTTGCATGAAGAAACGCACCTAAACATGCGTACTCCCTCGGGGCATCCTGAGGGATATATTGAAGCATTTGCCAATATTTATAAAAACTTTGCCAGTGCAGTAAGGAGTTATAAGTTTGGTACGAAACATGATATTAGACTTGAATTTCCTGATATTGACGATGGATTTAAAGGAATGGCTATAGTAGATGCCGTTGTACATTCTTCCGCTAATGGAAATATTTGGACAAAAACCGAACAATAACTTTACTTTACATTAAAATATTAAAATATGAAGACTATTAAAGGACCTGCTATCTTTTTAGCACAGTTTTTGGATGATAGTAAACCCTACAATAATCTCAAAAATATTTG
>JABMNK010000107.1 GCA_013204595.1 Flammeovirgaceae bacterium
GAAAGAAGGCATACGAGCATCAACAATAATACCCCTGAAAAATATTTTAATCTAATTAAAACGATCCCTAAAAATAAACCTAAATTTGAACTATCCCTGTCCTAAATAAGGGGGGAATTATAAATTATTAAAGTGATTTAATTGTCAATTTATTACAGTTTACAATTAATTTAAAATCTTGAAATCAGTCAAAGTATACCTTATTTCTTCGTCAAACATACTTGAATCCATATCAAAAAATATTTCATTTGGAAATCCATAGTCCTTATCAAAACTGTAGGTGGCGATGGCAGGATTTCTGGCCATTTGACTTTCTATCCAATTAAAGAAATCCGGAATCGATTTATACATTTTATTCATGCCCCCCTGCTCCGTTCCATCTATAGAAACGATATACCCGTCATTAACTTCAATAAGACGAGGTACGATCATCGTAGGATTGCAAAAACAGCGCATTTGCTGGGTAACCTGATAGTGGTCTATTTTATGACTCGTCCAAAGTTTTAAATTTGAATGAATGACGTTCTCACTTTGAGGAGCATTTCTCACTGCGCAGCTTGGGTAAATAATGATTAAGACAAATAGTAAAAAAATATACTTTGTCATGATGATATCAATTTAATAATGAATACGATCAACCAAATTAACTTAATAAGCTTCATTTAACAATGAAAGAAAATATTGAACAGTAAAATAATAAGCCCCCAATGGGACTAATTCCTCGGAATGTTCCCTTTTTTAGAATCAACAGACAGCTATTGGCCTGTAAATTAATCATCTAAACGGCTATTTCCAGAGATAAAAAATTTCGTTGGCTAGCTAATCTTTGCTAGTGAATTTTTAAATTTGAACAAATTTAAAATCCTTATGACAATAATACCTAAATGGAACATAAAACTTATTCTACTTGTCGTGATGGTTTCCGTCATCCGCTGCCAAGATAAGCAAGTAAAAATTGGTGAATATTTTGAGGGGGGGGTTGTTTTTGGATCGACGTCTCAGGTAAGCATGGCTTAATTTGCGATGTTCAAGACCTTGGCCATGCCAAATGGGGCTGCAATACTATAGAAATTAGCAATGCTAGTAAAATGGCAATCTACACTGGCCAATCAAATACTTTGGCAATTATCGAGAATTGTAAAGAACCTGATATAGCAGCGCTTTTATGCCTTAATTCGAAAAATCAAGGTCAAGATGACTGGGTTCTTCCTTCGAGAGATGAATTAGCCAAAATGTATAATCTTAAGGATATGATAGATTCAGTGGCGGTTTTAAATGGTGGAACGGTCTTTGAAGAGATGCAATACTGGAGTTCGTCAGACGATGGAGAAATAGATGCATGGAAGCAGAATTTAGGTACTGGTGGGCAACTAACCAATTTTAAAGAAGGCAATGGATACGTTCGGGCGTCCAGGTATTTTTAAATTAAAAACAAATCTTTTGTGCTTTTTTTTTAAAATTTAATTTATCAAGTGATCATATTTGTTTAGTTTTATATGCGTTTTAAGAAAAAATTAAATAAATTTTTGACAAAAAAAATAATACGTTTTAAACAAAAGGCAACTACCATGAAATTAAATAAAACAATCATCACCGGATTAGTGATTACCCTGATAGCCATAGGACTCTATGTGCTACAAATTACGGTTGGCTTTCCGCCTTCATCAATAAGTGGCTCTGCCATTAAAGGGGTTGAAAAAGCGACAAAATATCGAATTGAAGACGATACAAAAGTGGAGTTGGAAGGAGAAGAAATGCAGGTATTGCTTCAAAATGATGAATTTCAAGCCCTCATGGCTGATGAAAACTTCACGGAACTAATCATGTCAAAAACATTTACAGATTTGGCCCAAAACCCTGACTTTCTTGTGCTCGCGGAAAACCCTGATTTTGCCGAACTCATGTCATCGGGTAAACTTGATGAACTAGTGAGCAATCCTGCTTACAAAGCTCTTTCTGATAACCCAATGTTTCTTACTCTAGCCAAAAATCCAGCGTTTATTAATCTAGCAAGAAATCCGAATTTCGTTAAGATTACAAGAAATCCGGCATTTGGAAATGTCATGAAATCATCCCAACTGGGTAGTCTACAAAAAATGGTACAATAATAAAAAAAACCTGGGCTGACGCTCAGGTTTTTTTTATTCTTACTACTCAAAATTTAGATAAGTTAATGTTCTAGCATAAACGTCAAACTTATTCATCTATATCAACGATCCAAATGAAATATCTGCTACTCATCTTTGTTTTTTCAACCTCCTTGGCCTTTGGACAAAATCAACTCACCGAAACAGACGATCTGAAATTAATAACTACCGATGTGCAACAATCATTGGTAAGAACCTACGCCATCAGATGCTTTAATAACGCCCTAGACTTTCACAAAAAATTATTTAATTATGAACCTACGGGCAAAATTATGCTCGTTCTAGAAGATTATGGAGACTATGGAAATGGAGGAACTTCAGCTGCTCCGTTTAATTACATAAACATAGGTTTATCTCCTTTTAATTATTCCTTCGAAACATTTCCAGCGGGTGAAAGAATTTATGCATTGCTCAATCATGAACTCGTACATATGGCCGCTCTCGATAACACCAACAAGAAAGATCGCTTCTTTCAAAAAGTATTTGCAGGTAAAGTAATTCCATCAGAGGAACATCCCTTTTCCATATTTTATAGCTTTTTGACCATCCCTAGACAGTATGCCCCTAGATGGTACCATGAGGGAATAGCCTCCTACGTAGATACCTGGATGAGTGGCGGGATAGGAGAAGCACTTGGCAATTATGACGAGATGTTTTTTAGGACAAAAGTCATCGAAAATACAAGAATCTACAATGCGCAAAGTTTAGAATCTGAAGGAACGTCAAGTAATTTTCAAGGCTTAGGATTGTCTTATGTTTATGGTACCCGTTTCATGGGATATCTGGCCAACACTTATGGTCCAGAAAAAATATTGGATTGGGTAAAAAGAGAAGAAGGGAGTAAATCGTTTTTTTCAAAACAATATAAGCAAGTATTTAACATGCCCATACACAAAGGATGGTCAGATTGGATAAATTTCGAAAAGGAATTTCAAAATGAAAACATTCAACTGATAAGGAAAAATGCGATCACTTACCCCACCCCTTTGACAGATAAAATCTTAGGATCGGTCTCCTATGCCTATTTTGATTCCAAAAGAAATAAAATTTATGTTGCTGTGAATTATCCCGGAAAAGTCCCTTATCTGGCAGCAATTGATTTAAATAATGGTGCAATTGCCCAACTAGTTGATATAAAAGGGGCTGCACTGTATTATGTAGCCTCTGTTATTTTCGATGAAGAAGGAGATAAAATTTATTATACCACAGATAACAATGCCTATAGAGATCTTAATAGCTACGACCTCAAAACAAAAAAGGCGAACCGATTGATTCAGGATGTCAGACTTGGTGATCTAGCATTTAATCCGATTGATAAATCAATATGGGGGGTAAAACATGCGGGTGGTTATTCAACCCTAGTAAGAATCGAAAAAAATGATAGTGCCCAAAACGAACAGGACACCTACAATGATTGGGATCAAAAATTCACTTTTGACTATGGGGAGGATATTTTTGATATCGATATATCGCCAGATGGGCAACACATTAGTGCCGCAGTAAGCGATTATAGAGGTCATCAGAAATTAATGCTTTATGAACTGGCGGATTTTAACGGCACACAAAAAAGTGAACGAATGATTTTTGACTTTGATGTTGCCTCCCCTCAAAGTTTCAGATTCACCAAGGACGGTAAATACTTAATGGGTTCTAGCTTCTATTCCGGAATAAGTAATATCTATAGAGCGGAATTAGCTATTTTCGATGGGGAAGGAGAAGGTATTGAAGTGATGAGTAATACAGAAACTGGATTATTTAGACCGATCTTACTCGATAGCGCACGATTATTTGTTTTTAAATATACAAGCACTGGGTTCCAACCTTCTATTATTCCCAATCAACCTATAAATACCCTTTCTAAAGTGAATTTTTTAGGCAATTTAACAGCACAAAAATTTCCAGAACTTCAAGATTGGTATTCCAAAAGACCTAGTAAAGCAGACACCATTTCCTATCCAGAAAAGACTTATAACATCGCAAAGGAATTTCAGCTAAATGCTGCTTATCCAATCGTCGTTGGTTACAAGAATTTCATGGGATTTGGTTATAAATTAAACTTCAGTGATCCTCTCGGGAATCAAGAAATGAATCTTTCAATCTCTTTCACCCCTACCAGCTGGTTCAATGGACTTAGTGAGGACATCAACGATAGTGATGTCCTCGAAGAGGATGAACGCTTTCATGCTAGTTGGGATTATGCTGCAGGTAATTTTTATTATAGCCTGAATTATAATCCCTCCAATTTTTACGATTTATTCGGTCCTACAAAAAGATCCCGCAAAGGAATCAGTGGTGGCATAGATTACAGCGCATCATTAATATGGGATCCTCCGATAAGCCTTTCGTTGGATCTAGGAATTGCCGGATTTTATGGATTGGACAAAAGTCCGGAATTTCAAACATTAGCAACTACTGGCTATGATGATAATCTCTTTCTCGATTTTTATGGCGCGCTGAGCTATAGTTTTATTAAAAATTCGATCGGCGCAGTGGAAGATGAAAAAGGATTTTCTGGGTCGCTCCAAGGAGGAACTGCCATCACAGAGGGGAAGTTATATCCCAATTTAGTTGGAAATGCAGACTTTGGAATCCCACTTATCATCAAACATACTTCGCTATGGATTAGAAGTGCTGTGGGCAGGTCATTCAGCAATACGTATAATCCCTTCACCAGATTTGGATTCGCTGCCTTTGGCAATAATTATGTCGATTCTTATCAGCCAAAGCAATTTCGAGATATCTATTCATTACCTGGCTTGACTTATAATGACGACAAATACATCGAATCCCAAGATTTCGGAAAAATCATGACGGAAGTCATATTGCCCCCAATTAGGTATAAAAAATTAGGCTTTTTTAACTTATTTGCAAATTGGACCCAAGCGTCAATCTTTGCCTCCGCATTGGTGTCGCGTGATTATGACCAGGAATATGACGAATCTTACATTGATAAATTCGTGAATATAGGCGCTCAAATTGACACGAGAGTAGTGCTTTTTTCTTTATTACCTTCTACCTTTTCAATTGGCTTTGCCAGAGCCTATGATATTAATGATACACAAATGAGCTATGACGAATTTATGATTTCTTTAAAGATACTTTAAATTGACAAACTTCCTGTTTCAATACTATGTTAAACGACTCAGTTTTACTCGTCCTCTCACTCCTTCCCGGTCTCATCATCGTTATTTTCATCTTCTTTTCCGATAAACATGAAAAAGAACCCATTGGCCTATTGATTGTTAGTTTTATCTTCGGATTGATCACGTTTATTCTAGCTTATTTTCTATCAGATTTCCTGTATCATTATTACCCATTTGACAAAAATAGTCTTGTCGGCGAACTAGTAAATGCTTTTATTATAGTAGCATTCGTAGAGGAATTTTTTAAGTTTTTCTTTGTTCGATTCATCCTTTACAATAATAAAAATTTTAATGAACCATTTGATGGAATTGTCTATACCGTTATGGTAGCCATGGGATTTGCGACCATAGAAAATATCATTTTTGTCATGAATGGTGACGTCACTGTTGGTATTGTTCGGATGTTTTCTGCTGTTCCAGCTCATGCAACTTTCGCCATCATCATGGGTTATTATTTGGGCAAAGCTAAATTCAACGAAAAAAAGGTAGCTGTAGATATTGATGGTGATGGCATTTCGGATATCAACTTGAATCCTAAAGTGATGAGTACCTTGTACAGTTTAGGTGGGTTTTTGCTGGCCATTATTATCCACGGATTCTATGATTACTTCCTGTTTACTTCTTTTATGCCAGGAATTTGGATAATGGCATTCGTATCACTGACCATTGCTATTCTATTTGCTCAGAAGGCTATGACCTTGCATCAAGATGCTTCCCCATTCAAAAAAATGTAAATAAATCTGATTTTATTTGGCATAAAAAAACGATTAATTCTATCGAATTAATCGCCTAGCAATTGCTCACTAAAATTTAAATATGAAGATACGAACAAATTAGCAACTATATTAAAAAAAGACTAATGTATTTTTATGAACGGTTCATTAAATGTTTAATACCTTGCGAAAAGAAATAAATACCATTATTAACGATTCGATTCTAATTAAATCCTTAGCTAAAATCATAAAAAATGGGCACTCAAATAGCAATCTCAATAGATGGTCAAGAAGGCTTCCTCTATTTTAAAAATGGAAAAGACTGGAAATCATTTCAATTTTATCAAAAATCAGTACTCAACTTCTTAAAAGACACGGACACTTTAGCTGACTTTCGAGTCAAAGGCAAAAAACTAATGGAATTTCCACTCCCTGATGAACGTTATCAAATGTGGCGTCTGAGTCATCTTCAAGACCTTGAATATGACTTTATTTTAGAAAAGGAAAAAATAGAGGGTTTCATTCCACTTCTACCACCGTTAAATTCAGGTTCTATCGAAGCTATTTTGAGCCAACTCCAAAATTGTAAATCAACTGCTGAGATTCTATCTGCATTATATTCACTTATAAAGGACAATGTCTTTGATTTGAATGTATTCGATGAAAAGGCATTCCTGACTTATTTCAGTGAGACTTTATTTGGTGTTCATAGAAAAACAGTTCTCTTTTATGCTTATCAAGAATTATTGACAAAAGGATTTCCGCAATTAATTGATTCAAAGTAAAGCCGTATACTCACTACTCCACTTTAGCTATAAAAGCCGTATAAATGCCTTTTAAAATGGGAATCAGAGGTTCATGACGTTAAATCTCCGATATTTTGCTTTTTTTAACATAAATTAAAAAAATAACCAACATAAAATACGAAATATACTTTTAATATCCAGTGCTGCCAGCCTGATTTAGGCATGCCAGCCATGACCTCTGAAAGCGATGGAAACTGTGGAGAAAACACTCTATCTCGAAAAAAGCGACAATACTAGCGAGCCTCAAGGGCCGCTATGATTGCATCATTGGTGTATTTTGCATCATTTACTAGATTAGCTCCATTGTCTGCAAAATATTCCTCGGCGATTTAAAAAGCACCCTGTTGTTAAGCTTTGCCTGATTTTTCTATAATTTCCATTTTCTGATTATTTTGATCGATAGTGCCACAGAACGGTGATTTGTCAATTTTAATTGATTCTTGGCAGGACATAAATGACCCTACAGCAAGTATTAAAAAAGTTTTTTTCATGTGGATTTTATGTTTATTATACTATAAATGTAATTACGCTTCTCTCTTATCAAAATAGTGTTATCAATTAGTACTGTTAATAAACTATCAAGTCCTCAAAGAGTCTATTTCTTTCAGTTTATAGCAGTTTACGAGAGGGTGCGTCAATCAGTTGTTCCAAGAAATATAATGACCAATAAGATTGATTACCTCCGCTTTTAAAGATTATCTTCGCGATGCAAAAACAGAGCACTTATTTGCTCAATGGGGACAATAAAAAAACATGCTGCCAATTGATGACTTTTATCAATTCTTGAATACTATGAGATTTTTTAGTAAACTTATTTTTCAATAAATTATGCAAGAATTAATTCAACAGATAGTAGAGAATCCAGCAGCCTCCCTGATGATCATCGGTAATTTAATAATCATAGAAAGTTTGCTTTCAGTTGACAATGCGGCAGTATTGGCCACAATGGTGATGGATTTACCTGAGAAGGAAAGAGATAAGGCGTTGAAATATGGAATTTGGTGAGCCTATATCTTTCGTGGACTTGCCATGTTATTTGCTTCCGTACTTATCAACATATGGTGGCTTAAGCCACTAGGTGGTTTATATCTACTGTATCTGGTATTTGATTTTTACAAAGGAAAAAAAACAGCCCTTGAGGTGAATGATTTTATTGATAAAAAGGGTAATTGGTTGTACAGAGTTACGGTGGGTTCTTTGGGTAATTTTTGGGCTACGGTCTGTTTGATTGAATTGCTAGATATGGCATTCTCAATTGACAACGTATTTGCTGCAGTTGCATTTACTCCAAATATCATATTGGTTTGCACGGGTGTCTTTATTGGTATTTTGGCTATGCGATTCATTGCACAATGGTTTGTTAAATTAATGGGAACCTATCCTTTTCTAGAAAGTGCCGCATTTATAGTAATAGGTATTTTAGGTTTGAAATTAAGTTTGTCAGTTTTGGAACATTTCTATCCTGAGTCTTCATTGAGTATATTCTTGACTAGTAAAACAGTTGATATTGGAGTCTCTTTAATCACCGTAGGTATTTTCTTTATCCCTATTCTTACAAGCGTGTTCTTTAATTTTCCGAAAAAGAACAGCTAAGTATTAGTCTATAAAGTATTTCTCATTCGATTTTTTGTAATCATAGACATTCAAATGAATGTCAGCGCTGACGAATGCTGTATATTTGAAAACAACCTTAACAATCATATCATGAGAAATATAGTAATTTTTGTTTTGATGCTTACGTTGCATCAAATCCAAGCTCAAAAGATAAAATCAGCGGGAGTTTATCTTGGGGAAGGAGTAAATAGAGGTAAGGCGTTTGTGTTTGGGAGTCAGGAAACGGTTAATGCAATTTTGGATGTAGCCAAAAATTATTCCTTAAAGAATGCTGATGCGTTAATCAAAAACTACAGTACGGACTTCGGTACCAAAATACTTGAAGATAATCGTAGGTGGTTGAATTCAATGGAAAAGATATCGATGGCGCCTTATCGAATTATCCCTGTTAAAATTGAGGGGACCGATGAGACCTTGGTTTTGACATGGTCAGTCGAAGACCGAAATTGGAAGGACGGGTCTTATCAGAAGCAAAATTTAATGGAAATTTTCACTTTTAACGCAGCTAACAAAATCATTGATTTTAGTCAGTGGTCGCGTAATTATCCGGATAGTCAATTCGGTTTGACTTATGGGGGCAAGTACTATGGAAAACAAGACTCAGAGGTGACGGGTAGGCCGCTTGTTTTTTCAAATAGAGGAGAAGTGGAGGCATTAGAGGCATTCATTGCTGCCTACAATAAAATGGATGGTCGCGCTTGCAGTGAAGTATTTGCAGATACCGTCACAATAAACGGGATGGACGGTAATAAATACATTCTTACTAAAGAAAGTTGGTTGACGTTATTTGATTCTTATCAATCAGTTGAATGGAAACCCTATTCTATTGCACCCATGAAAATAGCCAATACGGACCCGATTTCAGGCGCCACCATGGTGTCTCGGGAGCGTAGAAACTTTAAGGATGGTTCCGTTTGGGAAAAGGAACTTGTTGAAATGTTTTATTTCGACCTTGAGGGAAAAATATATAATGTAGTTCAGTACGCTCGCGAGCTTAACTAGAATGAGATCTGTTTATTATATGGAGGAAAAATATAAAAAAGGCCTAATAAGTTATTAGGCCTTTTTTTATTATCTGCAGTAAAAATAGTCTATTAGTTTATTTAAAAACCATCTCTAAGTATTTCAAACTGCTTTTTGTAAGTAGCTCGCGTTCCTACGTCATTGAAGATCAGGTATTGCTGATAAAAAATACTTGTTCCGGGAGCGCTATTGGTGAATGAGGGAAGTTCTGCATCGCAAGAGTACAAGGAAAGACATTTGTTCATACAAAGAGAGCCAACAGTGATAGGCTCAAAATTAAGTATCAGCTCATAGGTTGTTTTTTCCATTTCGGTTGATATATTTTCTTTTATTGAAATGATGTCTTTAAAATTGGCCTTGAAATTAGCGCCATAAATATTTAACCAAACACGCGCATCAGTATTCTCATAAGTGCAATTATTGAAATTTTCGGTTATCTGAAAATCGCCAATACTGTTTACTGCAAAATAATAGCTGACGTCACTCATCAAGGATCCTTGAGAAGCCGAATGAACTTGAAGTTCATTGAACTCACTTGAATAGAAATTTGTGGTGATGATCGGATTGGCATTCAAAAATTCAACTGCACTGTCATAGGCTTCTTCTTCTTCTCCTTGGTTGCAGGAGCCGATGAATACCAACAAAAGAAGAGATAATTTATAAATGGATTTCATTATGCGAAATTATTCTTTAAATAGCTATGTCTTATATCCTTTATTAAATAATTTTTCAATCTCATCCAAGATCACTACACACAGACACTATTTTTCAATTGAAGTTAATTAGATATAGAGTTATTTTTAGCCTACTTGTTCAATAATTTAATTAGACAAAGCTAATTTATTGTTCTTATCTAGGATTTCAATCATAAATTTTAGAGAATTAATTTGAATTCATTGCCTTTTTCTGCCTTTCCTTTTGGGAAGGCGTCAACTTATGTCTTGGTCAATTTTTTCTAAAAATGTTAATAAATGTTAATAATGCCTAGTTATCACAACAAAGGAGCTGCTTCTTCGTCTATAAAGATAATTAATGGGTTTTTCATAGTAGGTTGGTGACGACTACCTTTCACGAGGTAGTCGTTTTTTATTACTGTGTAGCACGCTATAAACGCCGATACCATTGAATCATAGGAATTGGAATGGTATTTCCATAATTAGATAAACTTGCAAATCCAAATTGCATGGCTTTTTCGTTACTTTGATGCCACCTTATTCCTGGCATAATTAAAGAAAAATTAGTGCTTATAAATGAGTCAAAAATCAAACTGATCTTAGGAGAAACCTTACTCATTCCAGCAATACTGTAGATCATGCTCCCTTTCGTTTCTCCATTTGACCAAACAGTTCCATATCCGCAGGAAATGGCCATGTTTGATTTTCTATCACCTATGGATATAGTTCCAAATGGCAGTGCGAAAGCAAAATCCGGATTTAAATAAGTTCCTGAACCAACTAATGCGCCCAAAGCACCCTGTACCTTTTCGGATATGCGGAAAGATTTTTTAGCCGTTACAATCAAAGGTACGCCCAGCCAAGTGGTCATCACACCTATTCCGAAATTTTCTCCAGCCTCAAATTGTAAATTGGGACCAAATAAATTCCACTGCATGTAATGTGCTCCTTTTTTAATAGGGAGTCCATTGGTGGTTAAAAAATACCGAGTGGCAAATGGATCGGCGCTAACAATGACACCTTTATTATTAATTTGGCTAGGATTGATCCATTCTATTTCTTTGATTACATATTGAGGTATCAAGATTTGACGTTGATCAATGGTGAGAAATAGAATTTCTCGAGGGTTTTGATCAAGAATATGACCTGATATTTCTTCTCCATTGTTATAAATAATTCTAGCAATAGAATCTACTTTTATCCCATAGGAATGAGATAAATTTTTAGATGTTGACTTTCCTTGATCATCTAATAAACGTTGACTAAGCGTTGGACCGCCAAAAATGGGAGATGAAATAAAATAAAACAGGGTAATGGTAACGGTAGTAAATGACATTTGGTTATCTATTTGCATAATTATCAATCCCTTAGGTTACTTTATTTTATATCAAAGCTAAACTACTTTAAGCACTAAATGATAATATAGACGCTACCGAAAATTGAAAAGTTTGATGCGCATACTGTTTCGGTATGTAATAC
>JABMNK010000108.1 GCA_013204595.1 Flammeovirgaceae bacterium
AACCACATGTTTGCTAAACATGCGTGCGGGTGACCGTACCGGGGGTTCGAATCCCCCTCTCTCCGCTTTTTTAAATGATGCGCTCATAGCTCAACTGGATAGAGCACCGCCCTTCTAAGGCGGGGGTTCGGGGTTCGACTCCCTGTGGGCGTACAATAATTGGTTAAGACCGATTGATTATTCATCTTAGGATTCCTTGAGAATCCTATCTAATGCTGATTGAAAGTCAAACTGAAGATCTTCGTTCAGGGAGATTAGGCTTTTTCTAATGCTGAGTACTTGCCTTTCCAGAATATTCATTATGGCGTTATTAGTCCTAATTGACGGCTTTATTTGTAGTATTTTCTTACAAAAATAAATACCTATCGTAACTTCTATTTCTTTTTTTTGGCTGTATTTGATGTTTTTCTTCGTAAGACGCTGAATTTTCCGGATGCTTTTCTTAATGAGGTAATAACTGTTGTTGTTAATATTATGAAATTGATCATTTAGTTCTCCGAAGATTTTTTGGACGTACGCTTCTTGATCGGTAGATTCAAACAGGAGATAGCCTAGCAATTCTTTATTTTCAACCTTGTGTTTTGCCAACCTGAGGATCAATTTAATGAGGTCTTGATTGTTTAGTTCCTTTAATTCATTTTTGATTTCAATTAGGGAAGTAGTTGTCATATTAGATGATTTGTTAATAGATTTTCTTACGGAGATGCTTCGCTTATTTTTGAGGTTAGTCCTTTAAATTTAGACATCTGCACTTATTTATTTCACATTAAGTTGAATGAGTTCGTTTTTTGATTGATTTTAAAACAATATTAGGCCAGTCATCTATCTAAAATATTTTGTCTCTTGATATAAAAAGTCCTAGATTTTTCAGCCATACTTTGTGATGACCTAATGACTAGGTTCATTTACCTTGTTAGTTTGTGTCATTATGCATGGTCTTTTGTTTATGCATTGACTCATATTTGTAAAAAGTTGTATGACTATTTTGAGAACTGGAGTTATGAAAAAAATCGGTTGGGTTATTGGTTTATTGGCGCTGTCTCTGTCGGCGTATTTTATTCTTTTTAACAGTGAATCATCTTATCTAAAGGTCTTGGTTTTTTCTAAAACCACAGAATATAGGCATAGTTCGATTGAGGTTGGACAGCAGATGATCAAAGATTTGGGTGAGCAGCATCATTTTGAGGTTATGGTTACCGAGGATGCCAGTGTTTTTAATGAAGAGATTTTAAGTGACATAAATGTCATCATCTTCTTGAATACTACTGGGGATGTTCTTGATGATAATCAACAGCTAGAGCTTAATAGGTATATTCAAGCCGGAGGGGGCTTTGTCGGCATTCATTCTGCGACGGATACTGAGTATCAGTGGCCATATTACAATCAGTTAGTGGGTGCCTATTTTGATGGTCATCCTGAAATCACACAAGCGGCTATTCAAATCGTTGATAATACGCATGAGTCTACTATGGGGTTGCCACCGGTATGGACGTTGACTGAGGAATTGTACAATTTCAGGGACATGGTACCTGAGATAAATGTATTATTGAATTTAGATGAGACTTCATACCAAGGAGGTACCAATGGGGAGTACCACCCTTTGAGCTGGTATAGGTCTTTTGATGGGGGTAGAATGTGGTATACTGAATTGGGCCATCGAGAAGAGCTCTATTCGGACCCTTTATTTATTGAGCATGTTTGGGGCGGAATTAAGTATGCAGCAGGGCCTAAGACCAAAATCAACTATGACAATGTTTCTGTTGGTATTGATCAGAACAGGTTTACAAAAGAAGTCTTAGATCAGAATCTATATGAGCCGATGGAGCTGGAGCTTCTCCCCAATGACAATGTACTGTTTATTCAGCGCCATGGCGAAGTTATGTTATATGATAAGAATCTAAAAAAGACTTCATTGATGCACAAGTTTGACGTTTTTTCTGATTTAGAAGATGGCCTCCTGGGGGTTACATTAGATCCTGATTTTGAAGAAAATAAATTGATATATTTCTTTAGATCACATCCTACAGATACCCTTCAGGTTATATCGAAATTTAAAATGGCAGATGATTACAGTGCTTTTGATGTGAAATCAGAGTCGCAAATAATCACCATCCCCACCCAACGGTTGCAATGCTGCCATGCAGCAGGATCGATAGAATTTGGTCCTGATAAAATGCTTTATATAGCATTAGGTGATAATACCAATCCGCATGAATCGGATGGCTACGCACCGATAGATGATCGACCTGGGCGTTTCCCTTGGGATGCAAGAAAATCCTCAGCCAATACCAATGATCTAAGAGGTAAAATTCTGAGAATAAAAGTCGAAGAAGAAGGGTATAGTATACCTGAAGGTAATCTCTTTCCAAAAGATGGAAGTGGGGGTAGACCTGAGATTTATGTAATGGGTTGTAGAAATCCTTATCGCATATCCTTTGATAATAGGCGCGGCTTTTTGTATTGGGGAGATGTAGGACCTGATGCAAATAAAGACAGCCTAAACCGTGGGTCAATGGGCTATGACGAAATTAATCAGGCAAGAATGGCAGGAAATTTTGGGTGGCCTTTATTTATTGCCAATAATCAGCCGTACTATGATTATGATTGGGAAACCCAAAAATCAGGTTTAATATTTGATCCTAAGGAACCTGTAAATGATTCCAGATATAATACTGGAGCAAGGATCTTACCGCCGGCACAATCGGCATTTTTCTGGTATTCTTATGGAAATTCGTCAGAATTCCCATTGTTGGGTAATGGAGGACGTACTGCAATGGCTGGTCCTACTTTTTATATAGATGATTATCCTGAATCGGATAATAGGTTTCCTCAGTATTATGATGGAAAGTTGTTTATTTATGAGTGGATGCGAGGTTGGATGATGGCAGTTACGGTTGATGAAGAGGGAAATTATGTGCGAATGGAACGCTTTCTTCCTGATATTATCTTGAGTAATCCTACAGACATGATCATGAGTAGATCGGGAGATATTTATTTACTCGAATATGGTTCTAGATGGTTCCAGCAAAATCCAGATGCCAGGTTGGTGCATTTGAAATATAATGGAGGGAACCAAAAGCCGGTAGCTAAAATTAATTCATCTGACATCTATGGAAAAGAGCCCTTATTGACCTGGTTTTCGGCAAATGAATCTTTTGATGCCGAAGGGGGTGAGCTCGCCTATGAATGGACATTGGATGGGAAAATCATTTCTGATGAAAAATCATTTCAATATACATTTGACCGATCTGGCGAATTTAATATTCAGTTGCAAGTTATGGATGAGGAATCTGAAATTGATGCGACAACTGTCATGATAATGGTGGGCAATTCATTGCCAGTAGTTAAATGGGAGATTAAAGGAAATAAAACCTTCTATTGGGATAATGCTAAAATTGACTATCAGGTTGTCGTAACGGATGAAGAGGATGGTGCCATAGGCTCTGGGATTTCACCTTCCGAGATAACGGCAACGATCAACTATTTACCTGAAGGCTTAGATCGAAATAACATAAGTTTAGGTCATCAGCAATTAAGTAATTTTGGTGAAGGAAAAATGCTCTTGGAGGGTTCGGATTGTACGTCCTGTCATCACGAAAAAAATCCAAGTGTAGGTCCTTCTTTAGAAAAAGTGGCTGCTAAATATGCCTATGATGGAGGCGCGAAGAAATATTTGATAAGCAAAATTCAGAATGGAGGATCTGGCATATGGGGTCAAATTGCCATGGCCGCTCATCCTGCACTCTCAAATGATGATGCAGGTCTCATAGTTGATTATATTTTGTCTCTATCAAGTGACCATAGAGAAAATAACCTACCTCTTGAGGGACAATATGCTTTTGAAGCGCATACGGCAACAGGAACCATGGGTGCTTATGTGCTATCTGCTTCTTATACAGATAACGGAGGAGGCCTAATAGGCGCTTTGAGGCAGGAGGAAATCTTAATACTTAGAAATCCCATAATTGCAGCAGATGCTTTTGATGTAGGAATTAAGGCAAGTTCAATGCACATAAAAGCCGGTCAAGTTGCAGAAGTTGAAGAGGATTTAAATTTTTAAATAGCAGAAAATGGCACGCAGGTAGGGTATAAGGCCATTGATTTTACTGACATTCAGAAGATTAAACTTACCATTCTTCAATTCCCAAAATATTTCAATGGAGGCTCAATTGAATTTAGATTAGATTCGGCTGAGGGACAAGTCATTGGCGTTGTTGATATTGACCAAGGCTTATTGGACTTAGGAGAGAAGGTTTTGGAAGTAATACTTCCTAAAATTGAAGGATTACACGATTTTTATATCGTTTCGTCCTCTGAATCTGGAGCTGTTTGTGGAGTTACTTTTCTGGAATTCCTAAGGTAGTAAGTCATCTATTGGGTGTTTGCTAAAGAGGTATTTGTGCCTTTTTAGCAAACAATGCATATATAAATATAAAAAGATGCTTTGACCTAATTTGATCAGGCGGGTACGCTTTTTTTCGAACGTGTATCTTTCGTGCTGATCTCTTTTAGCAGATTGGTGGCACGCTTTTGAGCGAGCTTTGTTTTGTAGTTAAACCAATGATCACCAAGTATTTTAAGCATTATTTCATCTACATTGGTGTTGACTGCCACATTCCATCCCCCTTTAATCCAATCTCTCTTTTTTGGACTCAGGCATCTCATGCTCATACTAAAACCACTTCCTTGATATTCAATATGATGCCACCATCCCGATGGCATAAACAAAGTTTCTCCATATTCTAGGGTAACTTCTTCACCTTTGACATACTCGAGGCCAGGATATTTTTCATAATCGGGATCCATGATATTGACTCCCGTATGCACATTAAAGGGAAATCGATAAAGTAGTTCAGAATATTTTGGGTCAAATAATACAACGCGTTTTTTACCTGTAAATTGAGAAAGAAATACGCAAGACATATCCATGTCTTGGTGTATTCTAGTAACAGATTGATCGCCACCAAAAAACATAAAAGGAAGCGACTTTATGAATCCACCACAAATGGTAGGGAATTCAAAATCATTGAGCAACGCTTTATTGAATTTTATGGCATTGAATAAGAAAAGTCTTTTTTTAGTAGGTCCTTTTTCAATCTCTTCCAGATAATCCCGGAAAGACAAAGTATAATGAGGTTTCTTATAGGAGCGATCGATTCTTTCAAGACTGGCATCAAAAATACCAACTTCTACATCTCCCATCGTATTCTTGAAGTATTCTAAATCCCATTTTTGACCTGCAGCTTGGTTTTCAAACAATCCCTTTATAACTACGGGTTTTTGCGGGTAATAATAAGTCTGTTCAAACGCTTCTCTCGAAATGACATTAATTTTTTTTATTGATTTTGTGATTTCTAGTGGCATAGTAAAATATTGATGAGCGAATTTAATAGAAGTTTTTCGGATACATAATTTATTAAATTAATAATTTAATGAAACTTTGTTTTTTCCGTTGAATTCAAGATATCGGTGCCTAAATATTCATCTTGAAGGGTGTACCAGCTACGGTTTTTGGGTATCTTCATGCCAACTACAAGAACTACGTCTCTAAGTAAGATGAATTCACCGGTTTGATCCGGCTTTATGAATTTGTAAGCGCAGAGACTATAGTTTTCCCTACTTAAGTAAAAAGTCCAATTATCCGACGGATAATTGACCTGTAAAGTAAAATAAGGGGTGCCATTTAAGGTATCGTAGCTGATCTCTTTTGAAAGGACTGTTTTGTGGTCCAAAAGTTTCATGGGCAATCCCCATAAGTACAGATAATAGTCTCGTAAGATATTGGTGCGTTCACATGAAATGTCACCTTTTTCAACAAAACATGAATCTAAAAGCATACCACTGATTAATTCATTTCCCCTGTTTATTTTGAAATATCCTGTTGTATTATCTATATGTACTTGGGTTTTTCTGACTTCTTTACCGGGTTGCTGTTCTTTAAAATACAAGATGCCATTATATGAATTCCAGAATTGGCTTGGGCCGTGGTATTCAATGCTTTTCGCTAATAATTCTTGAGGACTCAATTGCTGACATGATACGTCACTGGTTTTAACTAACAGTAGTAACAATAAAACGAATGGTGGGATTAAGTTTTTCATTTTTGTGTAAGTGCTCGATTTCTATAAGGATGGATGATCAATTTTTATAACATCAAAAACCGAACCAATTATTTTAATTAAATGCATTTTGCGATGTTTTTAAAATAGGCTACCTTGCTCAGTAGGCAAATAATAATACGAAAAATGAGTTATAGTCAAGGTATGCTTAAAGAAGATGTCTTTAAGGGAAAAGTAATGGTGGTGACAGGAGGAGGTACTGGATTGGGGAAATCAATGGCGACCTATTTCTCAAAACTAGGCGCTAGCGTGGTTATTTGTAGTAGGAAATTTGAGGTATTAGAAAAGACAGCTCAGGAAATCCATGACCTCACAGGCAATAAAGTATTACCAATCGCTTGTGATGTAAGAATTTATGAACAAGTGGAGCAAGTTATTAATGAAACGGAGCGTCTCTTGGGGCCTATTGATGTATTGTTGAATAACGCGGCGGGTAACTTCGTCAGTCCAACAGAAAGGTTGTCGCACCGCGCCTTTGATACGGTCGTTGATATTGTGCTCAAAGGATCTTATAATTTCACCTTGGCAATGGGTAAGAATTGGATATCGGCCAAAAGACCAGGGACAATTTTAAATATCGTCACTACTTACGCTTGGACAGGATCTGGGTATGTTGTCCCGTCGGCAGCAGCAAAAGCAGGTATTCTAGCCATGACGCGCTCTTTGGCTGTGGAATGGGCTAAATACAGCATAAGAAGTAATGCAATAGCGCCAGGCCCTTTTCCAACGGAGGGCGCATGGAGCAGGCTTTTGCCTGGAAGTTTAAAAAAGAAATATGATCCTGCATTAAAAGTGCCCATCGGTCGTGTAGGAGATCATCAAGAGCTTGCAAATTTAGCGGCTTATTTGGTATCTGATTTTTCGGCATACATCAACGGAGAGGTAGTAACTATTGATGGGGGAGAGTGGTTGAAGGGTGCCGGAGAGTTTAATGAATTAGATAAGGTACCTGATGAGTTATGGGACGCAATGGAAATGGCTAGAAACAAGACGGGTTCTAAGTTAAAAATAGCATGGGCTTATTTTAAAGGGATTCGGAAAATAAAGAAATAAAAATTCTTTTAAAAAACCTTTAATTTGAGAAGAACTTTGATCAGAACGTAATAAGCGCTGCTAATTACCATGGCATAAAACCAAAAATTATAAGAGAGGATCCATATACCATTTGACCATCCATTTCCTATGAAGTTAAAGAGCCAAAAAATAATAAATAGCGCCGAAATTCCATTTTTTTCGCGTTGGATTACTTTCATTAAATTGAAGGTCAGTGTGGTAGGCTTCCAGAGACGCAGGTTAGGCCAAAAAGCAGGGATTTGAGAGGACCAAGACAGGTATCTTTCACCAAACTTTGATGTCAAAAAAGCCTCTTCTGCATACATAATGCGCTCATAGTAAACCCAATATATAAAGACAAACGCCACTGTATACCATAAGTTTTGTGTAAGCATACAGAGCCCAAGCCACATTAAGAAATTACCTACATACAAGGGATGTCTTACGATAGAATATATGCCTTTGGTATTGAGCTCATCCGCTAACTGATCACCTGTATTCCTTCCGGACGTATTTTTTGCAGCAAAACCTACGGTAAAAATCCTTATCAATTGACCCAATAGGGATACGCATAAGCAGGTATACCAATAGTTAGCAACTAGTAAATTTCCACCTTTGTTGCGTACTTCAATGAGATATACACCCATTGATATACCCAAAATTAATAATGGAAGTATACCTCTGTATTTGAAAAGAAAATTCCCTTGCCGTTTAAATTCTTCTGCTAGCGCCATATTGTAAAAATAAGCATTTATAAAATTACTAATAAATTATGCCGTGGAATGATATTGGTACAATAAGTAGTTATTCACTCTAATGTATAAAGAAGCTCTTTATTGGCAAAGTCATAAAGCGTCAATCTCCTTAACTCAAAATAAGCTTTCCAGTAGCTCCGTAACGCAGCTAAATAGCTTCTTTTTGCCTCATCTTTTTCAGTTAAGGCGATATTCAGATTTGTGATGTCTATTTTACCAATTAAGTACTGATTTTGAGACACATTATATCTCTCTTGGGCCACGAGATCTGATTTTTGTGAAATTTCTATTTGGGACTTCAATACTTCAAATTGTGAAACCAGACTAATGATTTCTCTTAAAAATGTTTGTTCATCTTGGGCTATAATATAATCTTCTAGTTTTTTATTTGCCAAAGCCGTTTTCATCCGGGTTTTATTTCTTCCCCAATCAATGATTGGGATATTGAATTGTACATTCAATCTTTGCTGACTATTGGGTTGCTCATAGGAAGTTCCTAAGTCAATTCCGGTGCCCGTTAGTCCATAAGAAGCGGTCATATTAAGCTGGTATCGATCACTTTTTGCCTGCGCAACCTGCTTATTGGCTTCCAATCGCCGTCTTTCAAAGGAGATGAAATCAGATCTATTAGCAGAGGCGTGAGCCAAGGCTTCTTCAATGTTGACATCAAGAGTAGTTAATTGATCTGGAATGATTAAGTCAAAAACAATATCATCATTGATTCCGATGAATGTTTTCATTTCTAGTTCTGAGGTTTGAAGATCTAATTTGGCCTGAGTAAGTTGCTGTTTGGAACGCAGCAACTGCAATTCTACTTGTAATAATTTGTCTCTAGAAGTAGTGCCGATATTGTATCTGCCCTGCTCAATATTATAAATGGTGTCGTTTCGGCTTAGGTTGAAATTGGCTATATCGAATCCAATTTGTGCATCTAGATAATCAAAAAATAAATCAACAGCTAGACTTGAAATGAATTCCATTTCCTCTACATAGGCACGTTTGGACTCTTCGTACCTCAATGGCTCAGTCATACGGTCCCACTTTAAGATATTAAATCCAAATAGGGGTTGATCCAATCTTATGTTGACTACAGTGCTATTCCATGACCTAAGGTCAGCGGGGATATTTTTCCATCTATAAACGTCGGAGTTTACTGAAATTTGTCCACCTGATAGGGCTATGGGTTGTTGCAAACTTAAATTTGCATAGGTAAATGTTTGCTCTTGTTCTTGAAAAATGATGGATCCATCGTCCAATCGATTTTGGTTATAATCTCTATTGTAACCAGGGGTATTGCCTTGCAATCGAAGCTGCGGATTGTAATTTGACCGGTAATATTTATACTGCCAAAAGCGATTTTCCCTTCTAGTTTCAGCTTGCTTGGCTCTAGGGGACTGCCCTCTGGCTTTTATGATAATATCTTCAAGGGAATAGTTGAGCTGTGCATTAGCCGTAAAAAAGGTAAATGCATAAAAAAAAATAAGTAAGTATTTATTCATGTCTCAAGGAAGTTATAGGATCTTGATTTGCTGCTTTTCGTGCCGGGGCTATCCCAAACAACAGCCCAATGGTGGCGGCCACCCCAAATGAGATCAGGATCGATCCGAATGAGATTACTGTTGGAATATCGGCAAATTTACTGACCGAATAGGCCATCAAAACGCCTAATATTATCCCTATGATTCCGCCAGTGACACTGATCATAATAGCTTCAAACATAAATTGATTGACGATATCAGTTTTTTTGGCGCCTATTGAAAGCCGCAAGCCTATTTCTTTGATACGTTCTAGTACCGATGCAAGCATAATATTCATAATGCCGATACCTCCTACTAGTAAGGAGATACCCGCGATGGCACCTAGCACATAATTAAAAATATCATTGGTCCGTTGCTGTTGCTTCAACAATAATTCAGGTATTTCAATCTCATAGTCAACCACATCAAAATGCTTTCGGGCCAGCATTCTAGCCACAACGTCGGAAGTAGCACTAAGCTTTTCGGTTTCGTTGACCTGGATCACAAGGCGATCAAGTTGGTGATAATTATTGTTTTTTTGTGCTGTTTCGTTACTTCCTTTCTGAATCATAGACTGGGTAATCAAGTCCCTATTCCGGTATCTTATCAATACTGTCTTAAGAGGCGTATAGACATCCATATTATAATCTCTAATGCCCAGACGACTGATACTGTTTTCTGAGATGATTCGTTGTTCCAAAACGCCTATTACGGTTAACCAGTGATTACCACATTTCAATTTTTTTCCAATGGGATTTTCAGAAGGAAAAAATTTGGCTTTAATAGATTTACCGATAATGCAAACGGGCATCCCATTTTGCAAATGTTGGTCGGTAAATACTTTACCCTCTTCCAGATTAAAGTTAAAAATAGAAAAATAGGCCGGCTCAACCCCCACGAGTTTTGCAGATCTGCGGATCCCGTTATTGAGAATGTAGGTGTCTAATACGATTTCAGGGCTTATTGTCTTTATACCTGGGACTATGTCAATTATCGACTCTTTATCTTGTAAACTGAGGCCAGGAGAATATTTATTTTTCTCTTGAAGAAATAGGTCACTCGCTGAAACCTGCTCTTCTGTTTGTTCGACAATTGGTTTGATGATGATGTTGTTTAGTCCAACCAATTTGATTTGATCTACAATCTCTTTTTGGGCACCATTACCAATTGCCAACATTGCGATAACGGCAGCTACGCCAAAAATAATTCCCAAAGCAGTAAGAATTGATCTGAGACGATTAGAGATCACAGCCTCAAAGGCGATGTACAAATTGGCGATTAATCGTTCTCTATCTGGAAAATGAGGACGTTCGCTTTTTGTGGAGAGCATTTCTTTTTTTTATAATTTTTGAGCGGTAAGATTATTTGATTGGTCCGAGGGATTTCTTTTGCCATTCATTTCAGGGATCAAAAGGATTTCTTGTTCGTCTGTTCCTTTTACCTTAGTAAGATAAATTTGATCCTCCCAGATTAAACCGCCCATCACAACAACCTCGTTACTATTAGTTGCGCCAATAATTACTTCTTGCTTAATCACGTTGATGCCGCTCTTTTTATAAACATAAGTAATGGAATCTTGATAATTGTAAAGTGCTTCCAAGGGAATTGATAATGCCTCTGGGTACACTTTTGTGATAATCCGATTTGAAGTGGTCATGCCAGGTTTGATCATGTTATCAGTTCCAAAAAGTTCAATGCTCACTTTGAATACCTTGGCATCTGAATTTGGTCGTTGTTCACCAACATTTGCGACTCTTATTACTTTTCCATTTATTTTTTTTTCTGGGAACGCATCAAGGCCCACTTCGACAAGTTGATCTGTGCTTATTTTTCTGATATCCACTTCATTGACATAGGTTTCTGATATCATAATTGTTAGATCCGGAAGGGTGGCGACAACTGGATTCCATGCATTTATTTGAGAGCCTGTTTTTACAGTACCCTCAAAATCTTTGTAATAGATAAGCATACCGTCTTCAGGCGCAGTGATGGTGAATTTTTCAATCAATTCGTTTAATCCTGTCAATTCCAGTCGCTGTTTATTTAGCGAAGCAGTTACTTCGGTCATTTTGGCGACATTTTGTCGCTGTTTTATTAAATAATTTTCTTCTGCCTGCTGCAATGCGCGGACTGCTTTTTCTACCTCTATTTCCGCTTTCTTAATAGTTGCTGGAGGTTCAAATTGAGATTGATCAAGGGTCATTTGTCGGTCTTCGATTTCATATTTGAGATTGATTAGCTCATCTCTTGACTGACGCATTTGAAGGGTGGTATCAAGTTGGATTTGAATAAATTGTGATTGAATCTTGTCCAATTCAATTTGAGTTTCACTGACTTTATTGGTTAATTCTGATGCATCCAATCGCGCGACATAATCCCCTTTTTTGACATAAGATCCTTCATCGATTATTTCTTGAATGGTGACTTGCCAGATACGATATAATCTAAGGCCTTTTGGACCCTGAATTTCTACTGAATTTTTAGCCTCTAGTTCGCCAGTGGTGGTAATATCGACAACGAACTCTCCTTTTCTGACATCTGACAGAATATTTAAACCATCATCATTGGATTGAGTCATAAGAAAAGCCGCAATTAAGACTAGGATAGCGGCACTGATCATTACAGGAATTAGTTTTTTTTTATTCATTTTATTGACGATTTATTGATCAGTTAAACTTCTTAAATAGGACGGCACATTTCACAAAAAATGTTAGCTACCAAGCAATTGGTCTACGTGCCGAATAGCCAAAGGTTACGGATTTTTATTGCTTCTTGCGAAGCGTTTGGTTGCACGGTTAATTTCGAAGGTAGTCGGTAATTAAAGGTCATGGCCTTTGCTTTGAGTTTTAGGGTTTTCTCTTTTCCATTGATTGTTCTAATGACTTCTATTTTAACCTTCTCTCCCATTACTGTATTTTCTTGAAAGTCTTGAATAATCTCCCTCCATTGTTCGAGATTGATAACTTGACCATTTATTTTTTTCAAAATATCATTTTCCTTGTAGCCTATTTCTTTGCCAAAATCGTCTAGATTTTCTGTGCTTGTAATAAGGAATTGATCATTGTCGTTTAGGCTTAATTTGATATTGCCAAGACGCGCCACCTGAATTTCCTCACCCTCTTCTTGTTCGATTCCGGCCCAAGAGATAAATTCATAGATGGGTAGCTCTTGCTTGCCAACGACATATTTTTCGAAAAAAACGCCTATTTCAGGATAAGTCAACGCTGTCAGCTCGTCTATGAAATCAGCGTCAATGAATGCTTTTTCTGGGCCATACAACTTGAATAATTGACCCATCAATTTTTGTAGGTTATTTGACCCATTTGAATATTTTATCAAATGTAAATCAAGTGCAAGTCCAATTAGAGCTCCTTTTTCGTAAACATTTCGATACATGTCCTTGAACTCAGGCTCGACTATTTTCTGACTCATCTCAGTAAACGAGACCAAGGGATAGGCCTGAGCAGCTACTATTTTGGATTGTACTTTTTCTAAAAATGTCTCAGTATCAAAGAGGCCTTCTTTAATCTGAACATGTAAAGCACTGTACTCGGTTACTCCTTCATATAGCCAGAGATGCCTAGACATTTTTGGATTGATGTAATCAAAATCTGCAATTTGTTCTGAATGGATGTTCAGTGGGGTCACTATGTGAAGAAATTCGTGGGCCGACACATCTCTCACAAATTGAGGTAGCCTGTCATTGACAGCTTCTGGTAAGGTATAAAACGATGAATAGGAGTGTTCTAATGCGCCCATGGCTTGTGATAAGCTGGAAAAATCCATGAGGTAAATAAGGAAAGCATATCGGTCCACTGGTAACTGTCCACCGAGATAATCGCTTTGAGCGATGAGCAAGTCTTCGATATTTTTAAGAATATCGTTAGCAGTTATTTTTTTGTTAGGGGAAAAGACAGAGATAAGAATATCGGCACCTGCTATTTTTCTGGTGAGGGTATCTGGTTCGTTGTACATGATCGGCCCATCTGCTAGAAAATTATAATTAATGGCCTTATAGAGATCCGATGTACTGCTTTCTATCTCTTTGTTTAAAGCAGTTGCGCCAAATGTATTTTCAGGATGTTTGACTCTTACCTCAAAAGGAAAATTTTTATAGCCATCTATGTAACCAATAACTCCGAAGGTATTTAAAATAAAGACGTTTCTTGATGCCTCGAAACTAGTACCCGCAGGTTCAAAGATAAAATTTTCGTTATAGTTGTCATTTTCATCAAAGGTATCATCGATCCAATAGCTTATTTTATCCGGTGCCCCATGAATCAGCCATTGGTTTACGCTTTTTTTGGTCACTTCCAGTAAATTCCCGTACTTATCGAACGCATCGAACGCTCTAATGAATCGTCCGAAATCAGAGATGCTATAGGTACCAGGGACTATCTTCGGCATGTGAAATTCAGCGGAATCTTCTGTTATTGTTGGCAATTGAATTTGAACACTCAATTGATCATCTTTGGAGGATGTCAGGTCAATAGTCACTTGATACCCCTCTTGCGCCTGAGTGCCTAAGGAGAAACCAATAAAAAGTAAGGAATAAAGTATTCTCATCCGTTAGTATTTATCTTGAAAGATAGTGCAAGGTATTGGAATCTATAAGTGCATTTACTTAGGCGGTTTAAGGTTATCCATGTAAATGCAAAAAAAAACATTAATTATTGTTATATTTCTTACGTTCTTGCTCAGTTAAATAGATTTTTCGCAACCGAATGGATTTTGGTGTAACTTCAACATATTCGTCCTTTTGAATATATTCCAAAGCTTCCTCTAAACTGAATTTTTTAGCAGGGGGCAGTTTTACATTGTTATCGGAACCTGAAGCACGCATATTAGTTAATTTTTTGCCTTTTTGTACATTGACAACCAAGTCATTACTACGACTATGTTCCCCAATCACTTGTCCCATGTATAAATCTACTCCTGGATCAACGAAAAAGTAACCACGATCCAATAGCTTATCAAGAGCAAAGGGTGTGGCAGGGCCATTTTCAATAGAGATCAGAGAGCCATTGATTCTACCTACAATTTCTCCTTTAAATGGTTGGTATTCCTTAAATCTATGAGTCATTACTGCTTCCCCAGAAGTGGCGGTAAGCATATTGTTTCTTAAGCCAATTAAACCCCTAGCTGGGATGTCAAATTCCAAGTGTTGAATATTCCCCTTAGGTTCCATAATGGTCAATTCACCTTTCTTTTGGGTAGCGAGTTCAATAACCTTTCCCGCTAATTCATCAGGTACGTCTACTACCAAATGCTCAATAGGTTCCATTTTCTTACCGTCTACTTCTTTAAATAGCACTTGTGGTTGTCCTATCTGAAACTCATATCCTTCACGTCGCATGGTTTCGATAAGTATGGATAAATGCAGTACTCCCCTGCCGAAAACCAAAAACCTATCTTCAGATCCAGATTCCTGAACCCTCAAGGCAAGGTTTTTTTCAATTTCTTTCATTAATCGCTCCCTCAAATGACGTGAAGTAACAAACTTTCCCTCTTTACCAAAAAACGGGGAATCATTTATGGCGAACATCATACTCATGGTTGGTTCGTCAATTGCGATACGCGTAATGATTTCTGGCTTATCAAAATCGGTAAGTGTATCACCGATTTCAAAACCCTCAATCCCTGTTACCGCACAGATATCTCCACACTGCACCTCTGTCACTTTCTTTTTGCCAAGGCCTTCAAAAATATGCAGCTCTCTTACTTTTACTTTTTTAATAGTACCATCTCTTTTGCTCAAACCTAGTTGTAGATTTTCAGCAATCCTTCCTTGTAAAACCCGACCTATGGCGATCCTACCAGTGAAGGCAGAAAAGTCAAGGGAAGTGATTTGCATTTTAAGTACGCCTTCATTGATAGGTGCAGGAGGGATTATTTCAATGATTTTGTCTAGTAAAGGGCTGATATTGTCCGTGGGTTCTTTCCAGTCGTTGCTCATCCAGCCATGCTTTGAAGATCCATAGAGGGTATGAAAATCTAATTGATCTTCCGTGGCATCTAAGGAGTACATCAAATCAAATACTTGTTCATGAACTTCATCAGGTCTGCAATTCTCCTTGTCCACTTTGTTAACAACCACAATGGGTTTTAATCCCAATGCCAATGCCTTACTTAAAACAAATCTTGTTTGGGGCATCGGCCCTTCAAAAGCATCTACTAAAAGTATTACACCGTCGGCCATTTTCAGTACG
>JABMNK010000109.1 GCA_013204595.1 Flammeovirgaceae bacterium
CGAGATATTTAAGTAAGCGTGGCATGCAACTCCAAGGGGAGTATCGATACCTGAATGAAGATTATTCTGGTGACAGTAGCGTTGAAATTTTAAATGATAGTGTCTCCCAACAAAGTAACCGCTACCTATACAAGGTAAAGCACGAACATAAGTTATCTGAAGGTCTTGTTGGAAAAGTCAACTATGAGAAGGTTTCTGATAATGATTACTTTTCAGACCTTGAGTCACTTGTATCCGTAACCAGTCAAGTCAGCCTTCCACAAGAACTAAGCCTCGAATACAAAAAAGATGATTGGGATATCAATTTCATCGCACAAAAATTTCAAAATCTAACCTCAAGCTCTCCATACGAAAGACTTCCAAGTATTACTGTAAATCGCTCATTTTTTAATGAGGACAGTTTTGGCATGACTTCATATGAGACTAATTTGAATATGTCGATTACTCAGTTCGATAGAGACAGCGATTACACTGGGTCAGCCAAAGAAAAAGGTACACGCTTTGTAGCAAAGCCTAGCTTAACAATACCTTTTGAGAGAAGTTACGGATATATCAAGCCAAAAATTACAATGAATTTAGCTAGCTATGCTCTAAAAAATGCTAGCGTATCTTCAAAAGAGCTGGCAACACCAACGTTCTCAGTCGATACTGGCCTCTATGCGGACCGCCAATTTAAATTCTCAGAAAATGTGTTCACACAAACATTAGAGCCAAGAATCTTTTATGCCTACACCCCATACCGTGACCAATCAATGCTCCCTATGTTCGACACAGCATTAATTGATCTAAATCAAAATACTCTATTTAGGGCAAATCAATTTTCGGGAGGTGACAGGGTGATTGATAACAATCAATTTACCTTGGCTGCCACTACTAGATTTATTGACCAGAATGGCACAGAAAGACTTTCTGGAACGTTGGCTCAAAGATTTTACATAAACGAAAGAAAGGTTCTTAATGAAAATCAATACATTAATTCAGTTTACCAGAGTGATTCGTCAGATTTATTCATGCTAGCTTTTGCGAGGCTAAACAAAGCGCTTACAATAAACACCGAAGTACAATACAACCCTGATGAAGGCTCAACGAACCGAGCAACATTAGGCTCTAAGTATTTACCTCAACCTGGTAAGCTAATTGATGCTAGCTATCGATTAATTCGAAGTGCAACCCAAACAGATTATGACACTAAACAAATAAATTTGGCTGGGCAGTGGCCAATTGGGAGCGGTTACTCGACGATCGGAAGGTATAACTATGACATAAAACAATCTAGTGTTTCGGAGGCATTGGCTGGGCTCGAATACGATGCAGGATGTTGGTCGGCCAGTGTTTTGATTCATCGTCTATCATTAGCGACAACTGACAAACCAAATGACACACTATTCTTTCAGCTCCAATTAGGAGGTTTAGGGTCACTTGGAACGAGCAAAGCGTCGCTTGACGAAGTGCTTTATAGGAATATCCCTGGATCCTTTAGCTCATCCACGCTTCCAGATGAATACAGACAAGAAAATTTCAATTGATCGCTAAGAGGATTCTGCTGATATTTATTGTGCTCGCAACGAGCGCATCAAGTTTATTTTTTAATTTCAAGGCTCAGGAGAGCTATGAAAATCTAGATAGAATTGTTGCTATCGTTGAAAAAGACGTTATAACAAAAAAAGAATTAGAGTTAGAAATAAATCAAATAATAAATAAATATAAAAAAATGAATACAGCGCTCCCAAGGCAAGAAGAACTTAGTAAAATTGCAATGGAAAAACTTATTGAGAAAAAAGTTGTTGAGCAGTATGCAGAAAGAAAAGGTATCAGAGTTGAAAATCAATACCTAGATGAAACTATCAATGATATTGCAAAAAAAAATAACCTAACAATAGAGGATCTAAAAAAATCAATCGAATCAGAAGGTATGCCATTCAACCTGTTTAGAGATGAAATAAAATACCAAATAATCTTTAATCAGGTCAAAGAAAGAGAAATCGTCTCAAAAATTAATATTTCAGAGTATGAAGTAGAATCATTTATCAATAAGAATAAAAATAAAAATCCCACTCAATACCATATCGGACACATACAATTAATAACAAAATCAAATCAGGGTGACAGTGATGAAGATAAAGCAAAAATAGAGAAGGTAATACACTTGTTAGAAAAAGAATCATTCGAAGATGTAGCCAAAAAATATTCAGACAGTCCTTTATCGACACAAGGGGGTGATATGGGATGGAAACAAATAGATGAATTACCGGAAATTTTCTCTAATGAAATCAATGATATGAGTATTGGCGAAATATCAAAGCCGATATTGGCAGAAAATGGAATGCATCTATTAAAGTTAAAAGAGGTGAGAGATGGGGGTTTATTTAAAGATAAAATATTATCTCAACAATACAACATTAGCCAGATTGTAATCAAAACAAATGAAATTTTAAGCGAAAATGATATTATCAAAAAATTAGAAGGAATTAAAAATCAAATATCTGCCGACC
>JABMNK010000110.1 GCA_013204595.1 Flammeovirgaceae bacterium
ACCCTCAACGATGTTGAGCTGCAAAAAAGCAATATCCTTTTGGCCGGCCCTACCGGCACAGGAAAAACTCTTTTGGCCCAAACGCTGGCGCGCATCCTCAATGTCCCCTTCACCATTGCTGATGCTACCACCCTAACCGAAGCGGGTTATGTTGGCGAAGATGTAGAGAATATTATTCTTAGTCTACTTCAGGTCGCCGATTACGATATCGACCGTGCCTCAAAAGGTATCATCTACATTGATGAGATTGACAAGATCTCCCGCAAAACTGATTCCCCTTCCATTACCCGAGATGTATCAGGCGAAGGTGTACAGCAAGCCCTACTGAAATTACTAGAAGGAACCGCTGTCAATGTGCCTCCACAAGGCGGAAGAAAGCATCCTGATCAAAAAATGATCTCTGTGAATACGGAAAATATTCTATTTATCTGTGGCGGCGCCTTTGACGGCATAGAGCGTCATATTGCCAATAGGATCAATACAAGACAAATCGGATTTGCCAATAATGCCGAACAATCAAATATGATTGGTAAAGAAAATTTACTTCAATACATTACCGCACAAGACCTCAAGAGTTTTGGTTTAATACCTGAGTTAATTGGAAGACTTCCTGTCCTTACCCACTTAGACCCACTTGATACTGACGCCTTAAAAAGAATTCTGACTGAACCAAAAAATGCGCTAATCAAGCAATTTGAAAAGCTATTTGAAATGGAAAATGTCAAATTATCCGTCGATGATGGCGCTTTAGATTTCATTGTTAAAAAAGCATTAGAGTTGAAATTAGGCGCAAGGGGATTAAGGGCTATCCTAGAGGTTATCATTACCGACGCTATGTTCGAAATACCCTCTGCAGAAAAAATATCTGAAATGCATCTTACTCAGGAGTACGCGCAAAATAAATTTAACAAATCTAAATACAATCCTAATCTAAAGGCTGCTTAACAGACAATTCAAATACATTATTTGCCACCAACTCCGAAGTATTGGACGGGCCCAACAACCCTCTTAACGCTTGGTACTCGTCTATTTGGGTATTTCGATAAGCCTGGTTCTCCAATAGTTTTTGCAGCTCCTGGGCGACATTTAACAAGGTGTATTGACCTTGCAATAATTCCTTTACTACTTCTTTCTCCGCAATTAGATTAACCAAAGAGATGAATTTAACATTAACCACTCGTTTTGCTATTGCATAAGAAATCGGATGGGTTTTATAGCAAACTAATTGAGGAACTCCCCATAGCGCTGTCTCTAAAGTAGCCGTTCCAGAGGTGACCACTGCAGCATCACATAGATTAAGTAATTCATAGGTCTTCCCAATGACCACCTTAACGTTTTTTAAATCACCTAATTCAGCGTACAGCTCAATGGACAAGTTATCAACTCCAGCAACCCAAATAAACACATCATCTCGCAGTCTGGACAACTTCGAAATCATTCCAACTGACGCCAATACTTCCTGTTTACGACTTCCTGGTAAAAAGGAAATATTCCATTGGTAATTTTGGTTTCGTATGAAAGAGGGGTCCAACTGATAGGAAGCAATGTGTTCTACAAGAGGATTACCTACATAAACTACATGATGGTTCATTGATTTGAAAAAAGGCACTTCAAAGGGGAAAATAACCATCAATAGATCTACGTATTTTCGTATTTTATGAATGCGATTCTTTTTCCAAGCCCACAGTTTTGGGGAAATATAATAAGCTGTTTGATAACCTCTTGACTTGGCAAAAGCAGCCATCCTTAAATTGAATCCAGGGTAATCAATAAAAATCAATACATCAGGATCGAAAGCCAAAATATCACTCTTACATTGTTTGAGTCGCAGGCCAATCATCCTAATATTCATTAATACCTCAAAAAATCCCATAAAAGCACTTTCCTTGTAATGACTTAATAGCTCAGCTCCTGCCAACTGCATTTCGTCACCTCCATAACAGGCAATTTGAGCCAATGGGTCTTTTAGTTTCAAAGACCGAATCAAATTACCCCCATAGAGGTCTCCTGATCTTTCTCCGGCAATTAAGAAATATTTCATTTCATTAAAACGCTAGTGTTTTAATGCAATCTAGACCATGCTGGCGATATAATATATAAATTTGCCTAAGAAACGGCTTAGATATGATCATTGTTACTGGAGCCGCTGGCTTTATCGCTAGCGCATTAATCTCAGAATTAAATAAACACAACTTTAATGATATCATAGCAGTTGATCTATTTGATAATAAGCTTAAAAATAAAAATTTATCGAGCAAAAAAATCAATCAGCATATAAGTCGGAACAACCTAAATCAATGGATTAAGGAAAACCATATCGAAATTGAATTCGTATTCCATCTTGGTGCTCGGACCGATACCGCGGAATTTAACCGTCAACTTCTGTCCGAATTGAATACAGAATACTCGAAAATGATTTGGAAAAATTGTGTCGCATATCAAATTCCAATGATCTACGCGAGCAGTGCAGCAACTTATGGTCTAGGGGAATTCGGCTATGACGACCAAACGGATCCTAATAAGTTAATCCCTTTAAATCCATATGGTGATTCGAAAAACGAATTTGATCGCTGGGCACTCAATCAAAAAGAGCAACCTTTTTTTTGGGCCGGTCTAAAATTCTTTAATGTGTATGGACCCAATGAATATCACAAAGATCGAATGGCCTCAGTAGTGTATCATGCCTTCAATCAGATTTCGAGAAATAATGAAATGAAATTATTCCGATCCCATCACATTGACTATAAAGATGGCGAACAAATGCGTGATTTTATCTATGTGAAAGATGTTGTACAAGTCATGTATTGGTTTATGCACCACAGGAAAAACCCTGGAATTTATAACCTTGGCAGTGGTAATGCCCGTAGCTTTTTGGACTTAACTTCTGCCGTTTTTGACGCCATTAAGCAACCGATAAACCTATCATTTATAGATACTCCTGAAGATATAAGAGATAAATATCAATACTTCACAGAGGCCAAAATGACTAAACTACTTTCTATTGGATATCCTTATACCTTTACCGCTTTGGAGGAAGGTATTGACGATTACATCAAAAATTACTTGATCAATTCCCGTTATTACTAAATTCGGTAATCTCTGCTCAAAATCAACTTTAGTAAATTGGCTTGACCTTGACGTTTAGATTGTTCTATCACTGAGGAATTTCGTATAGTTTCCTCCATTTTTTGATTATTTATTTGGTCAAACGCTAGAATATCATCCTCCGTCCAAGTGACTTGTTCAATAGCAGTATGTACCTTATAACCCAAATTGTTCAGACTGTCTGCTGCAATTCCTTCAAATATCTGTATTTCTTGAGCAGTGAGCAATTGAAGGTATTTTTGGGTATTATTAGCAATGATAGGCTTCGCAACATTGGCCCACATTTTACCTGATTGAGAAGTCTCTACTGACTCTTGAGAAGTGAAATAATCCAACATATTTTGATCAAAGTCCACTCCCAATTTTTCGCAAATAGCTGTTAATGTATATTTTGGCTCACTCGTGAGCGCTTCATAGCTCACAGAAATAAAACGAGTTGCTTCCAATGTTTTCAAAAATAAATAAACCTTCATTTGCTCTTGGTGCCATTTTTGTGCAATGTGATAAACATGCTTCGGACCTACATAGGCCTTTTGAAAAGAAGTAGCCACATCCCTACCATCTCGATACAGATAAATATAAAAAGGTTTAATTCTTTGCTCTAAAAATGTCGTGTAATCAATATTAAAAGTGCTTTTGCAACACCAGATACTAGCCTGATCAGCCTCACGTTTTAGTTGATACAAATGCACAAATATTTCCAGAAGTGACGAAGTAGCTGCTACTATTTCGTCTCGATCAAAAATAACATTGGTCCACTTTACGGGATTACATTCAACCCAATTACATACATCATCCACCAATTGGTACCTATTTCTTCTTAACGAAAGGTCACCATAACGAGGTAAAATAGGCATAAATGTTTGCAAGATATGAGGTGGGTGCGGCGCTGAAATTTCCTCGTGCTGGTTGAGCATCAATCGGAGTAAATTAGAACCTGATCGCTGAGTACCAATAAATTGTATTACTTCCTGTTTCATATTAAAGGAAAAAAAGACTTATCAAACCACTTATCAACATCAACCATAAAAAGTTAATTTTAACATATTCAATTAACACAAACGATAGAATAGTCAATACCACCGTCTGATCATTAAAACCAACAGGCTTAAGTATGATTAATGCTGAGAAGACAATAAAAGACACTATTACAGGTCTGATACCCATCAGTACGGCATTTACCCAAATATTGTCTGGCAATTTTTTAAATCCATGTGCTGCCAACAACATCAGTAAGGACGCCGGCAAAAATATACCAATTGTTGCAATAAGTGCCCCCCATAACCCCGCTACTTTAAATCCAATATAAGTAGCTGATACCAAAATAGGTCCTGGCGTGAGTTGCCCAAACGCAATCGCCTGATTAAATTCATTGGAACTGATCCAATTAAGATCCATCACCACCAAATCGTGTAACGCTTTAATCATGACATACCCACCACCAAAAAGTGTGAGACTCACCTTAGAAAATTCACCCAATAAATTTTGTAAGGGTTGAGATACAATCATGAAAAGACCCACTACCATCACCAAAGACAAAGAAAGTCCCAAAAGCAAGTGCTTGGTAGTATCATTTTTATTTGAATCTACTATCTTGATAAGCTTCTTTTCACCCAAAAGGAATCCCAACATACCTCCCATTAAGATGCCTACCATTAAACTCAAAGAAGTAAAAGTCAGACATAATAACGTCATAATGGTCAATGCTATCTGCCAAGAATTCGTTACATGCTTTCTAAACATGGTAAAGGCCACAGATAGAATAATGGCAGCAACTACGGGCATTAAAAAATTTAAAACAATATAGAACTTAGATAAATCCGAAATAGCACCGACAAAAAATGCCGTTAATACCATCAAAGTACAGGCTGGAAGCAATATGCAAACCAACGAAACAACCGCTCCTATCCAACCTCGTAACGAATAGCCGATGTAGGTTACTATATTCACGGCAAGCGGCCCAGGCAGTACTGAAGCAATCATGATGCCGTCATAAATAACTTGTGCGTCAAGAATTTTTTTTCTCTCCACAAATTCTTTTTGTATCATGGCTACCAACACCGTATACCCTCCAAATCCGGTGACTCCCAAAATAAAAAAGGATTTTGCCAGGTACCAAATAGAAATCTCCTTGTTCAAAATAAACGAGTTAAGGCAGTGGGCGCTATATAGTAAGCCCTATATAATTCCTGATCCGTCTTTGCCATCCATAACACCTCACCACGGCTATCTGTAATCAATATCGTATTGTTCATGGTGCAATTAAACAAAAATCGATCATCCTCAAATTGATAAACACTACTCATCTTCCAGCTAAACAAAGAATCAGGTAACTGAATAATTAACTTATTTTCCAAAATCCCCTCAGACTCGCGAAATGAAATGGCTCTTGACGATTTTCGTTTTCTAAAATGCCCATTGTCAAAAAACAGAATATCACCCCCTTCTGTCACGCTAATAGCGTGCTGTCCATAAAACCGATCACCTTCCCTATTGACTGTATTTGACCCGAATTTCCAAATAACCTGTCCTGTATTACTATCGATCTTCCAGATTTGATCAAAATCACGAAAGGAAATCAAATAATTACCCTGCAAATCTATTTCCAAGGAATTGGCATGACCCCAATCAAGCTTGTGTTTGTACACATCTTGAACATCAAAAAGATCCACATGATCACTGAGTTTCCAGCTAAATAATTTCCTTCCGTCCCTTGAAAGTTTAATAATACCATCAAACATCATCGTATCTTGCTTATGCCCTCCAATACTAGTTAAATCTCCAATTAAATGTTCATGGGTAATGGCCACAAAATTATTGTCTTTGTCCTTTATCAATTCATGGTGCATTTTACGGTCAAATTCGTTTTCCCCATACCTAAGATGTCCCAAGGTGTCTCCAGAATAGGAAATCTCCACCAGCTCTTCTTTTGAAACTAATGCCACGTAACTATCCTTATATGGCTTAAACACCCTCAATAACTCCGTATCAGCTGTTTGTAGCCAAACAACCTCACCAATATCATTTACCATGAGCATAGCTCCTGGTTTTTCTGTTTTCCGAAAAAGAATATAACCGGCAAATGGGTAATCATTAACCAAAATATTAATTTCTGGTAAATCAGCAGGTAGTTCCTTCAAGGCATGTAGCCTTACTTCACCACAACTCCATAAAATAAAACTAATCACAAAATAATTCAACACTCTAGGCATAACACTTTCTGCTCAATTTAGCTCAACAAGATATCTATTAATTTCACGAACGTCAAACCGTCCCATAAAAAAAGCCGACCCCAGAAGGGTCGGCTTAATATGATCAATTAAACTAAAATTTAATTAGGAAAATCAGCAAGATCTTCGCAATTGGCACAATTCCATGTTTGAGCAGTTGGAAAAGTAACTACCGCCCAAGCCGACTCTTGTCCGTTGGCATAAGTATAGTTACTACCCCATACATTAAGCACCGTTTTAGAGGCATCTAAGTTGTAATGAAACTCCCATTGATCACCATATGAATCTACAGCTTCCGTAACGAAAGTCACTTCACCACATACATCAGTAAATCCAAAAGTACCCGATGGTGTACAACAGCCATAAAACGCGTCATACCCACCAAAAGACCAATCAGCGAAATCAAAGCTCCCACCACTGTTGTCTACAATAGACGTAGTGCCAGAAACACCCTTAGTAGCTCCATCCCATCCAATAGAATAGTCAGCAACATAATTCACTTCACCAACATACATATCTGAAGGACAACTAACAGGCATGTTAAAAGTGAAATGAGCCCTAAAAGCAGCTCCTTGCACAGTAGACGAAGAATTAGCAGAAGTGTATGAATTACCACCTTTGTTAACTGCTCCTGAGAACGCAAGCACATCACCTACATTGGCAACAGTAAGCGAACCAGTAATAGCCTCAATCTCTGCCAGAGTAATACTCTCAACGGTCGCTTGTCTAAATCCATCAGCATTTGTCGTAAACTCTGACTGTGAATAAGACCTAACTACGGTAGTTGTTCCCTTGTAAGTAGCACTTAACTCATAGCTTTCAACATCAACACCCTTCGTCTCATCGACAAATTCTACCGCATATCCATATCCTGTTGACGAAAGAGCATTTGGATTAATAAGGGTCGACCCACTCTCAGAATCCGACACAAGTCTGGGATAACTCCCCTTTGTAGCCGTTTCGAAAACGATAACCGGTGCCTTATCTGGATCTTCACATGAGAAAAAACCCATCACCAACGTCATTATTATCAACGCTTTTGAAATATTATTTAAAATTATTTTCATATTCTTAATATCTATAGTTAAACATTAATAAAGTGCAGGACCACTGGTGTTCCAGAACACACGATCTGTAAGCGTTTGCTGCGTAACGTTTCCGTTTCGACTAATATGATCCAAAGGATACAAAAATATCGTCGGGAAAGAACCTGCAGCATCAAGCGCTGGACCAATATCAGAAGGGGCTCCCGTCCTACGGTACATATTGTATGCTTCTAAACCATTTCCATAAGCTGCAATCAAAAACTCCTTGGCCACAACATCTTTCTTTCCAGAGGCACTAGCTGCATCATAAATAGCACCAACCTTAGCAATATAGTCCGCTTGATCCGCGGAATTCATGGCATAAAATGCGCTAACCTTTACAACATCACCATTTTTTAGTGTCAATGTCTTTGACATGGTACTTCCAACAAGCGATTCAAAGCTTTTCACCTTAGTCAAAGAAAGTTGGATTCCTTCTAAAAGAAGTGCTTTGGCATCGCCAGCAGCTCCCATAGACAACACTGCTTCTGCCTGCATCAGCTTCACAAATGAGCTCAACAAATACGGTTGAATACCGGCACCTAGTCCGCCAGTAGTACCAGCCTTTCTTGTATCAGTAAACCCGTCATAATCAAAATCTCCTCCCCCGGGATATAATCCCCATGAGGTCTTGATAGGTCCGTCTGGAGGGGTACCCTCACCATTCATATGATCACGTCCGATATAACCATCTTCTGCTGCATAACAATAAGGGACTCTGGTATTATAGGCATCCCAAAACGTTGGCCTCTTAGATTGATCGGGTTCTTGCGACCAGTGACAGCCATAAGTAGTTGCATCCTGACTCGTACTATTATTTTTCTGACGATAGAAATAATAACGCAATCTTGGATCTCTAAACTCATCCCCAGCTACATCTACCTTCTCTCCGGCGAGCAACCACATATAATAGTTGTTCTGATAACTAGCATCACCTGTCTCATAAGCGTTATTATACATCCAATGACGTGAGTTAGGATTTACGCGATTGGTTCCATATTGAAATTGGAAATCCTCTCCAGCCTCATCGATGATATCTCCAGCCGAAACTATCGCATCAAATGCTGCCTTATCTCCCTTGTTTAACGCAGCTCTTAACTTCAACGTTTTAGCAAGAGTGGCCCACTTGGTTTTACTTCCACCATAATAAAGATCCAGATTTGGCGAACCCGCCGTCGTTGTATCCAACATATTGATGGCTTCATCTAACATCACTTCGGCAGCAGCATAAACATCTGCACCCGCATCAGAAGCAGGGCTAATGACGACAGTACCTTGTCCTGCTTCTGTATAAGGAACGTCACCCATTAAATCAACCAAGTGCATTAAGCTATAAGCTTTCATGATCTTAGCAGTGGCGATATGAACATAAAAATTGTTCTTTTCAGCCAGGGTAATTAACGCATCTATATCAGGATATAACTCCGAATAAGCATTATTCCAAATACCATTCATTGTAGTGGCTGTAGAAGCATTTTGATAGGTATAAGCTACTACCATATACATTCTCGCAAGTGCTCCAGGCAGGTAGTCATCCGACAGCTGGTAATTAAATCCCAACTGAACGCTATTATACAAATCTGCCAAACTTGCCCCGTCTGCATTTATTGCATTCGGGTTATCCTGTAAATCCATGTCCCACATATCACAAGCTGATATGCTTCCAAGAAAAAACAATACAATTATTACTTTATTTACGAATTTCATAAATTATATATTTTATACGTTAAAAACTTAAAACGTCAAGTTCAAGGTGACACCATATTTCTTCGCAGTTGGCGCAGTCCTAAAGTCATAACCTCTACCATTACCTACACCTGTACTAGAAATCTCTGGGTCAAAATTGATCCCGTGAGGAAAATTAGGTGCATAGTACCATAAGTTCTGACCTGAAATAGTTAAAGCCGCTGAACCAAAAGGTGACTTCTCAATCCATGTTTTTGGCAACACATAGGCCAAAGAAACTTCTCTGAGTCGGATTACCGTAGCATCAAAGGTACCTCCTTGATCAGCTCCAAAATAAGCCTCAAAATAAGAATCACCAGCATATGTCTGAATATCATTTGGCACTTCGTTGCCCTCTCCATCTAATTTTACAGAATTCGACATGAGGATCGGAATGAATCTATCAAAATCCGTATCAACGGTGTTACCTCTAGCAAGCATTGCCTGTACACTGGAAGAATAAATATCTCCACCATCGATGTACTGCCATTGGAACCCAAAGGAAAGTCCTTTCCAAGTAAATGAATTCATCCAGTTAGCTGTATAATTAGGATTAGGATTACCTACAATACCCAAATCACCGGCTACCTGATACAATCCTTGTCCATTAACAATATACTTACCCTCGTCATTCACTAGAAAAGCTGAACCTTGCATAATTCCATATGGCTGGCCAGGTATCGCATAGTTTCCTGTTGATCCACCATATCCTGCTATCTGAACCTGATCAATACCTTCATAAATAGAGATTACATTACTCACATTTTTGGTATAGTTCAACCCAATGTCCCATATAACAGCTCCTGGAATTGGGGGTTTTATATTCAAGCCAAATTCGATTCCTTTGTTACTAAGGGAAGCGGCATTTACTGTAGTGTTATTATAGCCTGTTGCAGGATCCAAAGGAAGGGCAACAATCAAGTCCTTACTTTGCTTGTCATACAAACTCAAATCAATACCTATCAGGTCTTGAAAGAAACGTCCTTCAATTCCAACTTCAATTTCTGTGAAAAGCTCCGCTTGTAACAAAGAATTTCCTAATTGATTAGATACCGAGTTGATGTTTAAAACAGTTCCTGTTTTAGTGACAAACTGATTCGTTGATGACTCAAGTATACTTCTGGTCTGATAAGGATCTGGATAGCCTGCAGAGGTTCCGTAACCTACTCTTAATTTCAGATAATCAACTGCTTTTGAAGACTGTAGACCTGCAATCGCATCCGAAAGCACGAAAGAAGCACTGATGGATGGATACAAATTCGAACGATTTTCCTGCTCTAAGGTAGAAGTCCAGTCATTTCGAACCTGACCAGTCACATATAACCAGCCATTGTAACTCAACCCTGCCGTTGCATAAAGACCTGTCACATTTTTCTGACTCATTTCTGAAAATCCATTGTGAGAGATGAAATTGTCATGTGTAAACAATCCATAAACAAATTGCTGTGAACTCGAGACACCATTATAATCATAATTTAAGCTCTGACTATTGAAACCTACAATACCGTCTAATTTCAAAGAACTTGACAAATCATATTGGTACATAAGATTTAATACATGGTTATTTGTCACGTTTTTAACATTAAACGTGCTCAATTCACCATTTGGCTGCCGAGGACCTCCAATATTTACAAATCTCCTGTTGGTTTGCTCATAATTATCAATTGATATTCGATACATAGCCGACCAGTGCTCTCCTAGATCATAGGCAAGTTCTGTATTTGAGAAAAATCGATTGACAACTTCGGTCTGTCCTGTATTGTTCAATGTCCAGCGTGGGTTCTGAATTTGACCCCCTCTTCTGTAATATATGTTGCGATTATCAATAGGTGACTGATATGGTAGCCCCATCAAGTCCATAGAACGCGGAGTGAACAAAATTGCTGCGAAAAGTCCATTACCGTCACCACCAAAAGCAGGTGCTGTGATAGGGGCTTCTCTATCAGACTGCACATAGTTGAAAGAAGACTTCAATTTTAAGCCATTCTGAAGCTCAGTCCTCAAGCCTAGACCAAAATTGTGCTTGTCCAAATAATTGGATCTTTTGTTATCTCTCATTTCATCCTTTTGAGGTGTGAAACCCTCTTCACTCAAATAACTGTAAGTAGCACTTACTGATGAATTTGATCCTAACGCACTCTGAATAGAAACAGAGGTGTTGGAACTTAATCCCTTTTGAAAGAAATCTTCAACACCTGTCTTAGGCTCGTAGGCATAAGGAATCGCATTGTCCTTGTACTGAGGGAAATCATTATAGAATTGTGCCTGATCATATGGGTGAGTAATATATACCTGTCCATTTTTCACTTCTTTGAAATCAGATCCATAAGAAGCTGGATTAAGGTCAGCAAATGCTGCTCCCCAAGTAGAATAGTACCATCCAAATCCAGCACTGAAACCATTTCCGTACGTATTTTGATAATCAGGAAGCTTTGCGATTTGTGACTGATAAATACCTTGAGAAAGGCTTACCTCCATTTTCTTATTAGCACCAGCTCCCGCTTTTCCATTTTTGGTTGTAACTAAAATAACACCGTTTTTGCCCTGCTCTCCATAAAGAACCGTCGCAGCAAGACCCTTAAGTATCGAGATCTCAGCGATTGAATTAGGATCTAAATCCAAAAATCTAGATGATGCCGTTGCTCCACCTGACCCAAAACCTTGATTGGTGTTGGTATTGGTATTGAAAGGCGTACCATCTACCACAAATAATGGCTGATTTGATCCAGTAATAGAAGAATAGCCACGTATAATGATATTGGTACCAGATCCTGCAAGACCAGATGTCGATGTGATATCAACGCCTGTCGCCTTACCTCTTAGTAATCTGGCCACATCAGATTCTTGACGGGCAACTAATTCATCGCTACCTATAGAAGAGACACCATAACCCAGTGCTTTCTTCTCTTTAACAACGCCTAATCCCGTAACAACTACCTCAGAAAGTGTTTCCACATCTTCCATCATTGTCACATCTATAACTGATCTAGTCCCAATCACAATTTCTTGTGCTGCTAGACCAATAAATGTATATACCAAAGTTCCTCCCTCTTCTGGTATACTTACACGATAATTACCGTCTAAGTCTGTGGTCGATCCAGTCGTAGTTCCCTTAAGAATTACGTTTACACCTGGTACTCCACTACCATCGTCAGAAGTCACTTTACCAGATACTGTTCTTTGCGCCCAGGCTGTGCCCAAAACGAAAAGAAAAGAGATACTTAAAAGTAGAATCCTCTTCATATAAAAATTGGTTTTAAAGTGAACATTAACATTTTATTTAAAAAATTACCGATTTATAGTAAACTAAATGAAAAACTCCTGTCAGGACAAACGTCCTAACCCTCATTTAATCATCCCTACAAACAACATAATTCCTTAAAATTTCAACCCTCTTTCATCAAGATGATCAAAAAATAAAGAATACCTTATTTGACATTAAATGCCCTAAATAAGTCATTAAGTGGCCAAATATCATGATAATACAATTGCATATGTGCGACTATGGAAGCCAAAATCGCATTTTATACATAACTATCTTAATCCTAATTACACCTAACTAACTGTTTTAAAACGACTAATCATAACTCTAAATTAGTAATAAAATAATAACTACATATATTTCTTGCGATATTATTTGTACTGAGTACGTATAAATATGATTTTCTAATCTCAGGAAATTCAATTTAACTACAGGTCTTGGTAATAGATTCTCTTGATTAGCTATTATCTTGTGTTAAATAAACAAAACGTATTGACGTGATCTTTAGAATTAGTTAATTTTAACGTATTCTAAATTCTATTCGTCGATTCTTGGATAGCGCTGAAGGAGCTGAATAAAGGGGCTGAGATGCTCCAAAGCCTTGATACTCAAGTTGAGCTGGTTTAATTCCAGTCAATATAAGAAAATCAAATACGGTTTTGGCCCTTCTTTCGGAGAGGTCTTGGTTATAGGCCTTAGATCCTAGTTGATCTGTATGACCTTCTATCAGTACTTTTAATTCACTTTTTTCCAAAAACTGAACAATGATCTTTAGCGCTGACTGGGAGTCTTCAGAAAGCTTATCACTATCCAATTCAAAATAGATATTATCGAGAGTTAAAGAAGCCCCCGCTACGGCCGGCGTGAGCTCAATATCCAAGGTGTCTGGCATCAGAAAATCTCTTTTTTTGAGATCAAATCTAAAGTCCTCAAAGAGGTACCCTGGAGCAGTTGCGTATACACCATAACGACTACCCTCATTAACAGCAAAAAAATATTCACCTGATAAACTGTCCGAATAAGTATGATAGCTTTTTTCGTTGGTAGATAAGTCAAAAAGCTCGATCCTCGCTTTCAAGTAATGCCCCGTCTGGGCATCTGTGACTTTACCAAGTATATAACTTGAGGTTCTATCAAACAACGTATCGTTGTCAATAGGTAAGACTACTATTTGACTAGAGGCTTGACCCTTTATTAATTCATGCTCTTGACTAAAATAGGCCTCCTTTCCATCTGCAGTAACGACAAAGGAAAGTTGATCTAGATGATTATTGATTGCATTTCCCAAATTCCTAGGTTCCGTCCAATTTCCATGACTTCGCTCTGTAACAAACAAATCAAAACCACCAAATCCAACGCGTCCATTGGAAGCAAAGAACAATGTCTCTCCGTTTACATGGATAAAGGGTGTAACGTCATCTTCTGAGGTATTAAACAGGGGGCCTAAATTCTGAGGAGTCGACCACACGTCGTCCTCATAATTTGAATACCATAAATCCCTTTTTCCGTAGCCTCCTGGTCTATTGCTCGAAAAATAAAGTGTATTTCCATCGGCACTGACACTCGGTTGAGCATCCCATTTTTTTGAGTTTAGGGTTTGACCAAGGTTCTGTGGTTTAATCCATTGATCGCCGATTTTTTTGGTGATGAATAAATCACAACTTCCGAAGGTTTTCCTATCCTCGCAAATAGTATAGATCAACGTGCGACCATCCGCGGAAATCGAAGCGGCACCTTCATTTGAATTTGAATTTACTAGATCACTTAACGACTGAGCGACTGTCCAAGCGCCATCAACGTACTTGCTGATGACTAGGTCCTCGTCGTCGTTGCCCGAAGAGCCGTCTCGCTTGGTAAAAATCAAACTCTTTTTGTCTATGGTCAGCGAGGGAAAATACTGATGTTTAAAATGATTCACATTAGCATCCAACACAAGTGGTATATGTTCACCCTCCGAAACTTGATGACTCAATGAAAAATCAATACTCATTGCAAGTAAATCATCTTTTAGATCCCCTAATTGATTCACTGATCTTACTTGGTCAATGCATTGACCTGCTTTGACATAAAGTCCACGACTAAAATATTTTTGGGCCAATATTCTGGCTTTTGCTTGATCTACTGTTTGGTGATCCGCAATCATCCAATAATTGTCATAATGCGAAAAAGAGGAATCCAGTTGACCCAAATAATGATAGGTATTGGCCAAGGTCCAATGGGCTTCAATGAAATTTGGTGCTTTTTTTAGACATTTTTCAAGAACGGCAATACCTTCATCGAACGCACGTTGCTTGATAAGCAAATTGGCCCTTATGTACCATTTGGCAATTTTGGGATTATCGACAGAATATTTTATTTGGGCATTGAGAAATGCACCAACATGTAACAATATAACTAAAACTGCACCGCGCATTTTATGGGATATTCATGTACTTGTGGGTCTGCAAAGAGATCGCCCACCGAGGATTTTCCTTTACAAATTCAATAATCAAAGGTAGCATTTCTTCTTGACGACTCCATTCGGGCTGAAGATACCATTGTGCTTGGGGATTCATCTTTGAACTATGTGTGACTGCCCAATCTAAATCGGCCTTATGGTAGATCACTACCTTTAGTTCATGACTCTTTATATAAAATTCTTCAAGAGGCGGTTTGAATTTCTTGGGAGAAAAACAAATCCAATTCCAGTCACCTGTGATTGGATATACGCCTGATGTTTCTATATGGGTGCGCTTTTTTGCTAAATGCAGTGCATTGGTGAGTGATTCAAGATGGTACATCAAAGGCTCTCCTCCTGTAACTACAATGATTTCTGCCGGATGTGATTTTGCCATTTGAACCAATTCATTCACCGATTTTAAGGGATGGTCTTTGGCTTCCCAAGATTCCTTTACGTCGCACCAATGACAACCTACATCGCAGCCACCTGTCCTAATAAAATAGGCTGCTTTACCTGAATGCCCCCCCTCTCCTTGAATCGTATAAAAAGATTCCATGATCGGGATCTTTTCAATCAAGGGTTTAGGCGTGCTGGCGATCATATGCTTTTAAGGTATTTAGGATCAAAGAGGCAATCGTTAAGGGGCCAACGCCTCCTGGAACGGGAGTGATAAAACTTGCTAGCGGGAGCACCTGATCAAAGTCAACATCTCCAGTCAATTTAAATCCAGATTTTTTAGAGGGGTCTGCGACTCTTGTCGTACCCACATCTATCACTACTGCCCCTGGTTTAACCATGTCTGCCGTAATCAATCCCGGCTTACCTACCGCGACGATCAATATATCGGCTTGTAAGGTATGTCCCTTTAGGTCTTGGGTGAACTCCTGGCATACGGTCACTGTGGCTTGACCTTGTTCCATTAACATCAAACTCATCGGAGCGCCAACAATTCTGCTCGCTCCCACAACCACACAATTCTTACCCTTGGTTTCAATATGATAACGATGGATTAACTCCATAATACCAAAAGGTGTAGCCGGCAGTAATAGCGGATGGTCAGAAACGATGGATCCAAAATTATGATTGGTAAATCCATCAACATCTTTTTTTGAATCGATTAAAGCCGTGATGTGTTCAACAGAAATGTGCTGAGGAAGAGGCAACTGAACAATAAATCCATCTATATCGCCATCCTCATTTAATTGCTCGATGTGCTTGCAAAGTTTCTTTTCAGATATGGTAGCTGCAAATTGTAGGAGTGTATAATCAAAGCCTACTGCTTGGCAAGCCTTGGTCTTACCGCTTACATAGGAATGACTAGGACCATCATCACCTATTAATATAATGGCCAGATGAGGAACTCTTTTGTGCGCCTCTTTTAATAGCTTGACTCTATGAGCTACTTCCGATTGAATTTCATTCGCGATTTTTTTACCATCTAATATTGCCCCCATCCGATTAGTCTAGTTTTAAGACTGCCATAAATGCTTCTTGCGGAATTTCGACATTTCCCACCTGACGCATTCTCTTTTTGCCTTTTTTCTGTTTTTCTAATAATTTTCTTTTACGACTAATGTCGCCGCCATAACATTTGGCAATAACATTTTTGCGTAGCGCTTTTACCGTTTCGCGTGAAATCACTTTGGTGCCAATGGCTGCTTGAATGGCGATCTCAAACATCTGCCTAGGTATCAATTCACGTAATTTTTCACAAAGCCTCTTACCCCAGTCATAAGCCTTATCTCGGTGCACTATCGCAGAAAGGGCATCTACCTTTTCTCCATTGAGCATGATATCTAATTTGACCAAAGTAGATTTGCGATATCCAATCAATTCATAATCAAGGGAGGCATAGCCACGCGAAATGGTTTTTAGCTTATCAAAGAAATCAAATACCATCTCTGCCAATGGTAAATTAAAGGTCAATTCTACCCGATCAGAGGTTAAATATACTTGATTCTTGATTTCTCCGCGCTTTTCCATGCATAGCGAGATGATGCCCCCAATATATTCTGATTTTGTGATGATCTGTGCCTTTATATAAGGCTCTTCAACATGAGAGATCACATTGAGCTCTGGCATTTCAGATGGCGCACTTACAGGTCGGATGGTGCCATCAATATTGACCGCGTGAAATTTTACAGAAGGCACTGTCGTGATCACCGTCATACCGAATTCCCGTTCAAGGCGCTCTTGTACGATTTCCATATGAAGCATACCCAAAAATCCACATCGAAAGCCAAAACCCAAAGCTGCTGAGGTCTCCGGCTCCCAAACCAAAGAAGCGTCATTGAGCTGTAATTTTTCCATTGAAGATCTTAATTCTTCAAATTCAGTAGTATCCACTGGATAAATACCAGCAAATACCATGGGTTTGACATCCTCAAAGCCTTTAATGGGCCTCACTGTCGGATTGAGAAAATGGGTGATGGTGTCGCCAACTTTGACTTCTTTGGCAACTTTAATACCGGAAATCAAATAGCCCACATTACCAGCTTCTATCGTCGATTTGGGCTCATGCTCTAATTTAAGTACGCCTATTTCATCCGCGTCATAGGTCTGGCCTGTGCTGACGAACTTTACTTTTTCACCTTTTTTAATTTTTCCATTAAACACACGGAAGTATACTTCAATACCCCTATAAGAATTATAAACAGAATCAAAAATCATTGCTTGCAACGGCTCATCTAAATTGCCTTGGGGAGCCGGAACCCGTGCCACAATAGCACGCAATATATCTTCTATACCTACCCCCTCTTTGGCGCTTGCAAGAATGATGTCTTCCTTTTTACATCCAATCAAATCAATAATTTCATCCGAAACCTCTTCAAGTCTGGCACCTGGTAAGTCAATCTTATTCAAAACGGGAATGACTTCAAGGTCATGATCAATTGCTAAATAAAGATTGGAGATGGTTTGGGCTTCTATGCCTTGTGAAGCGTCTACAATCAGCAAAGCCCCTTCACAAGCTGCTATAGACCTGGAAACTTCATAAGAAAAGTCTACGTGCCCAGGGGTGTCGATCAAATTCAAAATGTATTCCTGTCCGTCTTGTACGTAGTTCATCTGAATTGCGTGACTTTTGATGGTAATGCCACGCTCTCTTTCGAGATCCATGTTGTCAAGTAATTGTGCCTGCATGTCTCGTTGTGATACCGTATTGGTTTTTTCCAAAAGCCTGTCTGCCAAGGTGCTTTTGCCATGATCAATATGAGCGATGATACAAAAGTTGCGAATGTTCTTCATAGATAACAAAAATAGATTTGCAAAAGTAGTGTTTTGATTGGATACAATAGACATTCAAACCCATTCATTTTAAAAATGATAAGTGTATCAATCACTGTTTGTTTTTGGTGTCAATGATAATGGTTACAGGTCCATCATTGACCAATGAAACCTGCATGTCAGCTCCAAATCTTCCTGTCTGCAATGGTCGAATGGAATAATTTGCCAAAACGTTTAAAAATTGCTCATATAGCAACGCTGCTATTTCTGGTTTTGCCGCCTTTATAAAAGAGGGTCTGTTTCCTTTTTTGGTGCTGGCATGCAAAGTGAACTGACTGATGACTAAAAACTCCGCTTCAAGAGCTACCGCACTTAGATTCATCTTTTCTTCTTCATCACTAAAAATTCTTAGATAAGCAATTTTTTTTGCGAGCCATTGAATATCTTCTTCATTATCTAGGTCTTCCACGCCCAAAAAAATCAATAATCCCTTCCCTATAGCTCCTACCATTTGCCCATCAATGGCCACAGTTGCCTGGGATACCCGCTGTACAACGCCAATCATAACCCTGCTGATTTGAAGATCGCATCAGGCTCCAGAATGTCGCAGCCTTCAGCATTGATTTGAGCGATATTGATCATCGATGTTGCTACGACAGCACCTGGTATTGCCAAAAGCATTTTTTTACCGAAAAATTTAAATATAATGGTTAAAAATTTGATAACGTAGGTCCCTATTTTCTCGCCAAAACGAAATTCTTCTCTGACTCCAAGTAATAAGGAGGGCCTGAATATTTTTAATCGTGGCAATGACATCGACATAAGTTCTTTTTCACAATTCCCTTTGACCCTATTGTAAAAAATAGCAGAAAGGGGGTTGGCTCCCATCGCCGTAATGATCAAATACGATTCAAATCCGTCATAGGCTTGACTCAACTGCGCCAGTTTGACAGGGTATTTCCAATCGATCTTCTCAAAAGACTTTTTAGATCCTGCCTTTTTGATGGTAGACCCCAAACAGCAATAAATGTGATTGGCTCTTAAATCTTCTGCATGAGTAGCTAGATGGTCAAAATCCTCAACTTGAACGAATTTTATCCTGCTGTCTGCTTCCATCGGTTGTTGTCTTCTGACCACAATGATGATCGTATGATAATGGTTACTTGCTTGAAGTTGCTTGACCAACTCTTTGCCAACCATTCCTGTGGCACCTATCACTAGGGCAGATTTCTTTAATTTTAAATTAGGCATAGAAATTAAGGATTTTTCCGAGTGGTCGATTGGCTTACCTCCCACTCATTAAAAGCTGCAATATCTTTTCTTAGATTTTTGATGATAAAATAAATGACCGACAAATCATCTGAAAATCCGACAAGAGGAATGAAATCGGGAATCACATCCAAAGGCGTTAAAAAATAAACCAAACCAAATAATAAGGTTAAAATAGTGCCTTGAGAAAATCCATTATATTCACCATTAAAATACTTGGTTAACATTCTCATCAAAAGCTGCACTTGATTGATGAGCTCTTTGAGATTAACATGATCAGCACTGATCCTTTTTGTTTTTTCACCCACTTTTTTAATGAATTGTTTAAAGCGGGTTCTTTCTTCTGCCATTCGGCTTGCTTTAGCCATTATTTTGAGGGCTTTTTTATTCATTTCTTTTTTAAAAAAGATCTTTTATTTCTTCTTTCATAAAGGAAATGGCATTGTTGATACTATCACTTTTGATAGAACTTTCAAGAACTTTTTTTGCCAATTCCAAACTAGAATCATCGTCATTAAGTCCCATTGCAGCCTCATTGATTAAGGTAATCGTATCTTCAATCGCGGCTTTGACGTATGACCAGGCCTCTTGAGAGATATAAATTTGTTGAGCCAAATTATGGTTGAATTCTTGCCTGATTTCTTTAACCAATATGTGCTGTAGAACGGTAGCCTCCATCTCTTTTTTGTTCACTCTCGGTATAAGATTACTTGGGGAAGTACGCTCCAATAATAAGACAATTCGTTCATAGGCCTGAAGCCTTATGGGCATGCTGATGCTTTTATTTCGCTGTTTTACCTCCAACATGAGCTCATCAAATCTCGATTTCAATAACGACCTGACCATTAAATATGAGGCGTATAAGACCAATGAGGCAGGCCCAAGTATTTTCAGTAAATCAATAAACATTTCCATATTAAATATTTTAATTTCTCTTTTTCAAAAATAAATATTTTCCTTTGCGTCATGGTTGAACCCGTCAAAATCACCGATCAAGCCTTGACAGAAATTTTGAAAATCTTTAAAACCAAGGGTATTCCTCAAGATTACGGATTGCGTTTGGGGGTAAAAGGTGGTCACGGCTGTGCTTCGGTAAATTTTATCCTAGGGTTTGACACCCAAAAAGAAACTGACTTAACATGGCTGGTTTCTGACTTTAAACTCCTCATACAAAAATCTGAATTAATGTTTTTAATTGGCAAAAAAATAGATTTTCATGAAGGGGTGGATGCACGGGGATTTATTTTTAAGGATCAAGAAGAAATCGCTACTACCGCCCGATGACATAGGCCGTTGATAGGTGGGTTAAATTTACTGACTTCTACCCAAACCCTTGTCGTTTGGGGAAATTGATTTTTAAGGCCTTCCATAATTTTACCCGCCAAATGCTCCAACAAAAAAACCTGGACTTCCATGATGGAAGCCACCAAAAGGTAAACTTGTTCATAATCAACGGTTCCTTCTATTTGATCATGAAGAGCAGCGTTGTCGAAATTTAATTCCATTTTAACATCAATACTGTACTTATTGCCTATTTTACGCTCCTCGGCATGGTACCCATGATACGCATAAAACTCCATTCCCTCCAGCGAAACTAATCCCATAATTCCTTAAATCTGATCAAAAAAAGAAGATTCATTGTCAGCGTCACTTGATTGGTTCTTGGGTACGTCAGGTTTTTTCTTGGATTTAGTTTTCTCTGATGTGGCAAAGGCTTCATCACGATCTTCTTCAACTAAGCGTCCCTTTTTGACTGCGTTGCCTTCTTCTTTCGAAATGATGAATTGCTCTAACTTCTCAGCAGCCTCTAGGTCGTCCTTAGCTATTTTCGGTATCGGCTCCATAATAGGCATAGCAGTAATCATGCTATCCTCACTTGTCAACCCTTCAGATTCTCTGACTAAATTTTTGACCTTTATTAAATAATCTTCTAATTTAAAATGCCGCTGTTGTTTGCCTGACCTATTAATTCTATCTGTTATATCTAAAATGATATTTTGAAGCTCTCCAATCAGCGAATCTCGATGATATTCAATATTCTGATAACTCTTGGCTAGCTCCTTGATCGCATCTTGCATTTCGCCAATAATGTTCTTCGCCTGTGATTCAGTCTCTTCTAAAATCCGCTTAGATTTGGACTTGGTCTCCCTCATAATGACTTCGGCATTTAGTTGAGTTTCCTTCAAATGAAGTTCCGCAGCTCTATTTGCTTGGTCTATTAAATGAGATCCTGTGTCCTCTGCTGTTTTCAGGGTTTTGTACAATGAGTTCTCGACTTCTCTTAATTTTTTCACTTCCAAATCAGCATATTCTTGCTTGACTCTCAGTTCCTTATTCTCATCAAGTAATCGCTCCCATTCTTGTGATAAAGATCCCAAGAAAGCATTCACCTCATCTTTATCAAACCCTCGAATCTTTTTTTCGAAAGTCTTACGTCTAATTTCTAAGGGGGTTATTCTCATATTATTGGTTAAATTTAATTTCCCAAACGGATATAGTACGATCGTCACTACAAGATATTAAAGAATTGCTATATAACATTGTTAAAAGCTTATTTACTGAGGTTCCGTGCCCTGCAAAACGTCCTTTATCTATTACACGCATCAACTTCATCGAAAGACTATTCCAAATTTTAATGGATTTATCCATACTGCAAGTTAGAAAATAGCTTCCGTCTTGACTAAACTTTATATGATTGATTGTATACATATGTGCAATAATATCTTCTTTCAACGCAATATTTTTAAGCTCAGCTATGTTCCATATTTTTAAATGAGCATCACGACTACCCGTCAAAATAAAATCAGTATTTGGATGTAGGGCCATAGTGAATATGGAGTTGTCATGCGCTTTGAATTCCTGCAACATGCTAAACCCAATTTTATCAAATATCCGTACGAAACCATCACTGTAACCTACATAAATTTGTAAATCATCCACGATAAGGGTTCGGGCACTTTTTTCCGAAAAATTAAGCACACTCACCGTCAGCCAAGTAGTTCTATTGATCACATGAACCGTCCCTTCTCCCGTAGCTAGATAGATAAATTCATTATCAAATTTAATGTCAAATATGTGAGATTTAGTTAGTTGAATGGACTTAACCTGACGTTTTATACTTAATTCGATCACGTGCAACCCATCAAAATTCTGACCGATAAATAAGTAATCCAAGATTGGGTCATATGCCAAGGCATATACAGAAGTAGAAACCTTAGCAACCATTTTGGCTTGCGAAAAGTCCTGCAAATTCCATTGAATGACCATTCCATCAGCACCTGAAGATACGAATTCATGATCACTTACAGCAGCCAAGGCATAAAGCGAATCTTTATGGCCAGTAAAGGTATGCACCTTGGAGACGGAGGGTCTTTGTATCATAAGTATTAAGTTCAAAAGTATTAAAATTGTATCATCTAATTTGCTTCATGCCGTTATTGTTAACCAAAAAACTTAATACTTCAAGCAGTTATGCCGTCTGGCATATAACTGAAACAGAAGATGAACTACTCGCGTTGTACAAGGAAAAACCACCCGAAATGGTTCCAAAAAAGAAGGCTGAATGGCTCGCAACTAGGTTACTTGTGGCGCATTTGGTCACTTCGTTTGGGAAAGAATATAAAGGTATTTATAAGGAGCTCTCGGGTAAACCCTGTTTGATAAATGACGATGCTGAAATCTCCATTACACATTCATTTCCAATGGCTGCGGCTATCATCAATTTAATAAGTCCCTGTGGCATAGACATTGAGCGGCCAAGAAATCAACTAATTAAAATTCAATCAAAATTTCTAAACCTCTCAGAATTGCAATACAAACATGACGTCTATTCGTTGTGTAAAATTTGGATTTGCAAAGAAGTATTATACAAGATTTTCGGAGACCTTCAGCCAAACTTTAAAGATGATATGCGGGTTGAAATTCATTCTGAAAAAGAAGCTACTGGGGTCGTGATGAAATCAAAAAAAGAGCAAAAAATAACACTTATCATCGAGCCCATATTTAATTACTTTATCGCTTATTCTATCTAAAAAATTTCTCCCGGATTAATTTTTTTAAGCAAAATCTTCATTTCATTACTTTTAGCATGATTCCCTACTTTTTCAAAGGATATCAACAAATTTCTTAAATTTCTGATGATGATATTGCCGTGATCACAAGGATCATAATATTCTTTTTTAGGCGGGAGGTGTAGCTTTTGGATATAATTGTCAACATCTTCTCTAGAGAATATTAACCCTCTGTTAAAAACATTAATATAAAATTGAATTTTTTCGGTCTTATAGGTAAGCACAAACGAATTGGGGAGGTTCACTCCATACACTGGCAGTCCTAATTTTTGTGTTATCAACAGATAGACTGCAGCCAAAGAGATCGGATTACCTTTCAATGTTTCCAAAACCAAATTGATCATTGAGTTTCCTGTGGAATGGAAGTTCTTCGTGTTTGCCCTAAACTTATATTTGTCAAAGAGCATATTATTGATAACCCTTATTTGATCAAAAGGTAAAAGATCGTCCCTCAATTCGGTCCAAATATTCCTATAAAGATCATCAATCTTCGCAGCCAATTGTTCATACTCTAGATCAGGATATTGGTAGGTCGCCAATATCCAAAGTCCTTTTAATAGATCCTCTTGTTCGTGTGAGAACCAGTAAATTAAGCGTTCTTGAACTAACTCAAATTGAAGGAAATGAACCAATTCTTCTATGCGGTGTTGAACATTTGGATCAAATGACTGCTCCCAGGCCTCCTCTAAAAAAGGAATTACTCCAGTTCCGAGTACTTTTAATTTTTGCTCGACATGCGCCAATATTTCGCTATCTTCATCTTCAAGTAGCCTTACCAAAGATTTAAGTTCTTTATTGTTCACTGATGATGATAACGAATATTCTTTAACCTTAATTTAGACTTAATTTTGGGACTGCTTAATCCCTTTCATCTTGCTATTTTTCCTTCCTAGAGGCTTCAAGAAATCTTTAGGATAATTATTGAAATGAATAATCAAATTATCCAAATCATACATTAATTGATTGATATTATGGTAAAGAGAATCATTTACCATAAGCTGTCCTAAGGTACCCTGTCCTTCATTTATCCCTGAAATTGTCATTTTAAGCTCCGATACGGTCTCGTTTAAACCCAGCAATGTTTTGTTGATATCTAATCCATTTAAGGAATCTAAAACACCTTCCGCCTTGTTAAATATGGGACTCAGCTGATCGATGCGCTTCTCCATTTTTACTAGCATCCCATTGGTGTTTGCAATAACTGAAGACATCCCTTGTCTATTGTCATCTAAAATACCATTGACCTGCTTAAGGGTTTGCTCCAATTGAGCAATCGCACTGGCAACTGTTTCCCCACTCCCCTGCAATCCCAATAAAATTTCATTAACTCTGCGAATGGTCACATTTAAATTGTCTGTTATTGGTTGGACATTGTCCAAATATTCGGCAATACCTCTATCTAAATGTGCAATTAATGTGTCCTTTGGCTCCAAGGGGTTTTCAATAGAGCCAATATTTAAAATAATAGCCTTACTGCCTAAAAAATTGGTATTTGATAATTCTGCAATCGTCGAATCTCCCAGTATGATAGCTGAATTAATTGACAATTGGACCACGACTTGGTTATTGAAATCTTGGCGAAGCTGAATGTCACTGACTTTACCTACAGCTAAACCATTCACAATGACCGGATTGGACTTGTCTAAACCATCAACATTTGAATAGACAACGTAATAGATCGAGGTCCTTCCAAAGAGGTCCTTACCTTTTAAAAAATTAAATCCAAAATAGAAGACAAGACCCGCAGTTATTGTCAGCAGGCCAATTTTGATTTCCTTCATCACGATACTTTATTTTTTTTGTTCGATTTCACTTTTGTAATCTCTGATGGCTCTATAAATGCCTGAAGCAATATAAACTTGATTCAAAGGATCATTTAGTTCGCGTTCTTCTTTGAGGTTACTAAGATAGCCTACTTCTACTAAAACGCTCGGCATGGCACTATTCCATAGCACCCAAAGACTCGACTGCTTAACGCCCAAACTTTTCCTTCCTACACGCTCTTTAAATTGCTTTTCAATCAAACCTGCCAATTGTACACTCTGTTCGTAGAAAGCATTCTGGGTGAGTGAAAATAAAATGTATGATTCTATAGATTTAGGATCAAAATTCTGGTATGTTTCTTTGTAATTTTCTTCTAATAAAATTACTGAATTTTCACGCTGCGCTACTTCAAAATTTCTAGAAATATTATTGACACTCATTACATAAGTCTCAGAACCGTATATGGAAGGGTTACTCACCCAATTGGCATGTATGGAAATGAATAAATCTGCCTCAATCTCATTGGCCATTTTGGGTCGGTCTTCTAATGCTGGAAAACTATCGTTTTCGCGCGTTAATACAACCTTCACTTCGGGCATGTTTTCATTCATAACCCTTTTTAAGGCCAACGCTATTTTTAGCACCACATCCTTCTCTTTAGAGATCGCGCCATGGGTTCCCGGATCCCTGCCTCCATGACCTGGATCGATGACAATTTTCCTGATCTTGTATTCTTTGGTTCCTACAAATTGGAACGAACCTGAGATTATAAAGAACAAAATGAGTAGGGATAATGCAATATTTTCTCACTAACAGACGGTTGATGTGTATACCAAATGCGATACTTTAGCACCCAAATTACAAATTTTTCGGTAAATCAAAAACTTGTGTCTCACTTGAGGAGTTTAATTACAACGGTTCTCGGGTTTATTTTAACCTGCTTGCTGATTGTGCCTGTCATCGGACAAGACGTTTTGCTACTTGATACTACTGGACCACTGGATAGTATAAAGTCGCAAAATACCTTCATAAAGCAATCTATTGATAGTATTGCGTCTTTAAATAATGGTGATACCTTGTCAAAAGAACTTCTTTCGAAGCCACCAATTGGAGAAATTGCCACAACCATTAATTATCATGCGAAAGACTCTATTCTCTTTGACTTAAGATCAAATAACCTTACGCTTTTTGGTGATAGTCATATTGACTATGGTGAAATAAAACTTGATGCAGATGAGACGAAGGTCAATATGATTAATAAAATAATCACCTCGTCTTATCGCTTGGATAGCGCTGGAAAAAAACAAGGAAAACCAGTTTTTACAGAAAAAAACACAATCTATGAAACTGATTTTATCATCTATAATTTTAACACCAAAAGAGCTCAAATAAAAGGTGTTGTGACGGAACAAATGGGCGCTTATATGCAGGGTGATGATGTCAAAAAAAATGAACAAGATGAAATGTACATTATCGATGCAAAATATAGTACCTGCAATCTCAGTAATCCTCACTTTCATATTCAATCTCAAAAACTTAAAGTAGCAAAGCGCAATGTCATCTCTGGTCCATTTAATCTTAAATTCAGAGAAATATGGACACCCATTTGGTTTCCATTTGGGATGTTTCCTCAACCCAAAGAAAAAACTTCTGGCATCTTGGTTCCCACGTATGGGGAAGAAACCAGAAGAGGATTTTATCTTAGGGATGGCGGTTATTATTGGTTTTTAAATGAATATATAGACTTAAGGGCTACCGGCTCTATTTACTCAAACGGGGGATTTAGCGCTGAATTAAATACCAATTACAAGAAAAGATATGCGTATTCTGGAGGCTTTAACTTTAGCTACAACAAAAACCTCATCACAACTGGGGAAAATAGTGAAACGAGCAATGATTATTGGGTGCGTTGGAGCCATAAACCGCAATCGCAGGGTAATTCTAGTGTGAGTGCCTCTGTTTCTGCTGGAACTACCACCTATAATTCTAATAATAATCTAGCTATCTCAGATTTTGACAGAAGTATTAATTCCCAATTTTCTTCCAATGTATCCTATTCCCAGCGATTTTCAAATGCGCCTTTTAATCTGACCATGAACGCAAGACACAGACAAAATGTTCAGACAGGCGTAATGACCTTTAGTTTACCAGAAATATCCTTAAATATGAACAGGCAATATCCATTTAAGCAATTAAATGGTTCAAACCTAGACATACTCAAAAAACTGGGATTTACGTACAACTTTGTGGCGAAAAATGAACTCACTAATGATCCAACTCCCGCTAATTTTCCTTTTAATATCGCCAATGTAGTAGCGAGTGATGCTAACCAAGAACCTCAACTTGCATTAGATTTTAAGAATGCAAAAAATGGAGGTCAACACAAAATACCGATTGCTACTTCGCTCAAGTTATTTAAAAACTTAAATCTGAGTCCTAACTTTAATTTTATCGAATATTGGTATTTAAAGGAACTCAATTACACCTATATTGCTGATCAAGAGGCGGTTAAAGTTGATACCCTTCAGAAATTCTCACGCACTAATTCTTGGAATACAGGCACCTCTCTAAGCACCATTATTTACGGCACAAAGTTTTTTAAGTCCGAAAGTTATGTGCAAGCAATTAGACATGTCTTAACACCTTCAGTCTCATTTAGCTATAGTCCTGATTTTGTGAAAGGCGAGGGTGGCGTTTATCAGTGGGTTCAAAAAAATGAAAAAGGAGATTCAGTGCTCATGTCCAAATATCATCAATTTGCGTATGGATCCCCAACCGGTGCCCCGAGCAAAACCATGAGTTTTGGACTTCAAAATAATTTAGAAATTAAAGTTAAGGACAAGAATGATACTACGGGCCTGGGCACTAAAAAAATCAAATTGTTCGACAATCTCTCGTTTGGAAGTGGTTATAATTTTGCCGCTGATTCCTTTAACCTATCCAACATCAGTCTATCCACTCGAACTAGTTTTTTTAAGGGCAAATTGAGTATGAATTTTTCTGGAACTATTGATCCTTACGTTTATAATGGGTTGACGACTAATGAAGAAGGAATAGTCACGAGGCAAGAACGAATTGATCGATTTACTTGGCAAAATGGGAACGGGTTGGGTAATTTGTCTAGATATAACACCTCCATAAGTTTAAATTTAAAGCCTAAGGGAAGCAAAGAAAGTCCAGAAACTAATTCTCGTGACCTAAGAAACTATCAAGACCCGACTGGTTTTGAAGAAAATGAAAATATAGGATTACAAGATGAGGCTGATCTTGAGTATATTTATAAAAACCCAAATGAATATGTGAATTTCAATATTCCTTGGAGTTTGCGCCTTTCTTATTCCGTCAATGTAACCCAAGTTGGCTTACTTGAGTCTGGCATTCAGCAAACGATGAGCTTTACTGGGGATTTTAGCCTGACACCGAAAACCAAAGTTAATTTTCGTTCAGGATACGACTTTGAAAAAAATAAATTCACTCAAACAAGTGTGGGTATCAATCGAGATTTGCATTGTTGGCAGCTAAGTTTTAATTGGATTCCTTTTGGTAGAAATCAGTCTTTTAATCTAGTAATTAGACCAAAATCAGCCTTATTGCAAGATCTTAAACTTCAAAAAAGGAAAAGTTTTCAAGATTTTCTTTAAGAAATCATACGCTTCCAGGCTTGATTATGGACATTATCGAAGACTCAACGGACACTAGAAAACATACGATGGAAATAGGCCACAACAATCATTGACAAAACATGATATAGTGCAATCAAAATAGCTCCATGTGTGATCACTGAATTGATCTCAAACCAATCTCCAGAGGTAAAAATTAGCACTAGAGCAATCATATTTTTGATCCCCTCAAATAAAAGTGCGTAGCTATTCTTGTCCATAAGCATGGTCATGCTAGCAATTGACAAAAAGCTAAACCCTCCGTAACACAGCAAGCCCAAGAAACCAATAGAAGAAGCATTATTGAATATGATCATGGTGATGATAGATATCATCGTCCATTGAAACCATGACCACAATTGAAAAAACTTTGGATATACTGGATCATACTTAGTCATATGGTATGGATTCTCTATCAGTTGAATCGGATATTTCTCCATTACATCTTGCGGTCTCCAACCTGTTGGCTTCAACCAAATGACAAATTTATCCAACCATGATTGCGTTCGGTAGGCGTCCTTAATTAACTGCCACAGATGGATGAAATTAATGATAAAAGGATTCCAACTACGCACTGCTTTTTTTACCCCATAAACGGGAGGAACATCAGCTAATTCGACTTGGAAAGTTCCGAAAAGTTTGTCCCAAAAAATAAATATTTGACCTAGATTTTTGTCAATGTATTGATCATTGATGGCGTGATGAACTCTATGATGAGAAGGCGTAACTAAAATATGTTCCAAAATACCTAGTTTACCAATAAGTCGGGTATGGTACCAGTATTGGGCAAATAAATGAAGTGGTGCCACAATACCTATCACCGCTACAGGCACTCCCAGTAAAGCCGTAGGCAATAAAAAAACAAAAGTGATAGAAAACCAATTGGAAATAGACTGCCTGAGGGCACAAGCCAAATTAAATTCTTCACTACTATGATGAACTAAATGATGGTTCCAGAAATAATTCACCTTATGAGAGATGAAATGAACCCAGTAGCCCGAAAAATCGAGCCCAACAAAGGCAATCAAATAAACCAACCATGTTGCTTCAATTTTAATCAAACTAAGATGATCTACCATCCAACCATAAGAGACAATGACTACGGTCAGTCCTAGTACGTCTTTAATGGCATTGGTGACACCCGACACTAAGCTTGCCAATGTATCCATACCGCGGATAACATGTAGTCCTTTTTTTTGAGCTACCAAAGCTTCAATTAAAATCAAAACTAAAAAAAATGGTATAGCGTAATTAAGGGCACTTATATAGGCTTCCATTGATATAATATTCTTATTTTTTATCCAATAATAATTACTAAATTACAATCTTTATTTTTTAGGAGATTAAAAATAAAAATCTCCTAAAAAATATCCGTCATTAATCGTAGATTTTTAGAGTGCGATAACAAATAAACAATAATGAATCCAGATTTAAAAATAGCTCAAAGCATCACCCCAAAAAACATTGACCTTATAGCCCAATCTATTAATATTGACATTAACGTATTGGAACATTATGGCAAGTACAAAGCAAAATTACCAATAAATCTTATTGACGAAAATAAGATCAAGTCATGCAACTTAATTTTGGTCACAGCCATTACACCTACACCTGCCGGTGAAGGAAAATCAACCACAACTGTGGGGCTCGCAGATGGCCTCAACAGGATTGGAAAAAAAACGATTGCCGTGCTTAGAGAGCCTTCATTGGGGCCCGTATTTGGTATGAAAGGGGGGGCGACCGGTGGTGGCTATTCACAAGTCATTCCAATGGAAGACATCAACCTACATTTTACTGGGGATTTTGCAGCGGTCGAAAAAGCCAATAATTTGCTCTCCGCCTTGATCGGTAACAATGTGCAAAGCAAAACTAGAAATTTGCGTATCGATCCAAGAACGGTAACCTGGAAATGGGTCATGGATATGAATGATCGATCACTTAGAAATATTGTATCCGGTTTGGGGGGCAAGGAAGGGGGATTCCCTCGAGAATCTGGATTCAATATTACCGCGGCATCCGAGGTAATGGCGATTTTATGCCTTGCCAAGGATCTGTCCGATCTCAAGGAAAAATTCGCCAACATATATATTGGCGACACCTTCAATGGTCAGGCCATTTATGCAAAGGACCTTAACGCACAAGGTGCAATGGCTTCTCTGCTAAAAGATGCCATCAAGCCAAATTTAGTTCAAACTTTAGAAGGAAATCCTGCCATTATTCATGGTGGTCCTTTTGCCAATATCGCACAAGGAACAAACTCCCTAATCGCTACTAAAATGGGAATGTCTTCCGCAGATTACGTCGTCACGGAAGCAGGATTTGGAGCAGATCTAGGAGCAGAGAAATTTTATAATATCAAATGTCACTACGGAAAGATATCCCCAAAAGCAGTGGTTTTGGTCGCTACGGTACGAGCCCTCAAATACCATGGTAGTGTTCCGAAAAATGAATTGACCAAACCTAATAACACCGCCTTAGTGAAAGGAATGGCCAATCTTGATAAACATGTCGAAAATCTCAAACGGTTCGGGATTCCCATCGTAGTCTCCATCAATAAATTCAGTACAGATACCCTAGAAGAAATAGAACTTATTAAAAACCATTGTAAAGAAATTGATGTGCCTGTAGCACTTAGTGATGGATGGGCCTTAGGTAGCAAAGGTACCTCAGCACTGGCTGAATTGGTAGTAGAAGCGGTAGCCAATTGTAAAGGTACTTACAAGCCTACTTACGAAAATACCTGGTCTATTAAAGATAAAATTTCTGCAATCGCTAAGGATATTTATGGTGCTTCTAAAATCGAATATTTACCAAAAGCCGAAAGTATCATCAAACGGGCTATGACATTAAATTACCAGCACTTGCCTATTTGTATGGCCAAAACTCAAAGTTCGCTCTCTGACAATGTAGACCTAGTTGGGCGGCCGACTCACTTTGGCATCACCGTACGCGACATGGAAATAGCCGCCGGTGCAGGATTCTTAATCCCGATCACCGGTAAGATGCTCAGAATGCCCGGACTACCTGAAATACCTGCTGCTGAACAAATTGACATCGATGCCAATGGCGTTATTTCTGGCCTTTCCTAGCCCAAACATCCTGGACGATGACTCATCAAACTAATCCACTTATAAAATCAAGCTTGAATCCAAGCTGCTACTTCCTCTTTGGTCGGATTTTGTAACTCATTTAACTTTAGTTGCTTTCTTGCGCCGCAGACATCGTTGTGCAATTTGTTTAATGGTGCTTCCTTCAACTGACTTAGCGTCTGGATTCCTGCCTTTCGCAAGAGTGGTATATAAGCAACCCCAACGCCTTTGTTAATAAAATCTGCGTCTGACGCCAATTTCGCCTTTCGCTCAGGTCTCATTTGTGGAAAAAATAAAACATCTTGAATAGATGCAGAATTGGTCATGATCATGGTCAATCGGTCAATTCCCAAACCTACTCCTGATGTCGGAGGCATGCCATATTCCAAGGCCCTTAAAAAATCTTCATCCATCAGCATGGCCTCCTCGTCACCCCTATTGGCAAGTTCTAGCTGATCTTCAAATCGCTTACGCTGATCAATGGGGTCGTTTAATTCTGAATAGGCGTTCATGATTTCCTTGCCATTGCAAATAGCTTCAAATCGCTCAACCAACCCTGGCTTAGTACGGTGTTTTTTAGTCAACGGTGACATTTCCTCAGGATAATCAATAATGAAGGTCGGCTGAATCAATTTTGCTTCACATTTTTCACCGAAAATTTCGTCAATCAATTTAGCATAACCCATCGTTTCATCCACTGGCACCTTTAATTCCTTTGCCGCTTTGCGAAGGTCTGCTTCTTGCATTGCTGAAATATCTATACCCGTGAAATGTTCTATTGCCTCAAACATGGTAAATCGCTTCCAAGGCCTTTTAAAGTCTATCACGTGGTCCCCGACAGTAACCTTTGTGCTCCCATTTAAATTTAGTGCTATTTGCTCCACAATTTGTTCCATTAAATCCATCATCCAGAAATAATCTTTGTAGGCAACGTATAATTCGACTTGAGTGAACTCCGGATTATGAAATCTGGACATTCCTTCATTTCTAAAATCCTTTGCGAATTCATAGACCCCATCAAATCCACCTACAATGAGCCTTTTTAAATAAAGCTCATTGGCAATTCTTAAGTACAATGTCATATCCAAAGAATTGTGATGGGTCTCGAACGGACGAGCGGCGGCGCCCCCGTGAATGGGTTGCAAAATCGGTGTCTCCACTTCCAAGTAACCCAAATTATTTAAAAAATCTCTAATGGTATTGACTAATAATGATCGCTTTCTGAAAACCTCTTTTATCTCCGGATTGACGATGAGATCAAGATAGCGCTGTCGATAACGCTGCTCCGGATCAGTAAATGCATCCCATGTTTTTTTGTTGCCATCAGCGTCTTCCGTTTCTTTCACAATCGGTAGCGGTCGCAATGACTTTGTCAAAACTTTTAAAGAAGTGACGTGTATGGAGATTTCTCCTACTTGGGTGATAAATGCATATCCTTGGATCCCTAGGATATCGCCTATGTCTAGTTTTTTCTTGAATACTTCATTGTAAAATGATTTGTCCTCATCGGGACATATATCATCACGTCGAATATAAATCTGTATTCTACCAGAATCGTCTTGAATTTCGGCAAAGGAAGCCGAACCCATAATTCGCCTGCTCATCATTCGTCCTGCTAACGAAATATTCTTGAATTTTTGATCCGAAGAATCAAAGGTGTCGATGATCTCTTTACTCGTAAAATTAACAGGGAACAAATGGGGTGGATAAGGATCTATTCCCATATCCATTAATTCTATTCTGGCCTTACGACGTATTAGTTCTTGCTCACTTAATTGCATTATTTATTTAATTTTCTTCTATTTATTTCTTTTCTTATCAACATAAGCTCTCGACTAGTCTGCCCTTTGACTGAAGTGTTTTCCTCTGCCCTTCTGAACAAATAGGGTATCACTTTCTCGACCGGACCATAGGGTACATATTTTGCTACATTATATCCTTCTTGTGACAATTTAAAGGATATATTGTCACTCATCCCCAACAACTGCGCGAAAAACAATCTTTGATCATTATTTTTCACTTTATTTTCATGCATTAAATTCACCAAAAGCCGACTTGATTCTTCATTGTGCGTACCCACACAAACAGAAAAATGGTCTAGATTTTTAATGGCAAATCTTAACGCCTCATTATAATCCCGATCAGTTGCCTCTTTGTTGGGTTGAATCGGATCCACATACCCTCTTTCTTGTGCCCGATTCCTTTCTTGCTCCATATAAGCACCTCGTACAATCTTAGCGCCAAAATAGCAGCCTGACTCATGCATTTTAGCAAATCCAGCCTTCATATTGTTCAGCATTTGATGTCTATAAAATTGATACGTATTGTAGACAACCGGCTGTTTTTGATTATGCGTCAACATTAGTTCATAGCAAAAGTCATCCACCACATCTTGATACCAACTTTCCTCCGCATCTATCAGTAAACGTTGATTTAAACTTGCAATTTCAGCTGCTATTTGATGTCCCCTTTCCTTAAAACGATCAAACCCCTGACGCTCTAGTGGGGTCAACCTCACACCTGCCTGAATTTTGGTCATTACAGATTTAGAACCCAGTCCGGTCATTTTCAATACACAAAATGGTATGGCTTCTTCAGATTGTGCCGCATGTGCCGCATTCATGGCTTCTTTTAGCGTATGATCAAAACTTTTCTCAGATTCCTGCCCCTCCACCGAATAATCTAATATCGTTTTGACGTTAAATTGATTTAATTGTTTGATTTTAGTTTGACAATCTGCAATAGACTCCCCTCCACAAAATTGCTCAAAAAAAGTCCCTCGTATCACCCACTTAATGGGTAAGTGCCATTTTAACGCAAGACTTATGATAGAAGTCCCTAATGATACGACCCAAGGACGATACATACTCAAAAAAATAAGAAACGATAGCATTAAACCACTCTTAGATTTGGCTTGGAATGCTACCTTGGTGTCATCGAAATTTAAAGACATCTGCTCATAAAAATAGGTATTTATTTAGCAAAGATAATAAGGGTCAAAACGATATATATAGTCCCATTATCAAAGTATTAAAAAGACTTGTAATTTTGCCAAATGAATTCGTTTCCTGCCAATATATATTTTACCGAAGATCCTCAGCAAACCTTGAAAAACTGTCTAGCTCAGTTTAATCCTGATAAGGTTGCAATACTGGTAGATGAAAATTCTTTTAACTATTGCTTGCCCTTCTTTGCCGACATTGAAAACCTTCAAGTAATCGAGATCGAAAGCGGTGAAAAAAACAAAATCATTGATACTTGCAGCTTTATTTGGGAACAATTAACCGCCATGGGTAGTACGCGCAAATCTGTTTTGATTAATCTCGGAGGTGGGGTCATTGGTGACATGGGAGGCTTTGCCGCCGCAACCTATAAAAGAGGAATTAGGTTTATCAACATCCCAACGACCCTGCTCTCTCAGGTAGACGCGAGTATTGGCGGTAAGCTAGGGATAGATTTCAATGGTTTAAAAAATCATATCGGTGTTTTTCAAGATCCTGACGCCATCATCCTATGTCAAAATTTCCTAAAAACGCTCCCTATACGTCAATTAAAATCAGGGTTTGCTGAAGCTATTAAACATGGGCTCATCTACGATGAATCCTATTGGCAAGAAATTCGAGAAAAGCCATTTGCACTCAATCTTGATTGGAATCTGCTCCTTGAAAAATCCGTAATGATCAAATCCGATGTGGTCAAAAAAGATCCTCATGAAAAAGGGCTTAGGAAAATATTGAATTTTGGTCATACCCTCGGTCATGCTATTGAGACATGGCATCTAGAGACGCATAGAGACTTGCTACATGGTGAAGCAGTCGCTGCTGGAATGATCTTAGAAGCCCAAATGGCCTATGAATTGAAGCTCATTGAAAAAAAACATTTTGAAGATATTATCAGCTATATCGATAGTGTATTTGAAAGAATAGCAACATTTCCAACCTTTGAGAGGATTAAATCTTTATTGAGTCAAGATAAAAAAAATCAAGGCGCTATGGTCATGTTTTCACTGATTAATGGGCCCGGGAGTTGCCTATTTGACATAGTGGTGAACGATGACGACATTTTAAATGCCATTCAATTTTATCAATCTTATAAAACCAAAAATTAATGATGCAATGATTTTGCAAAAACAATGAGAAGGTCATTAATTAAAAAATATATAACTCTATGAACCATCATTTATCACATTTTCAAGGTTCATTAAACGGTATCATCACCTTATCCTCTTCAAAAAGTGAAAGTAATAGGGTCTTAATTATGAATGCATTATCTGGTAATATTCTAGAATTATCAAATCTATCGGATGCCCGAGACACTCAAACCATGAACCGACTGCTCTGTGAAAATAATTCTATATGGGATGTGCTAGATGCCGGAACGACCATGCGGTTCTGTACTGCCTATTTAGCGGTAAAAGGTTCGGGACAAATCATTACAGGATCTGAACGAATGAAAGAGCGCCCCATTAAACTTTTGGTGGATGCCCTAAGGTCCTTAGGTGCAAACATCGTATATTTAGAAGAAGAGGGTTTTCCTCCATTGGAAATTAATGCTATTCAAGGAAAGCCTATTACTCAGCATATTGAAATTCCTGGAAACGTAAGCAGTCAATACATCAGCGCACTATTGATGATAGGCCCTACCCTTCCAAAAGGGATTGAAATTGCCTTGATTGGTGAAATATTCTCCCAACCCTATATTGAAATGACTTTAAAGCTGATGGCTCATTTTGGTGTAAAAAGTTCATGGGATGATCAAACAATAAAAATTCAAAAGCAACCTTACAAAGTCCAATCCTATACCATTGAAAGTGACTGGTCCGGAGCGAGTTATTGGTATAGTATGGTTGCGCTAAGCAAAAATGGTCAGATCACCCTTAAAGGTCTTCGCGCCCAAAGCTTTCAAGGAGATCAGCAAATTGCTACTATTATGGCTAAGATGGGTGTGAAAACAAAATACCTATCAGACGAAGTCCAGTTAGACAATATTGCCGTGCAGGACGACGAACAATTCATTGATTTTAAAAAATGCCCAGATTTGGCCCAAACCGTAATGGTCGTGGCGGCGGTAAAGGGTATTACCTTGATCATGACAGGATTAGAAAGTCTTAAAATAAAAGAAACTGATCGCATCATGGCCATGAAAAACGAATTGGTCAAGTTAGGCGCAACCCTGATAGAAGAGGCAAATAGCTGGAAACTTCTCCCAGGATTGCTGCCAGAAGTCATCTCTAGCATACATACCTATGAAGATCATCGGATGGCCATGGCTTTTGCCCCTATTTGTATGCAGAGAGATGTGCAAATTCAAGATATAGAAGTGGTCAAGAAATCTTATCCTGGCTTTTGGGATCATTTAAATTCAGTAGGTATTCAATTCAAATAAGCTTGAAAAACGATGAAATATATTTATAAAAGCTGCTTTCAAATACTACCGTTGATCTTATTGATCTTTGCTTGTGCGCCAAATAAAACAACTATCACGACCTTTATTTTGATGCGGCATGCAGAAAAAATGACTGAAACGAGTGCTGATCCTGATCTTTCTAGCAAAGGATTAAAGCGCGCAAACCATTTATCTAAGTTCCTAGAAGCAGTGCCCATTGATGCTATTTATTCAACACCCTTTCGGCGAACTATGGATACGGTTAAACCATTGTCTAATAGTAAGTTAATTGATATCTACACTTATTCAGCCGATCAATTAGATGCCTTTTCAGAAGACATAGTCAAAAAATATAGCGGAAAAACAGTCGTCATTGTAGGTCATTCCAATACAACACCTAGGTTGGTCAATGCCATTACAGGAAGTGAATTCACAGACCTTGAAGAAGACGAGTACGACTGGATTTATATTGTTGACTTACTTCCATCAGGTAGTTCTAAGATTAAAAAGCTCAAAATTGAAATTTAAGTTAAGACTTCAGTAACGTAATTGATTCTGCAAATTAATAGAGGTTATAAAATATTTTTTATACTTCCTCCATCAACAGCCAATGACGTACCTGTAATGTAACTAGCACGTTCACTGACAAAAAAAGCAACAGCTGCCGCGAACTCTTCAGGTTGTCCAAAGCGACCCAAAGGTATATTTTTGGTGCTGTCCTTAAAGGAAGGGTTGACCTTCAGTAAATTTTGTAACCTTCCCGTTTCAGTAGATCCAGGCATGAGGTTATTGACGGTAATATGATAAGCGCCGAGCTCATTGGAAAGGCTTTTGATTAATCCAGATACGGCGGCTCGCACACTGTTCGAAAGAATCAATCCATCAACGGGTTGCTTAACTGCCTGAGAGGTTATGGCTACGATTCTTCCCCATTTTTGTGCTTTCATTTGGGGCAAAAATCCCTTGATTAAGGCCACAGTGCTGGCCAAAAGCAAATGATATGCGGCTTCCCAATCATCCAATGAAAATTGATCGAAATTCCCTGAGGGTGGCCCTCCCGAATTCGTTATCAAAATATTCACGGTCTTAAATTCATCTAGAGCCGCTTTGATCATCCGATTGCGATCTGCTTCATTGGATACATCTCCCGCCAAAGCCAATATCTTGCCTTTTCCAAAATCAGCCAAGGTCTGAGCCGCATGTTCTAAATTTTTGGCATCTCTACCTGAAATAATGACGTGGCATCCTTCCTGTAATAGTTCCTTGGCCACTGCATAACCCAGTCCTTGACTTGAAGCGGCAACAAACGCTACCTTATCTTTAATTTTTAAATCCATCTATGATCAGTTTATGCCTTAGGAACATCATGCTTCCATAATTTTTTATCAAAAAGAAACCGAGGCTCAATATTTTGCAAGGCCCCAAAAGCTGTTTCCCTTAATCGCGGGTGTTGTTCTTGCAGCTGCTCCAATAAGGCTTTCATTTCCTGCCTTTTCATGTTTTCTTGAGAACCGCAAAGATTACAGGGAATAATAGCCCATTTTTGAGCCTGAACAAAGTCCTCAATCCAATCTTCATGCACTGAAAATAACGGTCTGATCACATGCAAATCTTCCGCTTGAATCAGATAGTTTGCCGGCATCGCACTTAATTGTCCAGAAAAAAATAAGTTCATCAAAAAAGTCTCCAGCACATCATCCCTATGATGACCCAAAGCAATTTTATTGCAGCCAAACCTTCTTGCGGCATCATACAAGATCCCCCTTCGCAGTCTGCTACACAATGAGCAATAACTCTTGCCAGGAAGTGTCTTGGATTTCACTACGCTAAAGGTATCTTGCTCCACTATTTGATAAGCGACACCCCACCTCTTGAAAAGATCAGGTAAGACGTGGATTGGGAAATCTGGTTGCTTCTGATCCACATTGACGGCAAGAATATCAAATGTTATTTTCGCTTTTCTCTGAAATTCTTGGAGAAAATACAACATGCATAAACTGTCCTTACCCCCACTTATGGCAACCAATATCTTATCGCCTGATTCGATCATTCCAAAATCAACAATGGACTGGCCTATAGCCCTATTGATTTTTTGATATAAAGGATCTTGCGCTATTTTAATCAAGGGACCTACTTAATATACCTGAAATCTTGGCCTTCTTCGATACTTTTGAGCGTTTCAAAGATTAAATTAATTACTTGGGTAATGTCTTCTTTTGCCGCTGTTTCTACGGTCGTATGCATGTATTTTAAGGGTAATGAAATCAAAGCCGAGGCAACCCCGTCTCCTGAATATGCAAACGCATCAGTATCGGTTCCTGTTACCCTTGAAGAGGCATGACGTTGAAAGGGGATATTGTTTTTCTCAGCAACTGCCACAATCAAATCACGCAAATTTTGCTGAACGGCTGGTGCATAGCTAAGCGTTGGGCCTTTTCCTACAGAAATATCACCGCTATTTTTTTTATCATACATAGGAGAATTAGTGTCATGTGTCACATCCGTAATAATGGCAACATTTGGCTTAATTCTCCTAGAAATCATTTCTGCTCCTCGTAATCCTATTTCTTCCTGCACTGCATTTACCACATATAAACCAAAGGGCAGTTGTATTCCTTCGTCTTTTATTTTGCGCAGTACTTGGGCAATCATAAATCCCCCAATCCTATTATCAAGCGCTCTTCCCGTATAATATTTGTCACCCAACTCCATCAATTCATCCGTAAACGTAATCACGGTACCTGGGTGAATGCCCATTGCCTCAACCTCCTCTTTATTAGACGCTCCTACATCAATAAATATATTTTTCAATGTAGGTGCGTCTTCTTTTTCTTTTCTTACGTGTATGGCTGGCCAACCAAAAATCCCCTTCACAATCCCGTTTTTTCGCGTGTGAACATTTACGCGCATAGAAGGCGCAATCTGATGATCAGATCCTCCATTTCTGATTACATAAATATACCCTTTATCATCAATGTAGTTCACAAACCAAGAGATTTCGTCTGCATGTGCCTCAATAACCACCTTGTATGCCGCCTTTGGATTTACCACACCTACCACCGTCCCATAGGTGTCCGAAATATACTCATCGATATAGGGTTTGACATAGTCTAGCCAAATACGTTGACCCCCCTCTTCAAATCCGGTAGGAGAAGGATTGTTTAAATACTTAAATAAGAAATCTTTGCTTTGCTGATCCATATATGATAAATAAATTAAATTGATTTGGTAAGCCCTCCATCTATTAAAAAATCTTGTCCAGTTATATAGGCTGATTTTTCAGAAATCAAAAATGACGCGAGTTCTGCTACCTCTTCTGGGCTTCCTTGGCGCAACATAGGAATGCTATTGATGGTATTCTCATCGGCTGGATAGGAATTGATGTACCCAGGAAGGATATTATTCATTCTCACATTATCTGCACCCAGTTCGGAAGCAAATAGCTTGCAATAACTGGAAATAGCCGAACGAATGACTGAAGAAACAGGGAAGTTTAAAGAAGGCTCTTTGGCGCCAAAAGTTGAAATATTAACAAATGAGCCGTTTTTTTGTCGGGCCATAATAGGGCCAATAGCACGGGCCAGTCGAATGATTGGCATCATCAATAGGTCAACACCTTTCTGCCAATCATTGTCTTTAAGCGACAGTAATGACCCTTTTGGGGCGTGTCCTGAATTACAAATAACTGCGTCGATTCGACCGTATTTTTCATAAGTAAAATTGACAAGTCTTTCCAAATCCTTCTCGTTTTCTACAGATCCCATGATCGGTCTAGCATTTAATTGATCGCAAAAGGAAAAGAGATCATCCGATCTGGACATCAACACCAGCTTATAACCATCAGAGGCTAAGCGTCTTGCACATGCCGCACCTATTCCTTTGCTTGCCGCTGTAATAATTGCTACTCTCTGATTTTTCAATACTCTTGGTTTTATAAATCAAAATTAAAGGAAATCGTTGTGAGTTCAACAAAAGCCTCACCATTTAAATTCGCCCATTACAGCGGAATATTTCCATGTTTTTTGCGTGGTAGTGAATCTACCTTATTTTCTAGCACTTCATACGCCTTGATCAATCGATCCCGAGTTTCTCTTGGGAAAATTACTTCATCCACATAACCTCTAGCCGCAGCATGATAGGGATTCGCAAATTTATCAATGTATTCATCTACTTTTTCTTGGTGCTTTTCTTGAGGATTCTTGGCCTCACGGATCTCTTTTTTAAAGATGATTTCTGAAGCGCCTTTTGCCCCCATCACGGCAATTTCGGCCATAGGCCAAGCAAAATTAAGGTCTGCACCAATATGCTTGGAATTCATTACATCATAAGCCCCACCATAGGCCTTACGAGTAATTACCGTCACTCTTGGCACCGTTGCTTCACTAAATGCGTATAATAACTTGGCTCCATTTGAAATAATGCCATTCCACTCCTGATCGGTACCTGGTAAAAAACCAGGAACATCGACTAGTACCAAAAGTGGGATATTAAAGGCATCGCAAAAACGAACAAATCTTGCCGCCTTTTTACTTGCATTTATGTCCAAAACACCAGCGAAACTCATTGGTTGATTCGCCACAATACCAATGCTGCGCCCAGCAATTCTCGAAAAACCAATTAAAATATTCTCGGCAAATTCGGGTTGAACTTCTTGCCAACTTTCCTCATCAATAATTCCCATGATGACCTCTCTCATTTCATAGGGTTGACTAGGGTTGTCTGGCAAGATGTTATCCAACAAAGGCCGCCATTCATTGTCGCTAAGGGGCTCATAAGACACCATGGGGGGTTGGTCTTCACAATTGGAAGGTATATAACTCAGTACCCTTTTTATATCCATAATACAGGCGGCATCATTGTGTGAAGTAAAATGAGTCACCCCACTTTTAGATGCATGCGTATGAGCACCCCCAAGCGCTTCCGAAGAGACTTCTTCCTGGGTGACCGTCTTTACCACATTGGGTCCCGTCACGAACATATAGCTCGTCTGATCTACCATAAAAACAAAATCGGTTAAGGCAGGTGAATATACTGCCCCGCCTGCACAAGGCCCCATAACAGCAGATAGCTGTGGAACGACACCTGAAGCCCTGGTATTTCGATAAAATATATCTGCGTAACCACCTAATGAAACCACCCCCTCCTGAATACGGGCACCTCCCGAGTCATTAAGTCCGATTATAGGCGCTCCATTTTTCATTGCCATATCTATGATCTTGACTATTTTTTCGGCATGAGTCTCGGATAATGATCCACCAAACACCGTAAAATCCTGAGAAAATACAAATACAAGACGCCCCACAACTTTACCGAAACCTGTGATGACGCCATCTCCCAATATGATCTGTTGGTCCAAATCAAAATCCTTGGACCGGTGCGTCACTAATTTATCTATTTCTTGAAAAGACCCTTGATCCAAAAGTAAGTGAATTCGCTCTCGAGCAGTAAGTTTTCCCTTAGCGTGCTGTGCTGCAATCCTGTTTTTTCCTCCTCCCAATAAGGCCATCTGATTTTGTAAAGCTAAATAAGCCTCTTTCTCCTTTTTTGTTTTCATTTTTTCTTAGACAGATGAATAAATGCGCTTGCATGGCGACATTCATCAAATATATGTTGAAATCATTTAGTCTGCTCTATTTGATTCACAAGAAAATAGACGCTTTAGTATATTGATATTAGGTAGTTATTTGCTAAACCTCTAAATTCGCGAAGTCATTATTAAGCCTATGAATCTCGCAATTATTGACATGGGAACAAATACCTTTCATTTGCTACTAGTAGCCGTAAATGGAACGTCCTTTGATGTCGTTCACAAAGAGAAAGTCGCAGTCAAAATTGGAGAAAATGGCATTAATGAAGGACTCATCAATGAAGAAGCCATCGAACGTTGTCTCAAGACCCTTACCGCTTTTAAAGAAAAAATAGTCGCCGCCAATATTTCTGAGGTTTTTGCAATTGGTACCAGTGCGCTTAGAAATGCCCTTAACGGACAACAAGTCATTGATCGAATCAAAAAGGAAGTAGGATTAAATCCTAGAATAATTAGTGGGATTGAGGAAGCTACTTATATTCACTATGGGGTCAGTAAAGCCCTTCAAATAGGGCCAGAAATAAGTCTTATTATGGATATTGGCGGGGGAAGCATAGAATTCATTATCGCTAATGCACACGAACCACTTTGGATGGAAAGTTTTGAAATCGGTGGGCAAAGAATGCTCGAGAAATTTCATAAAACAGATCCTATTGAACCTGCTGAGATCAAGGAACTAAAAATATTTTTGGAGCGCAATCTAACCTCATTATTTGAAGCCTGTGAAAAATTCAAACCGACCACGCTTATTGGTTCATCTGGAACATTTGATACCTTAAGTGAAATTCAGCAATTAAAAACAAGTCAACCTGTTGGCGAAAAGGTAACAGAATTACCAATGACGCTTTCTGCATTCAAAGAGATATTTTCCGAGTTAATTATTAAAAATAAAGAAGAAAGAATGGCCATTCCGGGTATGATTGCCCTTCGGGTAGACATGATTGTAGTAGCTTCTGTTTTGATTGAATTTATCTTATCTAAATTAAACTTAACCAATATCAGGATTTCATCTTATTCATTAAAGGAAGGCGTTTTGATTAAAACAATAGAAGAACATATTCATCAAAATACCTCACCTACTTACATCAATATATGACTTATTTCTCATATGAGCGTTTATTTGACTTTACCATTAAGCTATTGGGTGCTATTGGGTGCCCTGCCGATCAAGCATTAGAGGCTGCTAACGTATTATTAAGTGCAGACCTCAGAGGCATTGACTCACACGGAGTCGCACGACTCATTGGTTATGTTCGTCTTTATGAAAAGCAAAGAATCAATGCTACTCCTCAAATAAGTATCACTCATGAAACCCCGAGTACTGCCGTAGTCAATGGAGATAGTGGCTTGGGCCTTGTAGTGGGGCCTTATGCGATGAGACTCGCCATAGAAAAAGCAAAAAAAGTAGGTACCGGATGGGTTGCAGTAAAAAATTCCAATCACTATGGCATAGCAGGTTATCATGCGATGATGGCTTTAAGTGAGGATTGCATAGGTATTTCAATGACTAATGCAAGTCCCTTAGTCGCTCCTACCTTTTCTAAAGAGCGACTATTAGGAACCAACCCTATCTCGGTAGCAATACCAGCAGGAAAAGAGCCTCCTTTTGTCGCGGATATGGCCACCACGACGGCTGCAAATGGCAAGCTTGAGATCTTACAAAGAAAAAATGAAACAGCACCATTGGGATGGATTCAAGACAAAGATGGTAAGGCAACCAATAATGTCAACGGTGTCATGGAGGGAGGAGCCTTATTGCCCTTAGGCGGAGATAGAGAACATAGCTCTCACAAAGGTTTTATACTGGGCAGCATTGTTGATATTTTCTCAGCAGTCCTCTCTGGAGCTAATTACGGACCATGGGTACCCCCATTTGTAGCTTTCCTAGATCCTGATCCTAATCCTGTCGGAGCAGGAATAGGCCATTTTTTTGGCGCCATGAGAATTGACGCATTTAGGCCAGCAGACCAGTTTAAGCAGCATATGGACCAATGGATTCAAAGATTCAGGAATGCCGCACCAATCGACCCTAACCAAAAAGTGGTCATCCCGGGAGATCCAGAAAGAACAATGGAAAAAATTCGAAAAAAAGAAGGTATTCCCCTAGTCCAGCCTGTAATTGACGACCTACAGTTCTTGAGCAAGCAGTATCAGATCAAACTCTAAAAGCCAACTCCAAAACCCCCTTCTAAAATCCAAGGAGTGTTATAAGCACCGTTTTTGGTAGTTGTATCATAAAGGAGATCATATTGACCAATCAAATAGAAAGATGCATACTTTGACAGGGGCACAACGTAACCAATACCCACAGGAAAATTATAAAAACCTTCTCGATATGAGGTCTTATCATTTCTGACAAATTCAATAGACAAAAACTCTAGCTTGGCCGAAATAAATAATTGACGTGCCAAACGATATCTGCTGAAGATATTACCTCCAAAATTATTGGCATCAACCTCATACAGCTTATCATTCCAATACTGATAATTGATCCCCAATCCAACAGAAAATTTCTCTGTCAATTTATAGGCTCCGTAGGGTGTCAAATTAAAAGAAAAATAGGATTTATCAAAATTGAGACCAAATCCACCACCAAAATACATTTTATCGAAAAATTTTTTCTCCTGAGCAAGCGCTGGTATTTGGGACAAAATGAATAGAATTAACAACAGCCTTTTCATCTTAATTTTTATTTAAGCCCAGACCATTCCGATAATTCCATTGCTTATTGCTCAACTATAATATAAATATCCTCTCCTTCTTCCTTCATATAAAACTTCTCTCGTGCGATACGTTCAAGTAATTCTTTATTATTGAATAAAGCCTCTCTATCTGCTTTTACTTTCTCAATTTCTAATTGATAATAAGCTTTCGTTTCTTGCAAATCAGTCTCTTTTTTTCGTAATGACAACTGAGTTAAGATGTCGTTAGAATCAAATATCAATAACCACATAAAGAAACAAAATCCCCCAAGGACATAGTAGCTCTTTAAATATTTTGGAATCTGATTAAATACATCCATGATCAAAGCTAATATAAAAAAAGTAGAAAATCATTTGAGAATAAATCATTAGGTCATTTATTCGTGGATGTCTTTTTTTAGCATTTTTTGTCTAGAAAAGTCTGATTTAACTGATTGACTTCCTTAAATTATTCATTAATGCATTTCAGAATGGGAAAAAAAAATCAGTCAAAGACTGATTTTTTTTTCGGCTAATGACTATTTGATAGCTGGATAAACAGCTGACTCTTCCAACTCCTCCTCAATCCTAAGTAGCTGATTATACTTAGCCATTCTATCAGATCGGGACAAAGATCCAGTCTTAATTTGACCTGTATTCAATGCCACAGCAATATCTGCAATTGTATGATCTTCGGTTTCTCCCGATCTATGAGAAACTATGGCCGTCCAGCCAGCTTTATGCGCCATTTCAATAGCTGCAAATGTCTCCGAAAGCGTACCTATTTGATTTACTTTGATCAAAATAGAATTACCACATTTTTCGTCAATCGCGCGCTGCAGGTAATTCACATTTGTAACCAATAAATCATCCCCTACCAGCTGGCATCTAGCACCAATGGCTTCTGTCAACATTTTCCAACCTGCCCAATCATTCTCATCCATACCATCTTCGATACTATCAATAGGATACTTATCAATTAATTCGGTTAAATAAGCCACTTGTTCTTCACTCGATCTAGATTGACCAGTCGTCCCTTCAAACTTAGCATAGTTGTATTTACCCCCTTCATAAAACTCAGAAGCCGCACAATCCATCGCAATTGTGATTTCTTCACCTGCTTGATAGCCTGCAGCGTCTATCGCCATTAGCACACTATCCAAGGCCTCTTCAGTTCCCCCAGCAAAGCTAGGAGCAAAACCACCTTCATCTCCCACTGCGGTGCTTAATCCTTTGGATTTTAAAATGCTCTTCAAATGGTGAAATACTTCAGCACCCATTCGCAAGGCCTCACTAAAAGTACTCGCCCCAATTGGACGAATCATAAATTCTTGAAACGCAATTGGTGCATCAGAATGTGATCCCCCATTGATGATGTTCATCATAGGCACAGGTAATACATGGGCATTGATCCCTCCCAAATACCTATAAAGAGGCTGACTTGATTCATCTGCAGCTGCTTTAGCAATAGCCAAAGAAACCCCAAGGATAGCGTTTGCTCCCAAATTGCTCTTGTTGGGAGTACCGTCGAGATCAATCATTATTTGATCTATAATTTTCTGCTCAAAAACTGAGTAACCCATGATTTCAGGTGCAATGATCTCATTCACATTGGCTACTGCCTTTAAGACTCCCTTGCCTAAATACCGTGTCTTGTCACCATCCCGTAGTTCATGTGCCTCATGCGCTCCTGTGGATGCTCCTGACGGGACTGCCGCCCTACCCATTATGCCATTTTCAGTAATTACTTCCACTTCAATCGTGGGATTACCTCTGGAATCTAATATTTGCCTTGCGAATACGCTTTCTATGATACTCATCTTTTGTTATTAATTAATTGTGTGAAATCGTCAAATAAATAAGTTGAATCATGCGGTCCAGGGGTAGATTCCGGATGATACTGTACTGAAAAGGCCAGCCCATTGAGCAATCTTAATCCCTCTACTGATTGGTCATTAAGATTAACATGTGTCAATTCAGCTAATTTGGAATTCTTAAGTGATTCCATGTTAACTGCAAATCCATGATTTTGAGAAGTAATCTCACTTTTACCTGTCACGAGATTTTTTACGGGATGGTTCAACCCTCTATGCCCATGGTGCATTTTAAATGTATCGATATTTACCGCTCTAGCAAGCAATTGATTACCTAAGCAAATTCCAAAGATGGGTTTGTTTACATTTAAAATATCTTGAACCGTACGCACGGCGTAATCCATTACGGCGGGATCCCCCGGTCCGTTGGAAATAAAATAACCATCCGCTTTCCATTCTGACATTTGAGCAAATGTCGTTTTAGCCGGAAATACCTTTACCTGATAATTTCTAACTATAAAATTATTAATAATCGATCGTTTGACCCCAAGATCCAATATGGCTACCTTCAATCCAGTATTAGATGTTCCCAGTTCATAAGGATGCTCTGTGGTCACCTGACTAGATAATTCCAAAGAATGCATATTTGGGATTTTATTAAGTTCCTCTTGAAGCCTTATCAGGTCATCAATATCAGAACTAATGATGGCATTCATCGCCCCTTTGCTCCGGATCTGACGCACCAGCATTCTTGTATCTATATCCGATATACCTACCGTTCCATGAGATTTTAGGTAATCATCTAATCCCCCAGACGCAGTATTGCGACTGTAATTATAGGTGAAATCATTGACGACCAATCCCTTTATTTTGGGCTTATCAGACTCATTCTCATCCAGATGCACACCGTAATTACCAATATGTGCATTGGTATTAATGACAATTTGGCCAAAATAAGACGGGTCTGTATAAATTTCCTGATAACCAGTCATCCCCGTATTAAAACAAATCTCACCACCCGATGTGCCCTGATGACCTATAGAAAAACCTTCAAAGATGGAACCATCGGCAAGCATCAGAAGTGCTTTTTTTCTTTCAGGGGAACTCATATCAATATATTCAGTTAATTTTCAATCGACCGCACAAAAATAACAATAAACATGAGGTCACAATAAAAAAAAAGGACTGAGTTACCTCAATCCTAACTATAATTTATGTTAACAACGTTTTCACCAAGAACTTAATCTTTTTTGGCGTCATCACTTGCCTTATCCGAAGCTTCTTCGGCATCATCAGGTCCGGATGAGTCCGTCTGCTGCACAGCATCATCACTTGCATCCACTTCAACGACTGAATCCACCGTATTTGCTTCTGGGGTATGATCTTCCTCTACAAGGGTAGCTTCTTCCACTACCGAAGTAGCTTCTGATTGATCCGCTTTGGGTTTTGCCTTGGCACGTCTCACACGCTTACCCACCTTTGGCTTAGCCTCTTCGAGCATTAACTCATTGTAGTCAACAAGCTCCATGATACACATTTCAGCATTGTCACCATGTCTATAACCAGTCTTCAAAATCCTAGTATAACCTCCAGGTCTATTGGCCACCTTCTCAGCTATGTCACTGAACAATTCGGTTATCGATTCCTTATCTTGCAAATACTCAAACACAACCCGTCTAGAATTAGTTGAGTTATCCTTTGATTTTGTAATTAAAGGCTCTACATATTTCCTAAGCGCTTTAGCTTTAGCTACCGTAGTGGTTATTCTTTTATGCTTAATCAACGAAGAAGCCATATTTGAAAGCATCGCGCTTCTATGAGAAGCCGTTCTTCCTAAGTGATTTATTTTTTTTCCGTGTCTCATTATTCCTCCTCCAATTTGTATTTAGTAAGATCCAACCCAAAGGTCAATCCCTTTTCAACGACAAGTTGCTCTAATTCTGCCAAAGATTTTTTACCGAAGTTTCTAAACTTCATCATTTCAGAAATCTCTAAATTAACGAGATCTCCCAACGACCGTACCTCTGCCGCTTTCAGGCAATTATAGGCCCGGACAGATAAATCTAGATCGTTCAAGGAAGTTTTTAGCAGCTTTCTCATATGAAGCAACTCTTCATCAACCTGCTCAGGTTCTCCCTTCGCCGTAGACTCAAGAATCATACTTTGATCTGAGAATAGCATGAAATGCTGAATTAAAATATTAGCAGCTCCCTTAAGTGCATTCTCCGGATGAATAGAACCATCAGTTTCTATTTCTATAAGTAATTGCTCGTAATCCGTCTTTTGCTCAACACGGGTGTTTTCAACACTGTACTTCACATTCTTGATAGGTGTGAAAATAGAATCTATAGCTATCGATCCGAATCTTTGCTCTTCTGGCTTATTCTCCTCTGCGGCTACATAACCTCTACCCTTCTCAATAGTCAATTCCAACTCAAATTTCGCGGTACTATCAAGAGTACAAATCACGTGATCAGGATTTAAAACTTCATAGGAAGTAGTTGCCATGCCAATATCTGACGCAGTAACTTTTTCTTTACCTGACACTTTTACTACTATTTTGCCATCGTCAGTACCAGCGATTTTCTTAAACCTCACCATTTTAAGGTTCAGAATCAATTCGCTGACATCTTCGACCATACCCTTCACGGTTGAAAACTCATGAAGCACACCCGGTACTCTAATCTCTGTAATGGCATATCCTTCAAGAGAGGATAATAAAATTCTTCGTAGGGCATTACCGATAGTAACTCCGTAGCCCCTTTCCAATGGCTTAAATGTAAAAAGACCTCGGAAATCATCCGCTTTCTCCATTGCTACCTTATCAGGCATTTGAAATGCTAAAATTGACATATCGTTATTTTTTTACTTTTAGTAAATCCATTATTTTGAGTACAACTCTACAATAAGCTGTTCTTTAATATTCTCAGGAATGTCCTCTCGAACGGGAGCATTTAAAAATTTTCCTGTGTAATCCGCACTGTTCCACTCCAGCCATGAAAAAGTTTTTGTCGCAGTAGATGCCAAACTATTGGCAATCAACTCTAACGACTTAGATCTTTCTCTAACAGCGATAATTTCATTGTTTCTTAAGGTATAAGACGGAATATTAACTATAGACCCGTTTACGGTGATATGCTTATGCAAAACCAGCTGACGAGCAGCTCTTCTTGTCGGTGCTATACCAAGTCTATAGACCGTATTGTCCAATCTCGATTCCAATAATTGCAGCAAAATTTCACCAGTAATACCGCTCTTTCGAGAAGCCTTATCGAAAACATTTGCAAACTGCTTTTCCAATAAGCCATACATGTATTTAGCTTTTTGCTTCTCAGCAAGCTGAACTGCAAATTCAGAAAGCTTCTTTCTTCTTCCCTTTCCATGTTGTCCCGGAGGGTAGGCCTTATTTTGTAACGCCTTACTTGGTCCGAAGATTGGCTCGCCGAACTTTCTGGATATTTTGGATTTAGGGCCCCTGTATCTAGCCATATTTACTTAGTATTTTGGAATTATTTAAACTCTTCTTCTTTTGGGTGGCCTGCAACCATTATGCGGTAGCGGCGTAACATCCCTGATTGCTGAAACTTCAATGCCAGCATTCTGAATTGCTCTTATAGCAGATTCTCTACCAGCACCTGGGCCTTTAACAAAAACTTCTACTTTTCTTAAACCAAACTCATGTGCTTTTTGAGCACAATCAGCAGCAGCGACCTGACCTGCATACGGAGTATTTTTCTTGGATCCTTTAAAACCCATTTTCCCTGCAGACGCCCATGATACTACTTGTCCTTGCGTATTAGTGAGCGATATGATGATGTTATTGAAGGTAGCCTGAATATGCGCCTCCCCAACTGCCTCCACCACTACTACTCTCTTCTTTGCTTTATCTTTTCTTTTTTGTGCCATTGTTCTATTTTACTTGACCGCCTTCTTCTTGTTAGCAACAGTTTTTCTCTTGCCTTTTCGAGTTCTAGAATTATTCTTAGTTCGTTGACCCCTTAGCGGTAGTCCCTTTCTATGTCTCAGTCCTCTGTAACATCCAATATCCATCAATCGCTTGATACTCAACTGAATCTCAGATTTCAACACACCCTCAACCTTAATTGTTTCGGAAATAATCGCTCTAATCCTAACGGCATCATCTTCAGACCAATCTTGTACTTTCGTATTTACATCGACGCCTGCTTCTTCTAGAATTCGTTGTGCTAAACTCTTCCCAATCCCAAAGATATAGGTCAAACCTATCTCGCCTCTTTTTCCATCTGGAATATCTACTCCTGCTATTCTGGCCATATTATCCTTGTCTTTGTTTAAACTTAGGGTTCTTTTTATTGATTACATAAAGCTTACCCTTTCTTCGGATAACCTTACAATCAACGCTACGCTTTTTTATTGATGCTCTTACTTTCATCTTGTCTATTTATATCGATAAACGATTCTACCTTTTGATAAATCATATGGAGACATTTCCATCTTCACACGATCTCCAGGTAATATTTTAATATAAAACATTCTCATCTTTCCAGATATATGGGCAATAACCTGATGCCCATTCTCTAGTTGTACTCGAAACATTGCATTGGAGAGTGCCTCTACAATAGTTCCGTCTTGTTCTATGGAAGTCTGTTTTGCCATTATGCTACTCCTGCGCTTTGAGACCGTCCTCTAACTCTTCCAGATTTCATCATTCCTTCATAATGCCTCATCAAAAGATAGCTTTCAATTTGTTGAAGCGTATCAAGGATAACTCCTACCATAATCAGCAAAGAGGTGCCTCCATAAAATTGAGCAAATCCTCTGCTAACACCCCCCAAAATTGCGAAGGCAGGTAAAATGGCAATAATTGCTAAAAAAACCGATCCTGGCAACGTAATTCGAGACAGTACACCATCGATAAATTCAGAAGTCTGTTTTCCAGGTTTGATACCTGGAATGAACCCTCCATTTCTTTTCATATCATCCGCAATTTGCGTTGGGTTTATCGTTATTGCTGTGTAGAAAAAAGTAAATACTATAATAAGCGTTGCAAATAACAAACTGTACTGCCATGATTCTACCCTTGAAAAGGTCGCCACCACCCATTGAGCGGTATCACTATTCTCAGCCCACAAGCCCCCCAACATTGCAGGCAAAAACATTAATGATTGAGCGAAAATAATAGGCATAACACCAGAACTATTTACTTTAAGGGGAATATATTGACGCTGTCCTCCATAAACTTTGTTCCCCACAACTTGCTTTGCATACTGTACCGGTATGCGTCTGACCGCCTGCACCAATGCTACTGTGGCCATCACTACAAAAAACAATATGATCATTTCAATGATAAAAAAGAGACTTTGACTAATTCCACGAGACATTGCTTCAGCAACGATGCTTCCTGGGAATCTCGAGATAATACCAATCATGATTAGCATACTAATGCCATTTCCAATGCCTTTATCTGTAATTTTCTCACCAATCCACATACAAAACACTGTACCTGCGGTCAGCATGATTACAGAAGATATCTTAAAATAAAAACCTTCCAAAACAATCGCTTCTGTAGGTATCGTAGTAAGATAGGCTACTGACTGCGCCATGCAGATAAACAAAGTAAGTACTCTTGTGATTTGACTGATCTTCTTACGGCCACTGTCGCCTTCCTTTTGCAACTTTTGAAAATAAGGAACAGCTACTGTCAACAATTGCAATACAATGGAGGCTGATATGTAGGGCATGATACCCAATCCAAAAATTGACGCATTACTAAATGCACCGCCTAAAAAGGTATCTAATAATCCAAAAATACCACCCGCATTATCAATTAATTTTGATGAATCGATTCCTGGCAGTGTAATGAACGAACCTAATCTGAAAACCATTAGAAAACCAAGGGTGTTTAAGATCCTTGTTCTAAGTTCTTCAATTGAAAAAATGTTCGCTATAGTACTGAAAAATCTTTTCATTTAGGCTTGCGCAGTTACGGTACCTCCAATTTTTTCAATCGCTTCCTGAGCTGATTTAGAAAACTTATGAGCACTTACATTAATTTTTGTAGTCAACGCTCCTCTACTCAATATCTTCACGACGTCTCTTTTACCAATAAGTCCATTTTCAATCAATATAACGGTACTAATATCGGTAATCTTTTTTGCTAACGCTAAAGTCTCCAACACATCCAGATTGATGGCCTTAAATGTAATTTTATTGTTATTCTTAAATCCGAACTTAGGAACTCTTCGCTGCAAAGGCATCTGACCTCCTTCAAAACCAATTTTTCGCGAATAACCCGCGCGTGATTGAGCACCATTGTGCCCTTTAGTAGCTGTTCCGCCTCTACCACTTCCTTGACCTCTACCGATAATTTTCTTTTTTGCGGTAGCTCCTTTAGCGGGTTTTAATGATTCTAATTTCATCTTTAAAGTTCTTTTACGTCTACCAGGTGTTTTACCTTATTAATCATACCAGCTATCTGAGGAGTCAACTCCTTTTCAACGGTCCTATTTATTTTACCTAAACCTAAGGCCTGTATAGTTAATACCTGTCTTTTCGGTCTCTTAATCGTACTTCTTATCTGTGTGACTAATACTTTACTCATAATCTTATCCATTAAAAACTTTGTCTAATGTCACACCTCTTTGCCTTGCAATCGTTAAAGGATCTCTCATTTGACTTAGCGCATCAAAAGTAGCTTTAACAACATTGTGCGGATTAGATGAGCCCTTGGACTTAGCCAAAACGTCATGAATACCGGCACTTTCCAAAACGGCACGCATCGCACCACCTGCAATAACCCCTGTACCTGCCGAAGCTGGCTTCAGTAACACAAAACCGCCACCAAACTTACCGATTGCCTCATGAGGAACTGTCCCCTTGTAAACAGGCACCCGAACCAAATTCTTTTTGGCATCATCAATGCCTTTAGTAATAGCATCTGTTACTTCCAGGGCTTTTCCTAGTCCGTATCCGACAATACCATTGCTGTCTCCAACAACAACTATCGCCGAAAAACTAAACCTACGACCTCCCTTAACTACTTTGGCCACGCGCTTAATGGCTACAACCTTTTCCTTTAGGTCTATATCGCTTGCTCGGACTACTTTTATATTCGATTGTGACATAATTTTTTAAAATTTTAAACCTCCCTCACGAGCACCTTCAGCCATCGCTTTTACTTGACCATGATATGCGTATCCTCCACGATCAAAAACAACAGACTCAATTCCATTTTTCTTAGCCTTTTCAGCTAATTTCATCCCAACTTCTTTTGAGATCGTAGTCGTCACATTTGTTCCTCCCAACTCCTTAGATGAAGCAAACGCCAACGTTTGACCTTTACTGTCATCAATTATCTGAGCATAAATAGCTCTATTACTTCTATAAACTGATAATCTAGGGGACTCACTTGTCCCTGTAATCTTTTGACGGATTCCCTTTCTAATCCTATTTCTTCTCTCAAATCTCGATATAGCCATTGATCTAATTATTTAGCAGATGTTTTACCAGCCTTTCTTCTAACCTGTTCTCCGACAAAGCGAATTCCTTTACCTTTGTAAGGTTCAATTTTTCTTAATGACCTAATTTTAGCAGCCACTTGGCCTATTAATTGTTTGTCATTACTTTCTAAACTTACTTGAGGATTTTTTCCCTTCGCAGTTTCTGCAGTAATCTTTACCTCACTAGGAACCATAAGGTAAATATTGTGAGAATAGCCCAAATTAAGTTCTAACACGTTATTTTCAACAGCGGCCTTGTACCCAACACCTACCAATTCAAGTTCAGCCTTAAAACCCTCTGTTACCCCTTGAATCATATTGTTGATTAAGGAACGATACAAACCATGTAGCGCCTTATGTCTTTTTTGTTCAGTAGGTCTTGATACGGTAAGTACACCTTCTTCAATAACTGCTGTTATTTCAACCCCTATGTGTTGTGACAAATCTCCCTTTGGGCCCTTTACCTTAACATCACCACCTGTGATCGTTATTTCAACCCCCGCGGGTATAATTATGGGCAATTTTCCTATTCTAGACATTTTATTTTTTTAATAAACGTAGCAAAGTATTTCTCCCCCTATATGTTCCTTTCTAGCCTCCTTGTCAGTAATGACACCCCTAGAGGTCGAAATGATCGCTATCCCTAAGCCATTTAGAACACGAGGTAAATCTTCCGCCCCTTTATACTTTCTTAACCCTGGCTTACTCACTCTTTCAAGGCTAGTAATCGCGGATCGCTTGGTGGATGGATTATATTTCAACGCTATTTTAATCGTCGATTGAGGACCTGCTTCCTCGAATTTAAAATTAGCAATATAACCTTGATCATGAAGAAGCTTAGTTATATCTTTCTTCATGTTTGAACTTGGAATCTCCACAATTCGATGATTCGCCCCTATGGCGTTTCGTATTCTAGTTAAATAATCTGCTATGGGATCTGTTACCATATATTTTTTGAGTTTGTCACCTTAAAAAGGGACGCAAAGTTAATTATTGTTTTCTATTTAGAAAATATTTTATTACGAAAGACTACCAACTTGCCTTGGTAATGCCAGGTATTTTTCCGTCAGAAGCCATTTCTCTGAAAGTAACCCTAGATATTCCGAATTTACGCATGTATCCTTTCGGTCTCCCCGTCAACTTACATCTATTATGTAAACGGACTGCTGAAGAATTTTTAGGTAGTTTATCTAAACCTACAAGATCACCTGCCGCCTTCAAGGCTTTTCGCTTATCTGCAAACTTAGCAACTAACTTCTCCCTCTTTCTCTCTCTCGCCTTTACTGATTCTTTCGCCATTTTCTTACTTAGTTAATTACCTTAGTGAATGGCATACCAAATGCCTTGAGTAATGCCATACTTTCTTCGTCTGTTTTTGCCGTTGTAACAAAAGTAATGTCCATCCCAGCAATCTTATTAATCTTATCAATGCTAATCTCGGGGAAAATGATTTGCTCCTGAATACCCAAAGAATAATTACCTCTTCCATCAAACCCCCTAGCTTTAACGCCTTTAAAGTCTCTCACACGAGGTAAAGCAACCGTCATTAACCTATCTAAGAATTCGTACATTCGGTCACCTCTAAGGGTAACACGTGCACCGATCGGCATACCCTCTCTTAACTTAAAATTAGAAACTGACTTTTTAGCTATGGTCGCAACCGCCTTCTGCCCACTAATCTGAGTCAGTTCAGCTATGCCCACATCGACCAATTTTTTATCTGATACGGCATCACCTATACCTCTATTAATAGTGATCTTTATTACTTTTGGGACCTGCATCACCGATTTATATTGGAACTTCTCCATTAGAGAAGGAACAATCTCCCCAATATATTTATCTTTTAATCTTGGAATAGCCATATTAAATAAATTCTCCTGATTTTTTCGAATAACGCTGAATTTTACCACCAGCATTTAACTTTCTACCAATTCTTGTAGCATCACCCGAAGAGGGATCTACCAACATTAAATTACTGATATGAATGGGGGCTTCGGTATTGATCATACCACCTTCTGGCTTGGTCGCAGAAGGCTTGACATGTTTTGTAATCATGTTTGCTCCCTCTACAATGGCCCTGTACTTACTGGTGATTACCTCTAATATGGTTCCAGTTTTACCCTTTGCATTTCCTGAGATAACTTTTACGGTATCACCTTTCTTAATATGTATTTTTTTGACCTCACTCATAATTATAATACTTCAGGGGCTAAAGAAACAATCTTCATAAACTGCTTTTCACGCAACTCTCGCGCAACAGGGCCAAAGATACGTGTGCCCTTTGGCTCATTGTTATCATTAAGCAAAACGGCTGCGTTATCTTCAAATCTTACATAAGAACCATCCTTTCTCCTGATTTCCTTCTTCGTTCGCACTACAACTGCTTTTGAAACAGTCCCTTTCTTCACAGAACTCGATGAGATAGCAGACTTGATAGACACTATAATAGTATCTCCAATATACGCATATCGCTTGCCTGTTCCGCCAAGTACACGAATACACAGCACCTCTTTGGCACCACTATTGTCAGCTACTTTGAGCCTTGATTCTTGTTGTACCATCTTATTTTGCTCTTTCTATTATTTCGACTAATCTCCATCTCTTATTCTTACTCAAAGGACGGGTCTCCATTATTCTCACAGTATCTCCAACATGACAGTCATTCGTTTCATCATGAGCCGTCAACTTGGTAGTCTTCTGAACAAACTTTCCGTATATAGGATGTTTTACCTTTCTGACAACCGCTACTGTTATACTTTTTTGCATCTTATCCCCAACGACAAGGCCTACTCTTTCTTTTCTAAGATTTCTTTCCATAAAGCCTTTATTTACTAAGTTTTTTAGCCTGTACCTCAGTCTCTAGTCGAGCGATCAATCTACGTCCTGCCCTAATTTTCATGGGATTTTCAATAGGCGTAATCGCATGTGCAAACTTCAACTTTCCGAAAGTCTCTTTTTCAACCGCCAACTTACTTGACAGCTCTTCAATGCTTAAACCTCTTAACTCAGAATTTTTCATACTTGATAATCCCTCTTTACGACAAATTTTGTACTTAATGGCATCTTTTGAGCCGCTAATCTTAACGCTTCTTTGGCTAACTCTATGTTAACACCTGCCGCTTCAAATAAAATGGTACCCGGTTTTACGCAAGCAACCCAATATTCCGGAGCTCCTTTTCCCTTACCCATTCTGACTTCAGCAGGCTTCTTGGTAACCGGCTTATCTGGAAATATTCTAATCCAAACCTGACCTTCACGCTTCATAGCACGCGTCATTGCGATACGAGCTGCCTCAATCTGTCTACTAGTTAACCATCCAGGTTCTAAACACTTGACACCAAAAGTTCCAAAGGCCAATAGATGACCTCTCTGGGCCAAACCCTTTACTCTTCCTTTCTGTCTTTTTCTAAACTTAGTTCGTTTAGGCTGTAACATCTCTAATTCTCTTTAAATTATCTCCTTTTTCTTTTTGGCGCTTCGGGTCTTCTTCTTCCAGCTGGACCGGGCGATGGGGCATTACTCGTAAGTCCCACATTCGGTGACAAATCACGCTTCCCAAAAACCAAACCTTTGAAAATCCAAACCTTAATTCCAATCTTTCCGTATACCGTCTGAGCTTCAGAAACCGCGTAATCGATATCTGCACGCAAAGTATGTAACGGAATCGCACCCTCTTTATATTGTTCTGTACGTGCCATCTCAGCACCGCCTAAACGACCAGCACATTTAATTTTAATACCTAGTGCACCAACCCGCATCGCCGAAGCAATCGCTTGCTTCATAGCTCTTCTGTAGGATATTCTAGCTTTCAGCTGTTGGGCAATAGATTCTCCAACCAACACAGCATCCAATTCAGGACGTTTGATTTCAAAAATATTAATCTGAAGCTCCTTACCCGTTATTTTTTTAAGCTCCTCCTTTAGTTTATCAACTTCGGAACCTCCCTTACCTATTACAACGCCCGGTCTCGCGGTGTGAATAGTAAGCGTAATTCGCTTTAATGTTCTTTCGATAACAACTTTTGAAATACCACCTTTAACAATTCTTGCAGCAAGATATTTTCTAATGTTGTGATCCTCGACGATGTTCTCAGCAAAGGACTTTCCACCATACCAGTTAGAATCCCAGCCCTTAATAATACCAAGTCTTAGACTTATCGGGTTTACCTTTTGTCCCATCGATTAATTCTTTTCCATTTCCTTAATGTTTTCAACTTTTACATTTCGATCATCAATCGAAATAGTTACATGATGCGAGCGTTTCCTGATTCTATGCGCACGGCCCTGAGGAGCTGTTCTAAGCCTTTTTAGCATCCTGCCTGAATCAACAAATATTTGTTTAACATATAAATCTGCCTCCTCAATATTTACCTCTTCATTTTTTAACTGCCAATTAGCAATTGCCGAAAGCAACACCTTTTCTAAAATATCAGAAGCATACTTGGCATCAAACTTCAACATGTTCAATGCAACATTGACACGTTGACCTCGAATCATATCGGCGACAAGACGCATTTTCCTTGGCGCAGTAGGGCAACCCCTTAACGCCGCACTAACACCACCTTGACGACCCTTATTAGCCTCTTTTTGTGCACTTAGCGCTTCTTTTTGAAGCCTAACCTTGACCGACTTCTTTAATTTTTTATTATTGCTCGCCTCCATTATTTCTTCTTGTCTTTTTTAGCGATGTGACCCCTGAAATTTCTTGTCGGAGAAAACTCACCCAATTTGTGCCCTACCATATTTTCAGTCACCATAATAGGTATAAACTTGTTGCCATTATGAACAGCAAAGGTGTGTCCAACAAAATCTGGAGATATCATTGATCTCCTAGACCATGTTTTGATGACATTTTTTTTACCACTCTCATTGAGCACTTCTACCTTTTTTTCTAGGCGAAAATCAATATAAGGTCCTTTTTTTAGTGATCTAGACATTATTTTCTCTTTTTAACGATCATTTTATCAGAATATTTATTCGGCTTTCTTGTCTTTTGTCCTTTAGCATAAATGCCATTTCTAGAACGAGGATGACCGCCAGAAGACTTTCCTTCTCCCCCTCCCATTGGGTGATCGACAGGGTTCATCGCCACACCTCTTACTCTAGGTCTTCTACCTAACCATCTGTTTCTGCCTGCCTTTCCCAAACGGACATTCATATGATCACTATTAGAAACCGTTCCTATAGTTGCATAACAAGTGATTAATACCAATCTCATTTCACCAGAAGGCAATTTGACTGTTGCATGCTTGCCTTCACGAGCTACTAGCTGCGCATAAGAACCAGCACTTCTTGCCATTGCACCTCCGTGACCTGGCTTCAACTCTATATTATGAACAATTGTTCCTAACGGAATCTCTCCCATAGGAAGGGCATTACCCACTTCAGGTGCCGTGCCTGGTCCGCTTAACAAAACCGTTCCGACCTCTAAGCCATTTGGCGCGATGATATATCTTTTTTCTCCATCAGCGTAGAATAACAAAGCGATTCTCGCTGTCCTGTTTGGATCATATTCTATTGCATTTACTGTAGCCGGTATGCTGAATTTATCTCTCTTAAAATCAATATCTCGTAACTTTTTTTTGTGACCTCCTCCGACATTTCGAACGGTCATTTTACCTGTATTGTTCCTGCCTCCTGTTCGTTTCACAACAGAAATCAATGATTTCTCTGGAGTGTCCTTTGTTATCTTATCAAAGACGGGAGCAATCCTAAATCTTTGGCCTGGTGTAACTGGTTTGAGTTTTCTAATCGCCATTTTTCAGTAATTATATTCCGCTATAAAAATCGATAATTTCCCCATCAGCAACTTTTACGATGGCTTTCTTGTAAGTCTTAGACCTTCCAGAAATGACTCCTGCTTTGGTAAATCTAGACTTTGATTTACCAGGCTGTACCATTGTATTAACAAATTCAACAGTAACTCCGTATTTCTTCTCAACTTCTTGTTTGATTTGAACCTTATTAGCAGTCCTACTCACAACAAATCCGTATTTCCCATGCTCATTCATAGCGGAAAACTTCTCAGTAACTAGTGGTTTAATAAGTACACTCATCAGTTCAATCTATTTTCAATAGTTTCAATAGCACTTTCAAATAACACAATATAGTCTGCGTTCACTAGCTCATATGTTGATAATTCATTAGCGCTTATAACTTTTGCATTAGGAATGTTCCTCGCTGAAACAACTACATTATCATTTCTTTCTCCTGTGATAAATAAGGCCTTATCTACGTCAAGCTTAAGGCTCTCGAGAATTGATTTAAAAAATTTAGTCTTAGGAACATCGATCGCTTGATCCTCCATGACTCGAATTCTTTTCTCTGACGCCTTAGATGACAACGCTGACCTCTTTGCCAATTTCTTTACCTTCTTATTAAGATCAAAACCATAATCTCTTGGAACAGGTCCAAACATGGTTCCACCGCCTCTTAAAAGTGGAGATTTCACGCTACCAGCACGAGCAGTTCCTGTACCTTTTTGCTTCTTAAGCTTTCTAGTAGAACCTGTAACTTCAGCTTTTCCTTTCGTTTTGTGCGTGCCCTGTCGCTGATTGGCCAAATACTGTTTGACTTCCAAGTACACAGCGTGCTCATTAGGCTCAATTTCGTAGATCTCATTCTTGAGTTCCACCTTTCGGCCTGTATCTTCTCCCTTGCTATTGATTACCTCTATTTTCATGACTTATTTTTCTAAAATCACATAAGAATTCTTAGCCCCAGGGATAGAACCACTTACTATAATAAGATTTTTTTCAGGGTAAATTTTCATCACTCTTAAATTCAAAATCTTTTTTCTATTACCTCCCATTCGTCCAGCCATTCTCATACCCTTAAATACCCTTGAAGGAAAGGAAGATGCGCCTACTGAACCTGGTGCTCTTAATCTATTATGCTGACCGTGAGTAGCCTGTCCAACTCCTGCAAAATTATGACGCTTAACAACTCCCTGGAAACCTTTTCCTTTAGTCGTTCCGATAGCATCTAGGAAATCATTCTCCTTGAAGATGTCTTCAATTTTTATTTCTTTTCCAAGTACCACTTGATCATTGTACTCATCACGAAAATCTCTAAATTCCACCTGCTTTTTTTTGGGAGTAGTTCCCGCCTTAGCATAGTGTCCTTTTTCCGCTTTGGATGTATTCTTATCCTTCTTATCATCATAGGCAAGCTGAACAGCCCGATAACCATCGGTGTCTGCATTTCTTAATTGCGTAACGACGCAGGGACCTGCTTCTATAACTGTACAAGCGATACTTTTGCCTGCCTCATTGTAGATATTAGTCATCCCCACTTTTTTACCTATTATTCCAGGCATTTTTCTAATTTATTATAATGTTTGATCTTAAACTAAGCGCCCTTTTTTCTCAAAAGGAGTGCAAAGATAATAATTCTATTCAACGAAGCAATATTTATTTGCCATTTAAGAGACAAAAAAAAACCAACCCATGTGTGTCGGTTCTTTCTATGTTTACTTAACCGAAACTATACCTTAATTTCAACATCAACACCACTAGGAAGTTCTAATTTCATTAAGGCATCAACCGTCTTGGCACTATTGGAATAAATATCCACCAGTCTCTTGTAAGTACACAACTGAAACTGTTCACGTGATTTCTTGTTGACGTGAGGAGATCTCAAAACAGTAAATTTTTCTTTTACCGTTGGCAAAGGGATTGGCCCATTGACGATAGCTCCAGTGGCTTTGACCGCACGCACGATTTTTTCAGATGATTTATCTACTAAATTGTGATCGTAGGATCTTAATTTTATTCTAATTTTTTGATTCATAATCTTGACCCAAAGGGTTAACCATTAACTTTTGATATTACTGCTTCTGCTAAATTATTAGGGACACTGTCGTAATGAGAAAATGTCAAAGTGGCCGTTGCCCTACCTGAAGTAATCGTTCTCAGATCGGTAATGTATCCAAATAATTCCGATAATGGTACGTCAGCCTTAACTACTTGCGAAACGCCTCTGCTGTCCATGCCCTTCATTATGCCACGGCGCTTATTCAAGTCTCCCGTAACCGATCCGGTGTATTCATCCGGTGTGATCACCTCCACAGCCATTACTGGCTCTAGCAACACGGGATTAGCCTTTTTAGCGGCGGCTTTATATCCTAAACGAGCAGCCATTTCGAAAGATAACGAATCCGAATCAACATCATGAAACGACCCATGATACAACCTTACCTTCATGCTATCTAAAGGATAACCCGCCAAAGGCCCATTAACCATAGCTTGAGAAAATCCCTTCTCTATAGCTGGAATAAATTCCTTTGGAATAATTCCACCTTTAATGTCATTCACAAATTGTAATCCATCTTTTTCATAATCCGAATCCTTAGGACCTAAATCAAATACAATATCTGCGAATTTTCCACGACCACCCGACTGTTTTTTATAAACCTCTTTGTGTTCAATAGTAGCTCTAATAGCTTCTTTATAAGCAACTTGAGGAGCGCCTTGATTAATCTCTACTTTAAATTCCCTTTTTAAACGATCAATAATGATGTCTAAGTGCAACTCCCCCATTCCTTTCAAAATGGTCTGTCCAGTCTCATGATTTGTCTCTACAACTAGTGTAGGGTCTTCCTCAACCAATTTGGAAATACTCAAACCCAACTTATCAACATCGGCCTGTGTTTTGGGCTCAATCGCATACCCTATAACCGGCTCAGGGAATTTCATAGACTCCAATACTATTTTGTGCTTTTCATCACAAAGTGTATCTCCAGTTTTAATCTCTTTAAATCCAACAACAGCCCCAATATCCCCGCAATGCAGGTTATCTATTTGGTTTTGTTTATTGGCGTGCATTTGGAATATTCTTGATATTCGCTCCTTCTTACCTGTCCTCGTATTGAATACGTACGAACCCGACTCCAAATTACCTGAATATGACCTTATGAAACATAATCGTCCTACAAATGGATCCGTAGCGATTTTGAAGGCCAACGCTGCAAAAGGCTCATCCTCAGAAGGCCTTCTTTCCGTTGATTCTTCAGTGTCCGGATTAATGCCAATAACAATTTCTCTGTCCAATGGAGATGGTAATAATTCCATGACATAATCCAGCATGGTTTGTACACCCTTGTTCTTAAATGCCGATCCACATAACATCGGAACAAATGCCAAATCAATAGTCGCGGCCCTTAGGGCGGCTATGATCTCATCTCTGGTAATAGAATTAGGATCATCAAAGAATTTCTCCATGAGCCCATCGTCATACTCAGCTACTGCCTCTACCAACTTCTCTCTATATTCCGCAACTTCTTCAAGCATATCCTCAGGAATGGGTATTTCCTCGAAAGTCATCCCTAAATCCTCCTCATTCCAAACCATTGCTCTGTTCTCCACTAAATCAACAACCCCTCTGAAGTTTTCTTCAGATCCTATAGGTAACTGAAGCGCAACCGCCTTGGAACCAAGCATCTCTTTAACCTGCTTGCAAACCCCTAAGAAATCAGAACCTGGCCTGTCCATTTTGTTTACGAAACCTATACGAGCGACCTTGTAATTATCTGCAAGTCTCCAGTTCGTCTCTGACTGAGGTTCGACACCGTCTACCGCACTAAACAAGAACACTAAACCATCTAATACACGCAATGACCGATTTACTTCAACAGTAAAATCCACGTGTCCCGGTGTATCAATAATATTAATGTGATATTCCTCCTCCTTATACTTCCAGAAAACGGTTGTAGCCGCTGACGTAATCGTAATGCCCCGCTCTTGCTCTTGCTCCAT
>JABMNK010000111.1 GCA_013204595.1 Flammeovirgaceae bacterium
CCCATAATGCTATGCACCCCTAGCGGAGATTTTATTTTCGAAAAAATATCTAAATAGGGTTTGGCCTCGTCACTTTGATTGTTGACCAAATCACCCGTAAATAAGACTAAGTCGGCCTTTTGTTGATTGATCAGGTCCACCCCACCCTTTACGGCCGTTTTGTTAAAAAAACTCCCCGTATGAATATCGGAGATCTGCACCACTCGAATGCCATCAAATACTTTAGGTAAATTTGGTGAATAGATTACCCTTCTTCGTACCCTATAATCATGCGCGCCAGATATAATTCCAAATGAAAATCCGGCCAGCGGAATTGCTCCTGCCAGAAGGGCTGCTTTATTCATAAATTCGGATCTGCCCGGGACCCTTCCCTGTTGCTTGGACTCAAAAAACTGAGCGATGTAAGAAACAAAACGACGTAAATCGTCACCAAAGAGCAACAAAGCAACAAAAAATTTGGCGATAAAATTGATAAAGAAAAAAGAAGTGATAAACACTCGTAAACCAGGATAAGTCGCACTACCAAGTCGGATCAAGAAAAAACCTCCGATAACAGGTAAAAACACCCAAACCCAATAACAATAACTCAACCACTTTCTCACAGCCGTTTGAGCGCCTAAAGTAGCAAAGCGCGCTGCTTGAAAAACATAGTATTCAAGCAAAAGATAGAGCACAACAAAAAAAATGAAAATATAGATTCTATTCATAAGTCAAAAGAATCCTAAAAGATGACAGTAAACTTCCTAAACATAAAAATCAACTTATGCCCAGCTTTCGGTTGATCCGAGCAAAAAACAAATACATTATCGGAACAATGATTAAAGTCAAAAACGTTGCAAACGTCAATCCAAAAATAATAGTCCATGACATGGGGCCCCAAAACGCAACATTATCTCCTCCCAAATAGAAATCGGCATCATATTCACTTAAGAATTTCATAAAATCTATATTTATTCCCAAGGCCAAAGGAATCAAACCCAATATAGTGGTTATCGCTGTCAACAAAACTGGTCGCAACCTAGTCGCTCCAGCAAGGGCAATCGCTTCGATGACTTGATTTATTTCTAATTTATCAACTCCCAATTCGAGACGCCTTTTTTTGCGGCTTACTTCGATGAAATCAATCAAGACAATGGCATTATTCACCACGATACCAGCCAAGGAAATGATACCGATCATAGTCATAATAACCACAAAATCCATTCTAAAAATAATCAATCCTAAGAAAACACCTATGGTGCTCAAAACCACAGAAATCATAATGATAAATGGTGTAGTAATTTTATTGAATTGAGAGACAATAATTAAAAATATCATGAAAATAGCTATCAGCAGCGCATTACTAAGAAAGGCCATTTCTTGTGCCTGCTTTTCCTGTTCGCCTCCAAACTTAAAAGCATAACCAACTGGCATTTCAAAAGAATAAAGACTTTTTTTAATCTCGTCGTTGACTAGCGTCGGATTATACCCCCCCTCAACGTTTGAACTCAATGTAATGACTCGATTCAAATCCTTTCTCCTAATAGCCCCAAACGTAGTACTTAAGTCTGCCTTTGCCACCGCTGAAATAGGTACTATATGCATTTTTCCATTGGCAGGGTCTCTGAATACGATACTTTTATTCATCAACGCGTCCACATCATAGCGATATTGATTCATCAAACGAAGTTGAATTCCATAATCCTCCTCTCCTTGCTTGAATTTGGATATTTCTTTTCCAAATAATGCAGTCCTTAGCTCACTTCCGATCGCGCTCGTTGAAAGACCAAAGCGTCTTGCCTTTTCGCGGTCAATTGCCACGATCATTTCGGGCTTTCCAATTTCCAAGTCTGCCTTAAGTCTTTCAATTCCTTTTATTCCAGCCCTATTGATGTGATTTTTCATCCGCTCAGTCAACGTCACCAAAGTACCAAAATCATGACCCGTAATTTCGATATTTATAGGCTTACCTGTAGGGGGTCCATCCGAATTTTGGTCTACTGTAATGGTTACGCCTGGATATCCTGTTAAACTTGTCCTAATATCATCCATGATCACACCCGTGGAAATCCCATTTCGATATTGAAATTCCTTGAAATTAACGGTGAGCCTTGCCTTATTAGGCGTATCTTTTTGACCAAAAGCACTGGGATCATTTGGATCTGTAGTCCCCTGACCTACATTAGCAATAACCGATTCAATGATCTCGTTATAGGGTTCCAAAAGGGTAATTAATTTAGACTCAATTTCCCGCGAAAATTCATCAGTCGTCTTTACGTCAGTTCCAACTGGAAACTCAACGAAAATATTAATGTACTTTGGATCCGTTTTTGGAAAAAATACAATATTCGGCGGGAATATGGTCATCAAGGCAAAAGATAAAATCAATAAAGACACTGTACCAAAGAAGAATAAATACGCGCGCCATCCATTCAATGCAAATTGCAAGATTTTTAGATACTTATTTTCCAACCATGGTAAGAAAAACTGTTGAAAATTTCGTGAAACAGGTGACAATACATAGGTATTTAACAATAACAGCAGCCCAAATATGCATGATAAATTTCCTATTGATTTGTAATCCATCAGGAAAAGGAAAATACCCAAAAGGACAAAAGAGGTAAACAATAACCCGATACGGCGATGATTTGTTTTTTCACCCGTATCTAATTTCATAAATACCTGAATTAATACCGGATTAATGACCAGCGCAACAAAAAGTGATGAGGTAAGGGTTATGATCAACGTAATTGGCAGGAATTTCATAAAGGATCCCATCAAGCCAGGCCAGAATGCCAACGGCAAAAAGGCAGCCAATGTCGTCGCAGTAGATGCAATGATTGGTAAGGCAACCTCCCCAACACCTCTTTTAGTGGCCTCAAATGCACCTATTCCTTCTTCTCTCAAACGATATACGTTTTCAACCACCACAATTCCATTATCAACTAACATGCCCAACGCCATGATTAAAGAAAACAGCACCATCATATTAATCGTAATTCCAAAAATACCTAAGACGATAAAAGAAATAAACATTGAAAGTGGAATAGCTAGCCCAACGAACAAAGCGTTGCGAGAGCCTAGGAAGAATAAGAGAACTATCACAACCAATATCACTCCAGAAATAATGTTATTCTCCAAACTATCAACCATCATCTTGGTTCTTGCAGATTGATCATTGGTTTTGCTTATGATCAGTTCTTTTGGAAACATCGATGATTTTCCTATATCAATGATATGATTGATTTTATCTGTGGCAGTCAATAAATTTTCGCCGCTGCGCTTTATCACGTCAACCATCACTACTGATTGGCCTTGAAGTCTGGCAAAATTTTCCTTTTCTTTATAATCAAATGAGACAGATGCTATATCACGAAGGTAAACAATGCGCCCATGCTCCCTTTTAATAACCACCTCAAGCAACTCATTGATTTCGTTGAATTCACCAACGATTCGCAGCGACCTTCGAATTTCTCCTTCTTTGATGTTTCCACCTGAAAGCGTAATGTTTTCACTTCGGATGGCGGCTTCAATGTCTCCGAAATTCACCATTCGTGCTTCCATTTGATAAGGATCTACATTGATAGTAACCTCTTTTTCATCAACGCCGCGAATATCCACTTTTGAAATCTCAGGTAACTTCTCGATTTCATCTTGAAGAAATTCAGCATATTCGTTCAACTCTTCCACACTGAAGTCCCCTGACAGATTAATATTCATAACAGGGAATTCGGCAAAATTCATTTCGAAAATATTGGGATCTCGTTGAAGATCATTGGGCAATTCGGGCCTAGCTCGATCGACTGCATCCTTGACTTTAGACAAAGCATCCTCAATGTCGGTGCTAGTACTGAACTCTACCATTACGGTCGAATAATCCTGGACAGATGTAGAGGTTATTTTCTCGACATCTGATATGGTATTCAACTCTTTTTCAATCGGACGCGTAATTAAATTTTCGATATCAACAGGAGAATTTCCAGGATGTGGCGTTCCTATGTATACGATGGGTTGCTTGATTTCAGGGAAGCTTTCTTTAGGTAAGCCGATGTAGGAGGTGATTCCCATAATGACAATCAAAAAAGTCAAAACAAAAACGGTCGTTTTGTTTTTTAAGGCTAATGTCGTTAAACCAAAACCTCGGCTTTGGCCTTGATTATTAATAATTTGGCTCCTTTTTTCCTTATTTTCCATTTCAATTTTTGTTGATCAACTCAACGACCACATCCTCAGACAACTCCCTGTACCCCTTATCGGCAACCCATTGTCCTCTGGCTAGTCCCGATACGATTTCGGTTTTATTTTTAAAAGATATCCCCGTTTCAATATGGGCTTTTTTTGCTATCCTTTTCCCTGATTCTCCCTCAATGACATAGATAAACGTACCTCTATTGTCAGTTTGAATCAATTTCGAGGGTACCGTCAGTGCATGAGTGTTTTCATAATCTACCAATTGCAATACAACGACTTGATTGGGCTTAACGAAAAAATCGACTTTTGGGAGCTGAACTTCCAATTGAAACGTTCGGTTTTGTCCATCGATCACTTGACCTACCGCAGTAACTATAGAATACAATTGCTTATTTTGGATAGGAAAGGTAATCTGGACTGAATCTCCAACTTCGAATTTCCCTAAAAAAACCTCTGACGCAGCTGCCTGTAAATACATTGATGCTGGATTGACCAGCCTCAATAATGGCATTCCTGGTTGAGAAAATTCGCCTACTTTGGCAATGACCTGATCGATTACCCCTTCAAATGGTGCATAAATTCTTGACATGTTCAATTGCGATTGCATAGTTTTCAGTCTGCGCTCCAATGATTCCGCATTACTTTTTACTTGCAAATATTGAATTTCAGTACCAATATTTTGCTCCCATAAGTTTGTCTGCTTTTCAAAAATAATTTGAGCCAAATCTAACTGAGTTTTAACTTCAGCAATATTGTCTTTTAGCACTTGTGCATTCAGCGTAATCAGAAGCTCACCACCAGCCACCCTTTGACCTTCTGAGACATTAATCGTCGCAATTCTTCCCATTAATTCAGACGTCAACAAAACATTGGAGCGCGATGCCACACCTGCTCTTAAATCCGTTTTGTGTTGAAAAATCTCCTCCTCAACCTTTAAAGCGGTAACTTTTATTTCGTTTACAGCCAACACCTCTAACTCACCTGACATTTGAAGTTCGGTCTCTATGGTGGTGATTTCGTTCTCAATTTCTTTGAGTTGTGTTTTAAGTAAATTCAGCTTTTCTAGCTTGTCACTAGGTTCTTTCTTATTTTGACATGAAAAAGTAATTAATGAAGCACAAACTGTGATTAAGACGGTATTGAATAATTTCATTTCGATGTTATTTCGATGCTTGTAATATCCCTGTTGCCTTTAATAAATCAATCTTCGATAAAATAGATTGGTACAAGGCTGCTAAATAGTTGCTTTGAGCAGTTTTGAATTCGTTGTCTGCATTGGTGAGTTCCAAATTCGAGCCTACCCCTTGTTGAAATTTAATTTTTGAAATTCTAAAAATATTTTCGGCTAGGGCCTGGTTTTCTTTTTGGATGTCCAGTACATTCAAATTACTTTGAAGATTAATTCGAGCTTGTTGAATTTCGATATCAATAGATTTTTCAAGAGAACTTTTTTGAAAATCAAGCTGCTCAATATTAATCTGTATTTGCTGAATTTTACTTCGTTTATAAAATCCGTCAAAAATAGGTATCGATAATGTGGCCCCTAATGAACCAAAATCGTACCATTTTTCTGAAAAAAGAAGACTCGCATCTGACCTTGCGCTATTATAGCCATAATTAAAACCAGCATAAATCTTTGGTAAATAGCCAGATTGATAATTTTTTTTATCTAAACGAGCCAAATGCTGATTGGTCTGGACCTGAGAATATTCTATGCGATCGTTGTAGTCAAAACTTGCTTCGATTTCAGGGACTGCCAGATTAACATCCGTCAATTGAGTGATAAGCAACATATTTTGATTCAAATCCAATCCCATTTGAAAATTAAGAAGCTTCCTACTGATCTCAAGCAATTGAACTTGGGTTTCTAAACTTACTTTTACGTTGTTATAACTTACTCGGATTCTGTCAATATCTATTTGTTCTGCAAAACCATTTTGATACATCTGCTGTGTCTCTCGAAGCAATGTATCCAATCGATTAAAATTTTCATTTAACAAAAAAACTTGGGTTTCCGAAATAAGCACGGTGTAATAGGCCTTTGAAACTGCCTCGATTACATTGATTTCTGTTCTTTGGTTTTCTTTTCTTGAAAGTTCCCGGAAAGTTTTAGCCGCTTCGATACCTACAAAATATGATCCATCAAAAATGAGCTGATTAATTCCGAAATTCACTCTGCCGTCATAAGGCAATCCGAATTGAATTTCCGTCAAGGTACCCTCCGGCAAACTTGGATCAAAGTTACTTGCATCAACCAAGCTCGTTTGAACTTTATAATTATAATTCAGCCCGCCCTGAAGGTCTGCACGGGGTAATCCATAAGAAATAATTTCACGGACATCGGCATCAGCTTTCTTAATGCTGAGCTGAGAAATCATGATAGCTTCACTATTGCCCAAGGCATACGCCAAACATTGCTCCAATGTCATTTCCTTGGCAGCAGGCTGCTGCGCAAGGCCTATTGATACCACCAATATTGAACAAAAACTTAGAATAATTTTTTTCATATGTTACTCGTGATCGTTATTAATGATCGGTAGCTGAGTAATTACTCGCTAGCATCACATCTAACGTGTGTCACTAATAATCCCTCTTTAGTCGAAGAGCTCTTCTTATTC
>JABMNK010000112.1 GCA_013204595.1 Flammeovirgaceae bacterium
AATAAACTGTTACTTAACTTTATCTCTTAAGTAGTAAACATTAGGCTGACGTTTTACACAGAGTTTATCCAACAGTGTATTGATTTTTTACCCATTTCGGTCCACTTTTTACAAATAACCAAAGTCGTTAGTTATCTTAATATAAAAAGACTAAAATTAAGCAACTTTGAAGCACAATAAAACAGGCCCATCCAAAGAAAAAAATCAACTCTTCACCCCTTGATTAACATTAATACATAATCAATTTCATGAATATCAAATACACAATGGTTATTGATAAAATCAACAAACAATTAACATTATTAGAACATTACATCCCTCTATGTCATAGATCAAATTCAGAAGTTTCCGCAGCTACAATAGGCTGGCATATCGAACATCTACAGCTTGTCATGAAAAACATCATAAGTTATCTGCGTACGACCAAAGAAAGCAGCTATGCCCCCAAAAGATCTTTAAGGAAATGGCTGATATTTACTTTCAAAACAATTCCAAGGGGCACCGCAAAAGCTCCAAAATCTACACAACCTTATGGACCAATTACGCTAGAGAAATTACAAAAAAGCTTGGTTGAAACAAGAGCCATTTTGAATACAATTGGCGAATTAAAACAAAATCAGCACTTCAATCATCCCCATTTCGGAAACCTGAATGTGCACAATACCTTACAGTTTTTCGAGATCCATAACCAACATCACATCAAAATAATAAAAGCGATTCTAGCAGGTTAGTGCCTATGAAAAAGCATTGATGCCTGTGATTTCAGCACCCAAAATCAATAAATGGATGTCATGGGTCCCTTCGTAAGTAACTACAGATTCCAAATTCATCATGTGACGCATCATCGGATATTCACCAGTAATGCCCATACCTCCATGTATTTGCCTGGCCTCTCGAGCAATCTTTAAAGCCATTTCAACGCTGTTCCGCTTAGCCATTGAGATTTGAGGCGTGGTCGCCTTTCCTTGTTCCATCAACAAACCCAATCGCCAGTTAAGAAATTGGGCTTTTGTGATTTCAGTCAGCATCTCGGATAATTTTTTCTGAATTAACTGAAACGAACCGATCGGTTTGCCGAATTGAATGCGTTCCAGAGAATACCTACGAGCCGCGTCATAGCAATCCATCGCTGCACCAATCGCACCCCAAGCAATGCCAAAACGGGCACTATCCAAACATTTCATAGGTGCACCCAACCCACTTTTACCAGGTAATATATTCTCCTTTGGCACTTTCACATCACTAAACACGAGCTCTCCGGTACAAGAAGCTCTCAATGACCATTTGCCATGTGTCTCAGGAGTTGTAAAGCCCTCCATTCCACGTTCCACAATAAGTCCATGGATTCTACCTGCTTCATTTTTGGCCCATACCACGGCGATGTCCGCCTCCGGAGCATTTGAAATCCACATTTTCGCACCATTCAACAAATAATGATCGCCCTTGTCCTCAAATTTTGTCTCCATTCCTGACGGATTAGAACCGTGATTGGGTTCTGTTAACCCAAAACAACCAAGCATCTCACCAGAAGCCAACTTGGGTAAGTATTTATTCTTTTGCTCCTCAGAGCCAAAAGAATAAATCGGATACATAACTAATGATCCTTGAACCGATGCGGTAGAGCGCATCCCAGAATCACCTCTTTCAATTTCTTGCATGATCAAGCCATAGGAAATATAGTCCATGCCTCCACCTCCATATTGCGCTGGAATAGTAGGCCCGAAGGCACCAATGGTACCGAATTTCTTAACAATCTCTTTAGGGAAATGATTTTTTTCCGCCCACCCCTCCACGTAAGGGGTTATTTCCATTTTAACAAAATCTCTAATAGCACTACGAACCATCAAGTGCTCCGTCGTTAAAAGCTCGTCAAGCTGATAAAAATCAGGCGATTCAAAATAGTCTTTAAAAGACTTTTCATGCATTTTTCCGTTCATACTCTATAATTAATGAAAATTATGACTTATTTCGATTTTTTATCTCGACTTTTGAAGCAAAAATACACTTATATCTTGTGATTTCTTTTGACATAATAAATAATTATAGTAGGTCTCGCTTGCACCAATAAAAAACATCCAAACCTTAGTTTCATAATGATACATAGATATTTCTTAATCGTTATTATCTTGATCTTATCTGAATTCAGTTGTGCGCAATTAATGGAGCAAAAGCAGTACTATGATGAAAATAAGGCAGAGGTTAATATAAGCAATAATGATCCATCACTCAATGGCCCATACATAACCTATTACGAAAATGGTCAACTTAAGGTCCTGGGTTTATATCAAAACAATGAGGCTGATAGTTCATGAGTTTATTATTATGAAAATGGGCAGATTAATGCTGATGGCTATTTTCAAAACGGAAAACAACATGGAGATTGGCAATATTATTTCGAAAACGGACAATTACAGTCCATCTTGAAATTCATAGACGGAAAGGAAGATGGAGCCTTTTATTCTTATTTCGAAAACGGACAAATCCAAAACATTGGAACCTATCAAAACGGTGATAAAAAAGGTATTTGGAAAGATTACCATGACAACGGCACCTTAAAAAGCGAAATAGATTTTCAACAGAAACCACCCCTTAAAAAAGAGTTTTTTTCCAACGGAAATCTAAAAGCTAAAGGTGATATTTCTGGAGATGAGAAATCAGGAAATTGGGCCTATTATTATGATAACGGAACCATCCTGGGAATTGGTGTTTTTGAAAAGGGTGTTCAAAAAGGAGATTGGATTTTTTATGCCGAAAATGGCCTTAAAAAGGAGATTATCAGCTTTTCAGATAGTAGGAAATTTATTAAAGAATTAGACGATAAAGAAAAGATCATCGCTGAAGGTCAAATCGCAGATGACAATAAAGAGGGGAAATGGAACTATTACGATGACTCAGGCCTACTCGTAGGCACAGCTAATTTCACTAAAGGATTGGGTGAATTCATAGGTGTTTACGAAGATGGCAGCCTCAGAAGTAAAGGGAAATTAGAAAATAACAAGAGAGTTGGAAAATGGCAAATCTATAGCAGAACAGGTCAGCTAGAAGGGAATTACAACCACATATACTTAACAAACCCAAGTCAGGGAGGTGATATTGTGGAAGAAAAAAGCTTATCTCAAAACGACTCTTCAGTGATAGTAGATTCCAGTACTGTTTCAGGAAAATTCAGGAATTTCACTCCAAAAAAAGGGGAATTTCGAGGAATGATTTATTCTTTTAATCCCATTAATGCCCTTTTCAATAACATACCAGCAAGCATTGAATACTACTTTCAAGAAAGACTTGGTTACGAATTAATGTACGTTTACAAGCATAATCCTTTCTTTAAAAACAGAGACGATCTAGCTCTAGAAGAGCCTTACTCATATGATCACAATTTTAAATTCAGACAGAAACTATACCGTCCTGCTAAAAATAATGGGATGATCTATTTTGGTCAAGAGCTAGATATACACCGACAATCATTTTTTGTGAATTATCATGACACCGATGCTTCATCAACCTTTACCAAAGCTAAAGCTATCGAATCTACTTGGGCTTATGGTTTGTTTTTGGGATACAAATTAATGATGAATACTGGAGGTAAAGGTTGGGTATTCGATATTTCAGTAGCCTATGATTTGGGCATAAGAAAATGGTCAACTAAATATGGAGAAAATCCTGAGATTGATTCTTTTTATTCTCAAATAAATAAAGAAAAATTTTATACTTATTCAAATGATTATTATGTTGCGAAAGACAAGCAAATACCTCTAATGTTTGTTGTATTAATCGGTTTATCTACTTCAAAGAAATAAGCGTTTATTGACGTAATAAATGAAAAAAATAACCATCGTTTTAGGTGCCTCGACCAATCCTTCAAGATATTCTTATTTGGCTAGCTATCAACTAAAGAAGGCAGGAAAAGATTTCATTCCGGTTGGCATTAAATCTGGCAAAATAGCAGACGTTCCTATCCTAAATATCAAGGATCATCCAAATATCGTCAATGTAGATACCGTTACCATTTACTTGAGTCCTATAAATCAAGCCCCCTACGAGGATTACATCCTCTCCTTAAAGCCTCGAAGGATTATTTTTAATCCTGGGACTGAAAATCTAGCATTTAGCATTAAAGCCCAATATTCAGGTATTGAAACCGTGGAGGCCTGTACCTTGGTGATGCTATCCGCAAACACCTATGATTGAGCTACCCCAATAGCAGATTTTAAATTAAATTTGCAGCCAAATCAAGAAAATATATATTTTTTTTTTAAATCCGCCAACGTTCATGCGTTTATCAAAACTAACCGTGTCATTAACGACATTTTTGACTAGTTTTACATCCATTAAAAAACACTCATGTCAGAAGATAAATCAGTAAACAAATCAGATTACTCCGCAAATAACATCCAAGTTCTAGAAGGACTTGAGGCCGTCAGGAAACGTCCCGCTATGTACATTGGAGACATTGGCGTTAAAGGATTGCATCACCTTATCTGGGAAGTCGTTGATAACTCAATTGATGAGGCATTAGCTGGTCATTGCTCTGAGATTACCGTTGAAATCAATAAAGACTTATCAGTAACGGTGAGTGACGACGGTAGAGGAATTCCTACTGACATGCATGAAAAAGAGAAGAAATCTGCATTAGAAGTTGTGATGACTGTCTTGCATGCCGGGGGCAAATTCGATAAAGACACTTACAAAGTTTCAGGTGGTCTTCATGGAGTAGGTGTTTCCTGTGTAAACGCATTGTCCATTCGCCTGATTGCAACCGTTCATAGAGACGGGAAAATCTACCAACAAGAGTATAGCAAAGGATTCCCAAAAGAGCCCGTTAAAGAAATTGGTACTACGGATATCAGAGGTACCATTATTAATTTCTTACCAGATAACACTATTTTCACAGAAAGTGAATATAACTATGAAACGGTAGCCACCAGATGTCGGGAACTTTCCTTTCTAAATGCCGGCATCAAAATCGAGTTGATCGATCATCGGGAAATTGAAGATAATGGACAACCCAAAGGTGAAGTATTCTTGTCTACAGGTGGCTTGAAAGAATTTGTAGAATATCTAGATGGATCAAGGGAAACCTTGATCCCACATCCTATTTATATGGATGGAGAGAAAGGCGCGATACCCGTACAAGTGGCATTGAGCTACAATACCTCATATACTGAGCACGTGATTTCGTACGTCAACAATATCAATACAATTGAAGGAGGCACGCACATTGCTGGATTCAGAAGGGCCTTGACACGGACGTTAAAAGCCTACGCCGATAAGTCGGGGTTACTAGACAAAGTGAAAATTGAAATCAGTGGAGATGACTTTAGAGAAGGTCTTACTGCTGTAATTTCAGTAAAAGTGGCTGAGCCGCAGTTTGAAGGTCAAACAAAGACCAAACTTGGTAATTCTGAAGTAAGCGGCGCGGTTGATACTTGCGTAAGTGAAATGCTGAACATTTACCTAGAGGAGAATCCAAAAGAGGCACGTCAAATTGTTCAAAAGGTAATTATCGCAGCGCAAGCGCGCCATGCCGCGCGAAAAGCACGCGAAATGGTACAAAGAAAAAACATTTTAGGAGGATCTGGCCTACCTGGTAAATTAGCTGATTGTTCCAATAAGGATCCAGAAGCTTGTGAGATTTATCTAGTTGAGGGTGATTCGGCTGGTGGTTCTGCCAAGCAAGGAAGAGACCGAATGTTTCAGGCCATTCTACCACTAAGAGGTAAAATTCTTAATGTTGAAAAAGCGCAAGAACACCGCATATACGACAATGAGGAAATAAAAAACATGATCACTGCGCTTGGTGTTTCTTTTGGCACCCCAGATGATGAAAAGGCACTTAATATGGTAAAATTGCGCTACCATAAAGTAATCATTATGACGGATGCTGATATCGATGGCAGCCACATTCGTACGTTGATACTGACATTTTTCTTTAGATACATGCTTGACTTAATTAAAAAGGGATATCTATATATTGCCCTTCCGCCACTTTATCTTGTAAAAAAAGGAAAAACCGAAAAATATGCTTGGTCAGACGATGATAGAGATCGTGTTATCAAAGAAGTTGCAGGTAATGGCAAAGAGGAAAGTGTAACATTTCAACGTTACAAAGGTCTGGGAGAAATGAACCCAGAGCAACTATGGACGACCACGATGGATCCAAAATATAGAAGTCTAAAACAAGTTAATATTGAATCTGCTGCTGAAGCAGATCGATTATTTTCCATGCTCATGGGAGATGAGGTCGCTCCAAGAAGAGAGTTTATAGAAAAAAACGCCAAATACGCCAAAATAGACGCTTAATAGCTGTTCTGATCAGCACAATACTTCATGCAATTCATAAATGATTAAGTAATGAAAAAGTACCTAATTGCCCTTATAATGATGCAAGTATTTCACCTCTATGCGCAGACCAATTACTGGCAGCAAGGGGTGAATTATGAAATGAAGATAGTGTTTGATACACAAAAGAATCAATTTTCAGGTAATCAGCGCCTGACTTATACCAATAACAGTCCAGACACCTTGTATAAAGTTTTGTAACACTCCCCTAATTTAGTACCAATGGGTTAGTTAAAAAAATCGTAAATTAACTTCCCATTATGAACAATCAAAAACGCAGAAAATTCACGCCCGAATTCAAGGCCAAGGTCGCTTTGGAGGCACTTAAGGAGCAGTCTACATT
>JABMNK010000113.1 GCA_013204595.1 Flammeovirgaceae bacterium
CAATAATATGACTGTACAAAGTGCCTTTTCACCGAGCGATGCGGCGGTACCGATCATCACCAATATTCGATGGCAAGATGCCCAAGTGGATGAATTGATAGATCGCGCAATATTGACCTTTAGTGAACCTGTAAACATCACGGATGGCAGTAGCGGTGATGGCTTTGGTTCGATATTAGTAAACGATGGCTCAGCGGTAACCCTAGACAATGCAGATTATGCTGCCAGCAGCGTGACCAACTTAAATATAAACTTTACTGGAGATCAAAGTACTTTAACCGCTGGCGCATCTGGGTTGAGTGCAACTTATAGTCAGGCAGGAGCAGGTTCTATCATAGACCTATCTGGAAATGAAATCGCTGACGGAGGTACTGCTTTTACTTATACGGAACGTATGTTGACTTGTATTGATAATGAATACATTGCCCTGCAAAATCCTATTGTCATTCGTGAATCAAGTCCAACTGATTTTGCCGATGCAGGAACCCTTATTTTTACTTTGAGTTCAGGTTTTTCTTTTGAGCCAGTAGGAGATGCAACGAGTATCATTACCGCTAGTTTGGTTTCTGGATCCACCGATATCGGGATTACAGCGGCAGTGGTAGCTTCTGCTACCATTATCATTACCTACACCAATGATGGGGATGCGAGCGGCATTGATAAAATAACCATCGGCACAGGCCTTAAAATTAAGTATACGGGATCAGAGGTCACGACCTTTGGTACATTGACCAGAACTGGTGGAACTGCTCAGCTTAATGGGGTCATTAGTTATGGCTTTAATATCTTAGACTTGGAGGTTGAGCAGGTAGCTCCTTTTACTACGATAACGAGTGGATCCCCGATAGATGGTCAAGTACTATTGACAGATATAGATATCTGTCAGGATAATTTATTTGATGCCAGTTATTCTTCTTTAGCCAATAATGTTACAGATTTTAATATATCTGTTGATCCAGCTCCTTCCGTAGGAGATGCTGCTGCCAATGCGGTCAAATGGTATAGTGGTTCGGATCCAAATGCTTCTCCACAAGTGCACATCAATACTTTATTTGATGTTACCAGTGGAGATGCCACCGTTGATTTTGCAGATTTAACTCATTTGAATCAATCGATTGCAGGCAATCAAAACATTTGGGTCACCCAAACCAATACAAGGGGATGTGAGAGTGCGCCGATACAGATTGTCGCTACCATTCACGAGTCTCCAGATGCGGAAGCGATTGCCGGTCTTGATTTTGATGATAATCCTTATACAGCCTCTGCTTCTAGCGCTTATCCAAGTGTGTGTAGTGGGGATCAAATTACCCTAGGAAATATTTATAATGGCGCTTTCAGTGGCTATACCTTTAGATGGACTAATAGTGATGCAAGTTATACTTCGATATCTGCCAACCCGATTACGACGGCGCCTACAAACACGTCTTCAACTGGAGATTTGTCAACATACACTATTCAGGATTTTTATTATTATTTAGATGTTTCGGATGCTAATGGCTGTCAGGCACCGGTTAATGGTACTTTGCCAGGATCCCCCAGTGTCAATCGACAGTCGGCAGTCAAAGTAGTTGTCGACCGACCAGTATTTGCAGATATTTTTTCTAAAAATGGCTTGACCTTTTCTGAAGAGCAGTTTTTAGGTCAACCCATATATGGTGATTTTGGTTCTATTACAGAATCAGATCCCACAGCTACCGATGCTTCATTGTCTGTAGTTTATAATACTCAACCTTATTCAAATAGAGGAACAGTTTATGGTACGTATACAGGGAGCTTCACCGGCGAAGGTCTAGGAGTACAATATTTGAGGACCATTGGCGCGGCCACTAATTCAGTCGTTGACTCGGTATCATTTACCCCATATGCCGTAGGATTGACTTCTGGTGCAGGTACGGTACTCACTTACACTTTGACAGAAGACTTTACCGGTTGTACGGTTTCTGTTACCGAAACCATCAAAGTGGTTCAGGATGAAAGTCAGATTTTTAAAGAAACACCTGATTTCCCGAAAACTAGTCTTTTGTACATTAATAAATGTATTGATGATGGTGATTTTAATATTGTCGAACCAGACGCTGGAATTCCCGCGGGGTTTACTTTGGTCTCCTATAGCGGGCCTGGTGTCACTAAAGTAAGTGGTACGGGTAATAATCAGGTATATAGTATCAATATGAATGCGGCTTTTAACACGCCAGCTTTGGCCAATTCACTGGTAGTAAATGCCAACGGCACTCGTACCGCCACTGTTTATCGAACGCTTGAAGATAATACGACAAACAATCAATTTGTCGACGGTAGTACTGAAATTATTATCACCCCACTACCGGTGATTACCTTGTATACTACGGCAAATAGTCTCTTAGAATCCTATTATTGTGATGTTGATGCAGATAACAATAATCAATCTATTGATTTTAACATGACCCTATTCAGTGCAGGTGCGCCCGCACCAACAAAAAATGACGTCAATCCATTGAACTATATATTGGAGGTCATTGGCCCTACTACTGATTTATCGAATTATGGAAATATTTCAACCATTACGGTTTCTGGCGATGGTAGTATTCAAGCCAATATAGATCTGGCTGCGATCATAGTAGATGCGAGCATAGGATTAACTTCCGATGATGCTGCCAACAACCGAGATGAGATTGAATATCGGCTCACCGTCTCATCGGCTGATGCGGATGACCCTTTAAATACCTCAGGACTTACCAATACCAATTTTGGATGTGACAACACGACCACCCATGACTTTACTGTGTTCAAGCGGCAGGGCAAACCTACGTTGGACTTATCTGACCAATCAGTAAAAAATATTTTGGTAAATGAGATTGCTGAGGATAATTATTTGGTTGAGTATTGTTATGGAGAAGCCATTCAAGAGGTAGAGGTTTCATCAGTCAATACCTCATTGCCCACTGTAATTAAGTGGTACCAAGATGATAATTCCACGACCAGTGGCAAAGATATTGAATTGACAGTGCCTAATGGGCGAAAGGTACCTGCCTTTATTTTATTTGGCAACAATACGCCACAGCCAGGTACTTATGTATTTAATTTTACGCAAACGAGTAATGTTAGCTTGTCCTATGATGGCTGTGAGAGTGATTACGCGATATTAACTATGGTCATTCATGACGTTCCTGACGCGCCTCGATTAGACACGTTAACGTCCAATAGAGGAGATGAGCAAATTGTGGGAGGATCAGCAGCTGGGTACTATGCTTTTGAATATTGCGAAGGTGAGCCGGTCGAGGATTTAAACTTATTAATAGGAGCTATTTCGAATGATTTCTCAACCGATCCATCTCCTAGCTGGAATTTGGCTGCTCTTCCCGGTGCCGGAGGTAGTTATGGCGCTCAGCAAGTTACCATCAATGCGGGAGGTAGGATTCAGTCAGAATATTTACCACGAGTGAATCAGGTTTCCTTCAAAGCAAAATCGGCAGGAGGCACGACCAAATTGGAGGTAAGATATTACAAAACAGCCGCCACTACTACTCCTGAGGTATTGGGTACCATTACGACTTCCAGTACCAATTTCACTACCTATACTTATACCATTGAAGAATTCAATGATCCTGCAGTGACTAGTGTCAATTCTTTTGTTCGCTTTGTAGAGACGTCTGGAATTGCAAATGCGATTATTGATGATTTTGCTGCAGTCGCAACAATCGATGATGTCTCCTTTTATGAATGGTACAAAGCGGATGGTACCACATTAATTGATGGAATGGCCGCGCCAGGAACTGTTCAAGACAATCAAGGTGAAGGAGCTATTGCGGCAGCGGGTAATGTCATAGCTTCAGCGGCAGAGTTGTTTACTAGTATCGGTGCAGGAACAGATAATACGCCGGACCCTGGAACTTATACTTTTTATGTAGCCCGTCGAGAAGACCGCAATATTGGCTCGGCGATAGATGACGACGGGAATTCAAAAACGGCCCAAATCTATGAAGGTTGTCAAAGCGCTTTGACAAGAATTGATATTTTTGTATATGGGATTCCTGACACCCCTACAGGTATGCTCACAGACATCAATGCCAGTAGTGGAGAATTAATTTACAACACCAGAATATTGCCTACAGATGCCATTTCATCACCAGGCTTGACCAACGTACAATACCGTTGGTATCGTAATGCAAACGATCCAAAAGAGGATGTCGATGAAATGTTTGACCAAACCGATGAGAGTGCTACTACTAGTTTTGCTAATATCACTACTCTGGGGGAAGGATTTGCTGGGCTAGGCACAAATGGTTATTATCAAGTTTCAAGTACCTATAATACGACCATATACTTAAGTCAAGTCACTCACTTGCTTAATCGGGTGACAAGTTCAATCACGACTACTTTTGGTGGCTGTGAGACCAAAATAATAGATCGGGCGGCAATAGATATTACCTTTTATCCAATCGCTGATAAGCCGATAATCGGTACTGTTGATTATCAAGATAATAAAACTTTTTATGATGAAAATTCGGACAATATAGGTGAAGTAGTAGAGTTATCTTATCCATATATTGGACTCAATGGAGGGGAAGAATTTTATGCAAAAACTTTTTATACCGACCTTTTAAATGGTCAATATTTCACTTGGTATTCTTCAAATGCGAGCGGTATCCGAAATCCGCTTTCAGCCATAGCCGTGGCGGACCCCAAAGGGGAAGTTATTACCGCAGCAGAAATGTTGATAGCGGGTATAACCAATAATGAAATTAGATATTTTTTGGTAACTCAGACAACTGATGTGGAACCAACTAGCTTGTACGAGGGATCTGAAAGTGAAGGCACCTTACTCAAAATAAATATTTATGACGTACCTGATGAGCCAGTAGAAATATCATCTTCCAATAGCGCGGATCCTGGCAAGGTTCATTTCTATTATTGTGAAGATGAATTAATAGAACCCATTGATGTTAAATCTTATGATAATGATTATCCAGGTGATATTATATTTTATTGGTATAAATCAGAGTTCGATGCCTTGTCACAGGACAGTACTAAACGACTAAGTACCGTAGACCCAACTGGGGCGCAGATTTTGCCAAACGAAATGCTTAATGATGATTTTGCCAATGATTTTTCAACTCCATTTGATTTGTCGGGTACCGTCAGTCCTGGTACTTATACTTTTTATGTTACCCAAGCCAGTAATAAGCGTTATTTACCTAGTACCGGATATGTGGGCGATCCTTTCTTTGGTAGCGAGGGCGATCCGCTTGAATTTATTATTTATGTGAGAGATATCCCTATAGTCCCATCCGTATTAGATCCAACATTATTTATATGTGAGACTGATGGTGCACCGACCTTCACTATTTCTGCGTTTGATAGTAAGATCACTTATCAATGGTATGACAGTCTAGGTACCTTATTGGGCGTAGGTCAGACGCTCAGGCCTCAAAATTTCACAGAACCAGGTTTTTATGGTTACGACGTCACACAAAAGAAGGATATTAATTTAAATAATGAAGGTTTTGAGGGATGTGAATCACCTGTCACAGAGTTGATGTTGAAGGTGAGCGCAATACCTGATGAACCGATTACTACAGGAGTGTTTGATGCGTCAAATAATTACTACGTATATGAAATATGTGAGGGGGATACTATTGCTGATTTCTTTATAAAGAATCCTTTACTTGCAAATCAATCTAGCGGTACCTTAGAATATATCTGGTACGATAAAGAGAATAAGCGCCTCAATACTACCTCATCCGAAAACTTTAATGTAGAGAACTATGTCGATCTAACGACCCTTAAACCGGAGGTGCCAAATGATTTCAGGTTTAGGGTATCGGTTACTACAGATATTAATGATAGTGAGAATTTTGATGGATGTATCAGTGGTTATACTGATATTATTTTAAGAATAAATGGCCTTCCAAATCTTTCTTTTTCGAGTATTGCAACGAATGATGCTTATTGTTTGGAGGAGGATCAAATTATATTCAGTGCGCAGTCATCGGGTATCGATGGTGTGGGAACTTTTTCATTTTATAATGACTTTTCAAAATTTGGAACAGGATTGACCTTGGGAGACGCCAATACGGCCTACGTGAATTTGGATATAACACATCTTAGTGATGATGATTTGGTTAATCCGATAGAAAAGAGTAAAAGACTGATGATTGGTGGTCGTCCGACTTCACGAAATGTGTATTTCAAGTTCACAGACATCAAGGGATGCGTTAATGTAGATTCTGTGACCAACATCATAATTAATCCCTATCCAGCGATTGATTTTAAGATTGATAATACCTTGATTGATACTTTTTATACCTGTCTCAATGAGGAGTATGATGTTTTTGAAGAACGAATTTTCGGGCTATTGGGTATCAATGCAGAGACAGGTGCAGGAATTGGTGGTGGTGGTATCTATTCTGATTTCAGAATTTATGACAGCAATTCTAAAGAACTTTCTTTTGGTTTGAGTGATGACTCTCAGGCAGAGGTACAGTTTACCCCAAAAGATGCCCGTAAAAGCCTATCATTGACAGATGATAATATTCAAGATTATAATCCTACAAGTACCTACATTGTTTCATTTACGCATATGGACGATCAGGGATGCACAAGCACAGTTGATAATACCATAACTGTATTTCCAAAACCTCAGTTTGGTACTACTGAAAATGGTTTTGTGATTACGAATAAGGCCTGCGTGGCAGATTTACTAAATATTGATGTGAATCTTGGAAATATGCCTAATAATGAGGCTACTTTTGAGTGGAAAATCCGTAATGACATTGTACCTGATCAGTATACGAATCAAGTGTCAATTATTTCTGACGACTACAATCTAGGTTCTGGGGGCGTTTTCATTACGGTCAAGGCGACTAATGATGAAACGGGCTGTGCTTGGCAGCAGACCGAAGGTAAATCAATAGGGATTATACCAACACCTGAATTTCGTTGGGAAAACATAACAACAGGTGAAGACATGTTCTTTGAATTTAGAGAGCGAAAATTGGAGCTTTTTGATAGTGCATGGCAGGAAATTCTGAAATTTAGTTTTGAATTGGAGGGTGGTAGTACCAATTCGTTTAAGAAGACCTTCCAAAGAAATGGAATTAGTAATCAAATATTAGATACCTTAGGTGTTTCCTTATCTGATCCAGGCGTTTATAAAGCTACTTTTTATTTACAATCGACTGCTTTCTGTGATAGCACTTTAGTGAGAGAGTTTAACGTACTTAATAAGATTGTTGTTCCTTCAGAGGGCTTATTTCATACGTTTGATGGGAGTGCTGAATATTGGCATACCGACTCGATAAGTGTAGATGGTTATTATGATGGGCTGGGATACGACTTGACCAAGGATAAAGTCGCTTTGTCTGAAGCAGATTTGCGTTACTCTACTTGGTCTTGGAATCAACCTAGAGGAGAAAAAATCAATCATGATAATGCGCCAACTTATGTTATGGATTCGGCGTGGGTTACCAATCCAACTGGAGGTTATGCGGGAAAAGGGGCTGATAATTCCTCAGCTGAGCATTCATGGGTTTATTCTCCTTCCTATGATTTATCATTGTTAGAAAAGCCAACGTTAAGTTTTGACTATTCATCTGACTTATTGGTAACGGATGGGGTAGTACTGCAATATTCCATAAATAATGGCGCTACATGGCTTCAGTTAGGATCATTTGATTTTGTGGCGGATGGCGGTCAAGGGATTAGTTCTGGTATTAATTGGTACACCTTTACTGGTATTCCCGGTAATCCGGGTAATTTCGATGTATTTGATCGTAGTGCCTACAATCCAGCAGGGTATGGCTGGAATATGGCCACAGATAATCAATGGAGGCGAGCGATTCACAAAATTGATCTCAAGGATGATAATGGTCGTTTAATAATACCTAAAGAGGGTTGGTCTGATATTAGATTTAGATTTGCTTTAGGTTCTATGTCAGGACAAAAAAAGGACGAAACGGGTCTTGATTTAGAAGGATTTGCCTTTGATAACTTTAGTTTATATAACCGCGATAGGGTGGTGTTAGTCGAATCTTTTGGGTCACTTTTAGACGCTAATAGCAGGCAAGCGGATTCAATTACCTACAAACGAATAAATGAATCTGATGATGGGAGTATTTGGATTAGTTATTTTAGTAATTTAAATGAAGACGGATCGAATTCATTTGCAGATCCATTTTATAAGAGAAATGAGATAGATCCAGATGCAAGAAGATCTTTTTATGGTGTCAACATCTTACCGACATCTATTCTTAATGGTGAAGTAGCACCTGCCGCGAGTGACGAGGAAATATTGAGTTGGAAAAAAAGCCAATTGGATCAGAAAGAGTTGGTTCGACCAGATTTTACGATTGAACTCGTGGATCAATTAGTATCCGTAAATGACAGAATATCAGTGACGGGTAACTTTAGATCAAAAATTGATATTAAGGATAATGAAACTGAGCTGTCATTTAGATTTTTTGTAGTTGAAAAATTCATAACAGGTCAGCGAATAGGTGCCTATCAGGAAACTGACACGATCAGGAATATTTTAAGAAAGATTTTACCATCAGCATCAGGGTATGTGGAGAAAGGTAGCGTAGCTGCGGGTGATCTGTTTACTTTTGAAGTTAACTGGGTCATAGAAGGTTTGTATAACGTAGAACAATACTTACCTTATTTACCTCCCTTAAGAATTATCGCCATGGTTCAAAATGAAGTGACAACGGAGATTTATCAAGTAGCCTTTATTGACATTGATAGCAAGTCCAATACAATTACTGGAATTCAGGATAACTTGGCTGTGGGACAGGATTTTAGTATTTATCCAAATCCGGTTGATAAAGAATTTAGAATAGCCTTTGAAAAGACGTTGCAAGAAGAAACAGAATGGATCTTATTTGACCAAATGGGTAGACAGAAATTGGTAGGTATTATTCCTAAAAACAGCACTGAACTATTGATTGAAGTTGAAGGACTAACCTCTGGTGTTTATTTTGTTCAGCTTTTTCACCCAAATTTTTTATGGGCTCCCAAAAGGATTATTGTGATTCATTAATGGAAATCAGGTGTTTATTTAATGGCTATTGCATATAAATAGTCTTGGTAGTTAAGTGATTCTTGTTAATCTCTCGTTTATAACAAACGGCCTTTTAGGTAGCTTAATTCAAATCAATCCTCATTAAATATCTAATAATAATAGCATTGATGGTTAGTATCGAGGAGTCATTTTTGAGGGATCTTTCATAGATAGCTAAATAGGGTAAGTAGGAAGTTTAGGGAACAACTCGATAGATAAGTTTTTGTGATAGATTAATAAAAACGGTCGTAATAGAAATATTCAGTCGATTGCTTTCAACGCTTTAGTCAAATGAAGAGCTAAGCACCATTTATGCTCTTTTGATAAAAGCGATGGCCAATTTTATTTTATCATAGCTTACCCCTTCCTTTAGACCAAAATAAATACTCTTCGTCGAATCTGTTTTTTTTAAACGATACCATGTGGACATAACTTGTTGAATTTCGTCTTCTGAAATAAACTTTTTTAAATTCATTATTTCGCCCTTTTCATAAAGGTAGATTGCATGCCCGTATATGGTTGTTGAGCTAAGTGATCTTTCTTTTGCTATTTCATCGGGTGTTAAATTTTCTTTAATCAATTTAAGCGTTTCTAAGTGAGTTTCACCACTTACGGTCACCGTTTTTTCCTGAACAAATTTTTGTATTACGGCAAGAAATTCCTTGCCGTATTGCTGCATTTTGTAGGATCCAACACCTGAAACTTCAAGTAGGTCCTTTTCAAATAAGGGCTTTGCACTACACATTTCTTTGAGCGTGTTGTCATTAAAAATTGCATAGGCAGGAATTTGCGCTGTTTGTGCTAAGGCCATTCGTAATTTTTTTAATTCTTCAAAGAGGTCCAGCTCGTAGATCTCTTTTTTATTGTTTTTGATCTCTGATTTTACTTTTACTAAAAGAGCTGTGAGCGCAACATTGACGTCATTAAAAAGCACTTGATTTCCATTTTCTGTGATTTTTAATTTATTGAAATGGGTAAAATCTATTTCGATAAATCCCTGATTAATAAGTTGTCCTATATAGTGAAGCAGCTCCTCTCTTTTGGTTTCAATCAAACTACCGAAAGTTTTTATTTGATTATACTGATGGCTGATGATTTCCCTCGAGTTTGAACCTCTTAGAACATCTACAAGGGTGTTGATCGCCACGTCTTCTTTGAGCCGCTTTAACGCAGATAAGATTTTTTGAGCAAAGATGGTCCCATCAAAAACTTTAGGAGGATGAATGCAGTTGTCACAGTGCCCACATTTCTTCAAACGATGTTCACCGAAGTAGCTAAGGATGAAATTTGTTCTACAGCTGGTCGCCAATCCAAATTCGATCATTCGATTAAGTTTAGTTCTTTGAATCATTTTGAATGATTCGGAAGCGTTACCCTGCTCGATAAATTCTCTTAAAATTTTAGCATCACCTAATCCGAAGAATAGCAGAGCTGTAGCATGATCGCCATCTCTACCGGCTCTACCGATTTCTTGATAATAACTTTCTATATTTTTTGGTAGGTTATGATGAATCACATAGCGGACATTTGACTTATCAATCCCCATACCAAAAGCAATGGTGGCACACATCACTTTAATATCATCCAGTTGAAACGCTGTCTGCACTTTTTTTCGCGCCTCATTTGACATTCCGGCATGGTAATGAGTAGCATTTATTCCGGATTCTTGTAGTTTTTTTGAAAGTTGTTCGGTTGATTTTTTGCTTAAGCAGTAGATGATTCCTGCTTCTGTATTATGGGCGAGTACATAATCGGTAATTGTTTTTATTCGATTTTGTGCTGACAACACATTGATATTTAGATTTTTTCTTTCAAAACTAGAAAGGAAAATTTCAGCATTAAGTAATCCTAACTGATCTCGGATATCGATCTGAGTGGCCTTGTCCGCGGTAGCGGTGAGCGCAATTTTTGGTGCATTAATTTGTTGAAGTATCGGTTTGAGTGCAGCGTATTCTGGTCTGAAGTCATTTCCCCAAATCGATACGCAATGGGCTTCGTCAATTGCGACTATTGATATTTTTTGTTTACTAATGATGCTTAAAAAGGAGAGACTCGTTGCCTTTTCAGGGGAAACATAAAGCAGCCTTAATTTGCCTAGTTTGAAATCACTAAGGAGTTCATCGGTTTCAATCGCTGAAAGGGCACTGTTTAGAGAAGCTGCGTTAATTCCTGAGGCTGTTAGTGCAGCTACTTGGTCTTGCATTAGGGATATTAAAGGAGAAATCACGAGTGCCGTGCCCTCTAGTAAAAGGGCAGGCAATTGGTAACAAATTGACTTACCACCACCAGTGGGCATGATAACTAAGGCATCTCTGCCCGCTAAGATATGATCAACGATTGCTTCTTGACGATCTCGAAAGGCATCATATCCAAAATATTCTTTTAAAAATTTAGATGCGCGAGAAGCATGATTCATATCTCTTTACTGACCAATTAACTCTAAGTTTTGATGAATTCCCAATTCTAGCGCCGAAACACCCGTTTGCATCCATTTTGGCATGGCGGCTTCTTTTAGATAATAGTCAAAATATTGAGACATTCTGATATTAAAGTCAATTTGATTTTGAAGTTTCAATGGCCAATGAGGCTCCCCTTGATAATTGAGCATCCAAGCAGGTTTATTCAATCGTCTCAACGCCACAAAAAATTCAATCCCTTGATACCAAGGCACATGCCCATCAGCATCATTATGCATAATCAGCAAAGGAGTATTGATTTTGTCAACAAAAAAGATCGGGGAGTTTTCAATATAGCGTAAGGGATATTCCCATAGCGTACCTCCAATACGGCTTTGTGTTTGCTCATATTGAAACATTCTGCTTAAACCAGTCCACCACCTGATACCACCATAGGCGCTGATCATATTGGGCACGGGTGCGCCGGCTTCCGCGCATTTAAAAATATCTGTTTTTGTCACTAGGTAAGCAATTTGGTACCCACCCCAGCTATGTCCTTGCACCCCAATATGATCCTTATCAATAAATCCTTTTTCAATAAGAGAAGTTACTCCTGGAATCACGCTGTTATAGGCGCTTTGCCCTGGGTAACCTTCTATATAATGAATATTGGGAAGGAAAATAACATATCCTCTTGAAGCATAAAAGCTATAATTGATGGTTGAACGTCCTGGAGCTGGTATGCTGTGTCTGTTTAGGCCATCGCTACTTTTCTCATAAAAATTGACCAACAGGGGGTATTTTTTCTGAGGATCAAAGTTTTCAGGTTTGATCAGTAACCCCTCAAGCGGTATGCCGTCGAGCGAAGTCCATGAAACAATTTCAGCCGTCCCCCAGTTGTAGTTTTTTTGTTGTGGATTGGCGTTTGAGATTACCGCTATTTTCTTAAATTTTTCCGTGCTTAGTAAATCCGGAAAAGTGGTAAAATTTTGCTTAGTGAAAATAATTTGATCTGAATCTTGAGCCAAACTGAAGTTGCGATATTGATAAGATCCGCTCATGAGTGTTGTGACATCGTATGTTTCATTATAATTCATATAATAAAGCGCTTCATGTTTATCTCTCTCATCCACTGCATGAAGTAATAATCGTTGATTTTGGGTGACAAATCTTTCTTCATCCTTTAATTTCAGGTATCTATAACTAAGTCGCTGAGCCCTACCGTTTGGTGTGATTTGTTTAGGGTTTAGGACGCCCAAAGGATCTATTTCCCAGATATCATACCGATCATAAATTAATATTTTTTTATCGTCTTCAGTCCATGTCATAACACCGTAGGGATTCGGTAAATCAGGCGTATCATGGTCTTCTAGATAAAAAGGGACAAGTCGGTTGTCTGTTATTTTTGTAATTATATTTTTGTCGAAATGATAGGTATGCCATGCCGAATCTTTGGCTTCGTACCAGTAGGCATAGTTACCCATTGGAGATAATTTAGGAGTACCTAGCACATTTTGGGCTATCTTTTTTGAATAGCCCGAGCGAAGTTCAATTGCATACAAATCAAGAGGTGCCGGTGGACCTTCCCACGAAACAGACTTCTTGTAGGCGGCATCATTATAACCGATTAAATGAGTTCCGTCACCTCGATTACTGCTCAAGATATTTGGAATATGTTCAGAGCCTAATGATATGAATTTATTAGATTTTAGGTCAAAGGCACACAAAAATGATTTTTTTGAATCTTTTTCTTGCTCCACTTTTTGTTGTGGAAACAGGCGAGAATCTGTGTAAGTCCAAACTTCTACATTGACGATTTCATGCGCTAGTAGACTAGTGTCGGGAAGGATAGGGTAGGGCATTTTTCCGAAATACAACCAATCTCCATTGTTGGAAAAATTATTTTCAAAATGTTGACTAATTAAGTATTCTCCTTGTAAGAAGTCATCACTGACTGAAAGGATCGTCGAAGCTGAATCAATCTCCTCAGTCCATAAGTGGAGGGAAAAACGAGGCGTTAATACTTTGGTCGTATCAAGGTTTGAAACAAAGGAAAGTAGCGTTCCTATTTCATTCCAACATAGTGATTGATAAATACCTTTAGATCTAAAAATAGGTTTAATTTCTTTTGAAAGGGTATTGAACTGGTAAACACCTGCTGCAAACAAACTATCATCCCCGTTGGAGACAAAAGCTACTTTACCCCCTTTTTCAGAAAGCAAATAGCTCGTCACAAACGGAAAGGTGAATTTCTCTAAACTATTCAAGTTTTTAATTACCAGGTCATATCCGTTTTCTTTGCTAGTGTCTTTATTTTTTTTCTTTGATTGCTGATTGGCGTCTAGAGGTTCTTGTAAATAACTTACCCAATTAGACCATTTTCCGGGAATTTTGTAGGAGATTATTTTAGGAATTTCTCTCAATTCCCCTGTTTTTAAATTAAATACACCCAATCCATCGGCCGGAAGTTCCTTCTTGGGAGTTTTGATTCTTTTCAGAGAATTCAGTGAGTCAATATCTGGTTTGATAGTGAAAAAGAGATGTTGAGAATTGAAACTAAATCGTGGTTTTGTTCCTTTTTCTGTCCGTAGTTTTTCGATGCCATCAAAAGTGGAAAGTACGATAATAGGATTCGCAATGCTGTTTTTAGTTAGCTCATAGGTAATCCATGCTCCATTGTTACTTATGGTTTCATTTTTAATTAGCGTCCATTCGTCATAGGCACTATGGTCAAGTATTTTTTTTTGTGCGCTAATGTCTCTGCCAAGCGCTATAGAGATGATTAAGAGTAAATACTTGAATGTTTGCCTCATGGTGTTATTTTTTTTCAATTTACCAATTTGACTTGATTAATGTCATGATTTTAAGCAAGTCTACATCAGTGGTGCTAATGAGTGATGAATTTATGCTGGAGCAAAGAAATTGGGAACTAAGCAATATTTTCACTACGTAATATTAACGACGGTTTTATTATATTACTAATCATTCAAATAAAACACTATGAAAACGTTATATACAATTTTTGTAATTTTGTTTTTTTGCTGTGAGCAACAAAAATCAAGAGAATTTGATTTAATCATTCGCAATGGAGTCATTTATGATGGTTCAGGGGAAGCGCCATATAAGGGTGATCTTGCTATTTCAGGGGATACGATTGTAACCATGGGCGATTTATCAACGGATATAGGTATCTCTGAATTTGATGCCAAAGGACTTTCGATTGCCCCAGGATTCATTAATATGTTGAGTTGGGCAAATGAAACGTTGATCGCGGACGGTAGATCACAGAGTGATTTGAGACAAGGGGTGACGCTTGAGGTAATGGGTGAGGGGAGTAGTATGGGGCCTTGGAGTCCTTCGATGATTGAAGAGGAAATCACCAGTCAAGGGATTATTAAGTATCCGATAGCATGGTCTACGCTGAGTGGATACATGGCTTATTTGGAGCGGAAAGGCATTGCAACAAATATTGCCTCTTTTGTCGGTAATGGTACGCTTAGAAGATATGTCATAGGGTATGATAATAGGCAGGCGACGAGTGATGAAATCGTCCAAATGCAATCGTTATTAGCACAAGAAATGCAAGAAGGAGCCATGGGGATCTCTTCTTCTTTGTTATATGAACCAAGTCGCTATGCTGATACAGAAGAGTTGGTTGCCTTGTCGCAAGTTGCTGCTCGCTATAATGGTATGTACATTTCACATATTAGGGATGAAGGGCCTTATCTGATCGAGGCCATTGATGAATTGATTGAAATTTCACGAAGGGCCAAAATCTCGGCAGAGGTTTATCATCTTAAAGCTTCTGGATCCGAATATTGGAGCAAATTAGATACTGCTTTTGCCCATATAGAAGAAGCAAGGGCACAGGGATTACCCATAACCGCTGATATCTATACGTATCCAGCATCTTCCACAGGGTTGCATGTCCAGCTTCCCGAATGGGTTCGAGAAGGGGGCGTAGCTCGTGCCATTGAAAGACTCAAAGATCCTTCCTTAAGAAGTCAAGTTTTAAATGATATTGAATTTGAGCATGGACCTGACAAAATATTATTTGTAGGATTTAAAAATCCTGACTTACGGATTTATTTGGGAAAGCGGCTAGATGAAGTAGCTCAAATTTTGAATAAATCTGCTGAAGAGGCCATGATTGATTTGATTGTCGAGGATGATAGCCGTATTCAAGTGGTCTATTTTTCTATGTCTGAGGAAAACATTGCCAAAAAAATGGCCAAACCCTGGATCAGTTTTTGTTCTGATGCAGGATCCTTTACCAACCAAGGTTTATTTCTTACCCAGAGTACGCATCCACGGGCTTATGGATCTTTTATCAGGGTAATAGGCAAATATGTGAGAGATGAAAAAACACTTACTCTTGAAGAAGCTATTAGAAGACTTTCTTCTTTGCCAGCTGAAAATTTAAAAATTAAAAGAAGGGGAGCTCTTAAGCCTGGTTATTTTGCTGATATCGTCATTTTTAATCCTGAAAAGGTCAGCGATATGGCCACCTTTGAGAAACCGCATCAGTATGCCACAGGAGTGGCTCACGTTTGGGTGAACGGTGTGCAAGTTATTTTAAACGGAACTCACACAGGGGCAACCCCGGGTAGGTTTATCAAAGGTCCAGGCTGGGAAGTGCGAGATAAAGATTAGCCTAGGACTTTCTTCAGTGTATCGTTAAATCGATCTATTTCTTCCAATCTGCCTGTGCTTATTCTACACCAGTCATTAAAAGGCGGGAACGGTCTACCCACCATAATGCCTTTATCGAGCATCTGTTTTTCAAGAACCGAGATGTCGCGACCTGATTTAAAAAATACAAAGTTAGCATTTGAAGGTGCGTATTCTAGGTTTAGATCATCCAGACCTTCCAAAATCATTTTTTTTGCTTGGATCGTTTTGCTCAGACTAAAGTCGTAAAATTCTTGGTCATCCAAGGCTTTTTTGGCAGCTTCAATGGCTAGTATGTTGGTAAAGGCGACAATGTTTTGTCGCAATTTTGAGGCAATTTCCGGTTTGGCAATCAAATAGCCAATACGAAGACCAGCAAGTCCGTAAACCTTTGAGAATGTCCTGGAAACGATCACATTTTTACCCTTCTTCACAAAGGAAATCATGGATGGATAGTTCTTATCTTCAATAAAATCATAATAAGCCTCATCACTGAATATCGTCACTTTATCGGAAACAGTATTGCAAAAATCAGAAACACGATCAGCAGGAAGTAGGGTAGACGTAGGGTTGTTTGGGTTGCATAGATAAATAAGTTTGGTTTTGCTGGAAATTCTCTTTTCCATTTCATCCAAATCATGCATCATGTTTTTGTCCACGGGCACCCAATTGACCGATCCACCCCAAAGAGTGGCATAGGACATCATTGAAAGAAAGGTAGGTTGAGCAGCTATGATTTCACCGCCATTGATTCCATACATTAATCCAACTACCTTTAGTGCTTCCGTAGAGCCCCCTGCCAAAACAATATGATCTTTGGTTACGCCTTCCTTCGCTGCTATCTTTTCAACTAGTTCATTGCTGTAGCTAAAGGGATATCGGCAGGCGATATCAAAATGGTCAATGATGCTTTGCCGCACTTTTTCTGACGGTCCGTAAGGATTTTCATTCGAATTGAGCCTTGCGATAGCATCAAGCGGTCGCGGATTAAACTTGCGTATTTCTTCCGCGCTTAGGGTATGAATGGGAGTTATACCGCCTATTACAGCTAAAGAACTCAATAGCCCTGCTCCTTTGAGCCAACTTCTTCTTGAAAGATCTGTCATGACTTTTTATTTAACACCTTCTAATATAAAGAAAGATATTAAGGTAAAAAAAAACTTAGCTCAAGAAATCTCGTAAGTCGCCGAACATTTTCGGGTTTCTTCAATGGTGCATTTAATCAATTGACAGCCGGTACCCTTGAGTTGTTGGGGCCCCACTACTTCGCAAAGGTATTTAGCCATATTTTCGGCTGTAGGATTAAAGGGGCAAATAACAATGTCTTGGGGAGCAATTTGTTTTAGCGATTCCAAAAGTGTATCGGCTTCATAGAGCAAAAATCGATGATCCCAGTTATTTTCCAGCCAATCACAGAGTTGCTTTTTGATGACACCAAAATCTGTAATGCGTCCAATGGCGTCAAGTTGATCTGCGCTTACGGTGAAATGCACCCTAAAATTATGACCATGGAGGTGTGAGCATTTGTTTTCATGGCCGACAACTCTATGTCCGGCGCTAATGTCGTGGTACCTATTGATTGAAATCATTCATTTAAAAAGTTAAGCAAAATTAACATGTTATACGGATTGCGTCATTATTTTTTCAATCAAAGATGCTTCTCTATCTGTTGGATAATTGGGCGAGTCTTTGACGAAGGTAGGTTAGTGGACAATTTGGATCAGCTGTGGGCGTGAATTCCTCACGATTTTTAAGTATAATTAATTGCTAAAGCGTTTATCAAATTTATAATCAGATGATCGGTTTAGAGGAAACCGTAGCCCTTTGCCATAAATGAAGCACTGATAAGCATGATAATGATTCCAATAAGTTCTATTTTTAGTAATAGGCTAATGGTGGTGTAATCCCTTAAGGATACTTGAGGGGGTTTGTTTTCTTTGAGTTCCTTGCCCCATTTCATAAATTTAATCGTCGGATATATAGACAATAATCCAACTGCAATAAATGATCCTATTTTGACCCAGAACAACCAATTGCTGAAATAGTAAGCACTCCCTTTTTCAAAATAGTAAACCCTTAAAAATCCTATCGCCACCACAAGCAATGCACTGATTCAGTAGATCATATCTGCCTGCTGGATTCTTTTGGCTATTGACATCGTTAAGGACTCAGTGAAGGTAAGTGCTTCAAATAAGATCATTGAAACCACCAACAAGGCGGTTGTAAAATGTAAGAAAGCAACAAGTGCGCTTAAAAGCATAGGCAATAGGGTGGTTTATGTTGCTGTTAATTTTTAAGAAAATCTACTACAAAATTCGAAAATTCAGGTGTTCGAAGGTAACCGAAAGATTTATGCGGATTAGCGAGATCATCGATCATATAATCATTGAAAACCAAAGAGTCATTGGGCTTCACGCCATGTTTATTGGCCTTAAAATCGTCCGCTAACCTATGTTTTAAGGCAATATTATCATGTAAATCCGAGAAGTTCTTCCAATGGTGTGTTACCCCTGGCGGGGTGTGCAAAATATCACCTACTTCGCCGATGATTTTTTGTTCAGCTGCAATTTTACCGACGACAATGGGGAGTCCCAAGGGAGACCCTATCGTGACGAAACTATGTATTTTTAACTTTGGAACGAGAAAGGTGAGCACATCAAAAGCGATAATTGAACCCATAGAATGTCCGATCAACATAATTTCATGGTCTTGAAATTTTTCTAGGGCGATGATCGTCCTACGCTGAATGAGGTCCTTAGCAAAACATTCTATTTTGTTTTGATCGTTACATACTTCGTGATAATAGGCACTTAGCTCCTTGAAATAATTCTCAAGGATGAAATCCGTCAGCACATTGTGATTCAGGGAAAGATCTCTTTTCAGGAATAATTGATTGATTTGATGACCTAAAAACTCGATAATCTTTACCCGAGTGCTTTCATCAATTCGTTGTGGTTTGTTGTCAGACTTAGTGTAAGGTTCATGGTAATAAAAGGGGTCATCTGGCTTTTTTTTCCTACGAGTAAGAGGTTTTTCATGAAATATATCTGCCCAATAAATCATTTCAAACTCGGGCATTTTCAATGGGCTTTTAATTTGATCAAGACCTTCTTGTATCGATTTGATCCAATAATTGGTCAAAGTTCTTTTTGAGGGTTTATTACCCAAACCATGTATTGCGAGGATGATTTTTTTAGGCATTATTTAAATTGAGCTTTCGTTTTTTGTGTAAGCCAATAAGCCCGATCCGTAGTGATTCCGTCTACACCTAGTTGAAAAAAGGCTAAGGCTTCTTTGGGCTTATTTATGGTCCAAATATAAACGATTAACCCTTGATTTTTAAACAATGGAACCCATAGATTTTTGGCCAAAGGACCGGCCCAAATATCTATTCCATCCAAATTTGCATTTCGGACAGAGGTCAATGTTTCCTCAATATCAGGAATATGTTTGGCCGTCTGTGCGTTATAATCCAAATCGAGTAAGAGGAGTGACCTGAAGTGAGGAAAAGTGACTTTTATTTGAGTGATAAGCGTGAGGTCAAAGGAGATAAATTCAATCTGATGATGTTTGAATGTATATTGATTCAATAGTTCGGTCAAGTGATCAGGAGGAATGTATGTCTTTAATTCTATTATCAATTTACCATCTTTGGGTATTGTATCTAGGATTTCTTGGAGCGTGGGGATTTTTTCACCCAACCATTTAGGGTCTTTCCAATGACCAACGTCCAATACTTTTAATTCTTTTAAAGTCTGTTCCCTTACTTTTTTGTTTTGATTACCGATTCTTTGGGTCGTGTTGTCATGAATAGCCACTATGTATGCGTCCTTAGAAAGGTGAATATCAATTTCTACCGCTTTAATCCCTTGGTCCCAGGCCATTTGAATGGCAGCTAGTGTATTCTCAGGTGCCTCGAAAGACGCACCTCTATGGGCGATGATGACGTGTTCAATCAAGGAAGAGATCATTTAAATTTAATACACATCTAATGATAGCGGCAATGTGATAATGGTAAATTTAGTTCATTTTTTATTTAGCTACTCTTTAACTGGTCATATTTTGAATAATCTTATTAGTTACCTATTAGCGTCCCTGCTTTCAAATATCAAGATAATGTTTATTCCTATTAATTAGGTAGCAATCCTCATTTTTTTGTCATGTAGCAAATGATCATTGGCGAATAGGCATTGATTTATTTTAACGTGGATATAAGTTATTTGGTCAACCTTTTAAACTTGAATTTTTGGCTAGAGGGTGCGTGAGAACATTGTTTTACTTTCTATACAAAAGAGATATGTTCCAACGAGCGCTCATGGATTCTATATTTTCCTCAAAGACCCTACAAGAAAGAAACATATTTTCGGGATAGATCAATTTGGTAGGGTCACTTATTACATTGATTGAAAGCGATTTTATTTTTCAATCTTGGCAAAGTACGATAAGGCCTCATGCAGATAGCCAAACAATCACTTAATGTTTCAAGTTATGCACATGACATCATTTAATGATAGGTCTTTTGACTATACATCAATCAACTTTTTTGATAAAATCCATATTATAAATGGCATTGAGCATTAAGGTATGATTATTTTCAATATTTAAGCCATCTGTTTTAGGAAAATACTGATTCATATAGCCCAGTTTGAAGGCCAATGCCTTATCAACTTTATAGCCAAGACCCAAATAAGCCCAGTTTTGGTTGAAATAGTAATTATTTTGAACCTGGCCTAAATTGATAAAAATTTCGTTAAATCCCGAAATAAACCACGTTTTATCTATAAGATTATTATGATTTAGAGGGATATTGAAACTTACATTGTATCTGAATCTACCTTCGAAATCTTTATTATCGCCGTTACCTATAAAACGTTGCTCAAGCTTATATAATTGCTCAATGACGACCCTTCCAACCGAGTTTTTTATCACAATTTGTTCAAATATGCGTTGCTCTGTGGTTTGCTCAGCGATGGATTGCTTACCGTATGAGAAATTTTCCACCCAGTCGTAACCTGCCGTAAGGATAAAATGATCATTCAATTGATAATTAAGACCTATTCTTAGCAAGGACTGTTGCCAATTTTTTAGAAATTCATTTTTTCTCAAGGAATACAAAGTATGTATGCTGTATTGATTGCCGATTTTATGATTGCCAGAATAGGTAGTCCAGGAATTAAACTGATTGTCGACTTGTTTTTGAGCAAATAACTGCATACTCCAGCAAATAATCAGTAAACTCAATATTTTTTTCATACATCTATTTTTGGTCAAAGAAATTCTTTTAATCTTAACTCCATTTATCTGAAATAAATTCCCAAATCGAATTGGTTAGTAAATTAAATACCTGTAAAACGACTGTCCCCGATTGCTCTCAGGAAAGCGATTCCAAAACTATTGAGATTTTAGTTATAGATCATGGCTTTATGCTCAAAAGTAGGCAGATACCGATTAGATGATCTGGCCAGCTGAGCATACCACTTTGCTGATCGTTATTAAATAGATCAGCGCTGGTTATTGGGATTGGGTTTTGTCATTCAAAGAGGAGTTTCATTATGATTGACAAACCATTGTTCGTTTGAAAAAGGATTTAGGTTTTGTCAAAAATTGGTTTGATTGTAATATGGTAGAATATTGGTTCTAGGCAAAAAAAAGCTATCTCCTTGAGAAGGTAGCTCACTCATTAATCAATTATTTTTTTTTGTAAGTAAGCCATATCATTGAACAATTGCTCTAGTGCTTCTTCATTAATTGGCTTTTTCGGTAAAATCCATATTATAAATTACATTTACCATTAAGGTGTGATTATTTTCAACTTTTAAACCATCTGATTTAGGTAAAGAGTTCCAAATATATTGTCACACCTGAAAAGTTATATAAGTTTAATTTTAAGATTATATTCAAAAATATATTTGGATATATTTTTTATAAATGCACACTAAAGTTGAGCCATTATTTAGTTGATGGTAATTTATTTTTTATTCAAGATCAATGTACCCCTTACTTTGATGAGCTAACAGTTTTTGATTGAGGAACTAATAAAAACTATGTGCCAAAACAATTGGCTAATGGCTGAAAGCAAAACAACGGACATCTGAAAGATGAAATGTTTAATTATTTCTAAATGGCTGAGAATAATGCCCTTGCTCTGTATAATAGCTTGTACAACTTCCTGTCAATCCCACGGTAACATTGATGAAGCAACGCTTAAATTAAATGATCAAAATTTGCTTTATGTGAACTTGAGTCTAGGGTTTATCATGCTGGGGGTAGCCCTTAAGCTTACCTTAAAAGATTTTATACTCGTTTTTTCAACGCCCAAATCGGTGCTTGTAGGATTTATTTCGCAATTTATAGCGCTTCCTTTTTTTACCTTTCTGTTGGTGCTTATTTTCCGGCCAATGCCCAGTATTGCGTTAGGTATGATGCTAGTGGCGGCTTGTCCGGGGGGCAACGTATCGAATTTCATGACCTCACTTGCCAATGGAAATACGGCATTATCTGTGTGCATGACTGCAGTGTCCAGTATCTGTGCAGTTTTCATGACCCCCTTAAACATTTCTTTTTGGGGTGGACTCTATCCGCCGACAGCTGAGATTTTGAATGAGGTGAGTTTAGATTTCTGGGCAATGCTCAGGCTTGTGGGTATGATTTTACTGATTCCAATGATTACAGGTATGCTCATTAGAGCTTTTATGTCCAGAATAGCAGACTTACTTCACCCATTTATGCATTATGGATCAATCCTCATCTTTGGGGCCATTGTGATACTGGCCTTTGGCGCCAATATGGACCTCTTCATGAAATATGTACATTTAATTGTATTTATTGTTTTTGCACACAATGCCGTTGGTATCCTAACGGGTTTTGGGTTGGCGAGGTTTTTAAAATTATCGAAACGGGATCAGAAAACGATAGCTATTGAAACAGGCATTCAGAATTCAGGCTTGGGACTAGCGCTTATTTTTAGCTTTTTCAATGGACTTGGTGGTATGGCTATCGTGGCTGGATGGTGGGGTATTTGGCATATTATTTCTGGAATAAGTATGGCTTATTTTTTCAAGAACGAAATAGATAATACTAGTTGCTAGTCGATCTGAAAGTCTATAACCCTAGCTGTTTACGTGCCAATTTAAGGCTGCCTGAGAAGCTGTTTCTAATAGATCGATATTAAAGAATGCGCTTAATTGTATCAATACAAAACCGATGGCAACTATTTGCTTAATCATTTTGACGAAGAGGCAATATACTGTTATTTATTGGTGATTATTCCCAATCTTCTTGAGGTCCATTTAGCGATCAATTCAAATTACCTTTTATGAATTGTAGTGGGCGATGATTCGCGTATTCAAGTGTTTATTGGTGTTGTTGGTATCTAAAAATGTCGTTTTTTTGATGTCAAATAGATTATTTTTCTAGGTGTTTATGTATTTTGGACTGTTAAATAAAAAAAAACGGCCGTTGACGAGACGACCGTTTTACAATTCAACCCTAAAGAGTGACAATATTCAATGTTCGCAGGAGGATTCTCAAATTTCGGATTATCGAAGTGTGTCCATTTTTTTTTTTTGGACATACTTCTATGTTAATTAAGTAGCATAAAATACTTTTAATGGCTGCACCAAAGGAAGGCATCTAGTGTGTGTACTTAGTGATGGATGTCTTGTTCTAAAGGGAAAAAACCACTTTTTAACTGAATTTTTATTATCTTCTTATTAGTTTTGATGTATTAATAGTATTAGCCAATTGATAGTTATTTATACAACCATAACCATAAATCGCCATGAGTACATTAAACAACTTGTTATTTTATTTATTATTTACTTCAATGCTGGTGATGATTTCATGTGGTGGAAATGAGGATGATCAAGACGTATTGGTCGATGAGGAGGTAGTAGATGACCAAGAGGATATTACTGACGATAATTCAGATGATGATACTAATACAGCAATCACCGATCACGTTTTCGTTACCCATGAGAACAAACGGGTGTCTTCTATGCAAATGACTGCATCGGAGTATCAAGCCTGGATTGATGAAGACCATTTTAGAGACAATGATGTTAGCTTGACGGTTTTCAATGATATTTACAAACAATTCACAGACGAATATGATTTCATTTTTCTGGTATTAAATGAAGAAGGGATCCCTGAAAATTTAACCTACTATGGTATGCTGAAGAGCGTTTCTAATGATATTTTGGGTACTGGACAAGATGTGTACGACTATAGTGCGGATTATGGGTCCGGTGGAAAATTAAAGGCAGTAATGCAATTGACAGGTCTTAGGTATCTAAAAAGTGGACCGGCACTTCATGAATTGATGCATAATTGGGGTAATTTCGGGATCCCAACTGAGTCTGTGGAGGCACCAGGAAGTGAGATTACCTCTACTCCTTTTTGGCCGCATTGGGGATTCACTGGAGGAAGTAGCCCTGGTCAGTTGGGAGGATTTGATCAAAGCAGCTTGGAGGATCTTGGTAATGACTTGTATTCAGTAGCTTCTTTCGGTCCTTTTGCCAATGGGGGTAATGGTATCCCATACAATGAGTTAGAATTGTATTTGATGGGGATGATTTCGATTGATGAAGTTCATGACTTTGATGCATTTGGTAATATTACCTCCTTAGAAATATTAGAATCAACCTTTCAGTTTACAGCCAATAAAAGAACCACTTACAATGGGGCATCAATTAAGGAGTTGTTGGGTGAACGAGTGCCTAGTCATGTGGATGCTCAAAAAGATTTCAAATTGTTGGTAGTGGTACTTACGGATACACCATTAACTGATGATGAGTGGAACGAGGTGGATGATACTGCAGCGTGGTTTGAATTTAAGGGAGCTGATGATATAAGTACTTATAATTTCTGGGAAGCGACCAATGGTGCAGGATCTATTTCTATTGGCCAATAGAGCGGAACAGTTAATGACAAAAAAAAAGTCCATTTATTGATGTCTGGAACTATTTTCTTTAAGGTTTGTATGATGATGAGTTTTTTCGTATTATTTTTTATGATACCTTCACTATTTTAAATTAAAAAATGAAAAATTCCCTCTTTATCGTTTGTTTAGCCGCAATTTTCACCTTCCTTTCGTGTAAGGATGAACCAGGTTCCTACAGTTTAAAGGTGGAAATTTATCCTGATAGTGCTGGAACAGTTGTCTATGATCAAGGGCCGTTTGTAGAGGGGACGATAATTACACTTACGGCGGTACCAAGGACAAATTATTTGTTTTTTAAATGGAATCACCTAATCGACTCCGCGGATATTAATCCTTTAGTGTTTCCGTTGATGTCGGACATGGAAATTACGGCAGTTTTCTTATTTGATGACAAGGATGAGGACGGAGTTGGAGATAGTGATGATTTATGCTTGGATACTCCAAAAGGAGCCGTAATCAATTTGTCAGGTTGTGCCAGTTCACAATTAGATACGGATGAGGATGGGGTTAAAGATGATCTGGACAAATGTCCCAACTCTACATTAGGCGCAACTGTTGATGACGATGGCTGCGAAGATTCTGATGGTGATGGTGTTTCTGAATTGATTGATCTATGCCCTGATACACCATTTAGTGAAATAGGTAACGTAAATGCTATGGGATGTCATATTTACTTAGGGGCTTATCGTGAAGGTGGAGTGGTGTTTTATATGGATAGTACTGGGTTACATGGTCTCATCGCAGATATAAATAATTTAGGAGCCGTAGGAGTGCAATGGGGTTGTTATGGTACGGAGATTTACCATGCAGATGACAAAGAAATCGGATCAGGCGCTGAAAACACCCTGGACATCTTAGCAGAATGTAATGAGACAGGTATTGCAGCAGCTCTTGCAGAAAATTCAACAGCTCAAGGTTATGACGATTGGTATTTGCCATCTCACGATGAATTAGATGAAATGCATTGTATGGCTGAACTCATAGATGAAGTGGCCGTTGTAAATGGGGGTAAGCCTTTTTTATATGATGATAACGAAACTTATTGGAGTTCAACCGAAGTCTCAAAGAATTGGGCCTACTATCAGGACTTCACCTCGGGTGGCTATTGTACTGACGAGCCGCAAGAATACCCCAAAAGGAATCTTTATTCTTCGGTTAGAGCTGTTCGTTCCTACTGAAACGAATTAATTTTCACAAAACTTTTCTGGCAACATTAATTCAGAAAACGCGACGACTTCAATTGAGGATCTTAGGTCTCGTCATTATGTGTATGTTTAATAATTTAGTCATTAAGAATAGCATTTCTACGTCGCTTTGTCAATCACTAGTTTTTAGGTCATATATTCTGCCAAACGTGATGTAAACGGGGAATGCCCATAAATTCTTTTAACTGCAAGTTGTTCAATGAGTTTTGTTTCTTTTGGTTTGAAACGGAGGTTAAAATGTCAATTTGAACTTATTGAAATTTTGAATACTAATCTTGATGTCTTCAAGAGGATGCTCAGGGAAATCCTGTTCGATAAAAAAATATTCTAGTCCAGCTATGGAAGCATTCTCGAATATTGCCTTGAAATCTAGTTCCCCCTTTCCAAAGGGAAGAATATTACCCGCCGCATCCATGTCTTTTATATGCCATAAAGGAAAGCGATTGGGATTATTTTTGAAAATCTCTACAGGATCTTTTCCCGCAGTTAATGCCCAGCCCAAATCCAACTCCATTTTTAATTCATCAGCACTTAATTCTGTCAATAGGTAATCATAAGGCATGAGGTCGTCAATTTTCTTAAATTCTGAAGTATGATTATGGTACATAAGTTGTATCCCTGTTTTTTGGGTCTTTTCTGCGGTGATATGTAAAATATCAACAGCCTCCTTTAACTCATCGACACTGGATATTGGCATGTTTGCGCAGACCAAATATTTGATACCCCCTTCAGCGACTAAATCGACTATTTCAGTGCCATTTTCTTTTAAATTCTTCATTTTCGGAAACGTCATAGGCTTACCATCGGGTCCTAAGGGGATTTTGAAATTTGCTGATCGTTGAGATTCAGGAGGCATTTTAAAAGGGGCGCCACTGACGTGGTGTGCGCGCCATTGCAATCCCAAATCCCGACATAGGTTAAAGAATTCTTTTGGTGTCTGACCATAAAAATCAAAAGCAGACTCTATGTTTTTATAGCCCGCCGCCACAATTTTTTTCAAGGTCCCTGTGGGATCAGTTTTCATTTCATTAAAGACTGTAAAAAGCTGTATTCCAGGTTCAGGTAGTTTGTTTTTATTGAGAATAGTTGATCCGAATGCATTTTTGTTGATTAAAATTCCGCCCAGCGTTAATGCGGCGGTGTTTTGAATAAATTCTCTTCGGGTAGACATGAAATTGGGAATAAGTACGATTTAAAATAAAACTAAAGTGGGCATAAGTTTCTCAAAACACAAATTTTATTTGGTTATTTGGTTAATTGAGAGAATTTTTGTGGCGGTTGAAAAGAAAGTCTTTGGTATTAATGTATACACATTTCTTGTTTTTTAGCTAATGAAACAAACGGCAAGTGGCGTGCAACCATATAGGGTAGACTTATTATGTTAAAGATATTTTGAGTTTGATTTTAATATGTGCTGTCATTTGAATGGAGTTTACTTTTCTATATTAATAAATTGATTATGCAATACTTTTTAAATCCTTGGCCTTGGTATGTTTCTGGACCATTAATTTCACTTGTGATGGCACTTTTACTTTATTTAGGAAAGAGTTTTGGTATGTCTTCCAATTTGGATACCCTGTGTTCTATGACGGGGGTGGGTAAGTATATTAATTTCTTTAATTTCAATTGGAAGGAAAGAATTTGGAACCTACTAGTAGTCTTGGGGGCATTAATTGGGGGTGGTATTGCCCATAATTTCTTATCAAATGGTTCATTTATTCATCTTAATGCGACTACGATAGATGAGTTGCAGGCATTTGGATTTCAAAATATAGGCGCTTCCTTAGTTCCGGAGGAGTTATTTGGTTTAGAAGCTATTTTAACGGTGCGCGGATTTTTTATTTTGGTAGTAGGGGGGCTATTGATTGGCTTTGGCACACGTTACGCAGGAGGATGTACCTCTGGACATGCTATTACAGGATTAAGTAGCATGCAATTGCCCTCCCTCATCGCTGTCTGCGGTTTTTTTATTGGGGGATTAATTATGACCCATTTTATTTTACCTTATATTCTTTCATAGATGAGATATTTAAAATTTTTATTAATAGGAATCTTTTTTGGAATAGTACTCGTGAAATCGGAAGCCGTATCTTGGTACAGAATATATGAAATGTTCCGATTCCAGTCTTTTCATATGTATGGTATTATTGGCACAGCCGTCATGACAGGAATTATTTTTTTACAAATCTCAAAGAAAGTGCAATTTAAGAGTCTCATGGGAGCTGATATTTCAGTACCATTGAAAGAAAAAGGTTATAAAAAATACCTACTTGGGGGTACGCTTTTTGGTTTAGGATGGGCATTGGTTGGGGTTTGTCCAGGCCCGATGTACATATTGCTAGGAACGGGCGTATTTAGTATGTTGGTCGTGATTATAGCTGCCTTTCTAGGAGCGATGCTTTATGGTGCATTGAGGAATAAATTACCACATTGACGACAACCGATAGCATAGCTATGTTTAAATTACTCGCTCTATTTTTCTTCAGCAGCTTCCGTTTTTCTTGATTCATTGAGTGCGTGCAGTGCAAACGTGCCTAGCCAATGCGTTCCCTCATAATTATCGTCGAGTAGATTGGGTAATGAATAAGCGACGTGCTGATCTGCGATTTTAGTCAAATGACCGTATGCGGAAACTGTTTGCGCGATTCCATAGAGACATGAAGCACGACTAAAGTTAAGGCCATCCAGGTGCACTAATTTTCCATCGGTACGATCCTTTACAATCCCAGGGGACCATGTAAAATTGACTTCTGTTAATTGCGGTAAAAAATCTTTTAACCAACGATTGAAGTCATCTGGAGGGTATACTTTTCTGACCAAATTAGCCTCTTCTAGGCAAGGTGATAAAAAATCAAATCCATTGGGCTCCCAGGAAATCGGACAACCTTTATCGGATGCATAAAAGCGCTGTACAGATTCCTTTATTAGCAGTATTAATGATTCATTCCCGACAGTATTGGCATAATCAAAAGCAAATGACAGCCCATAAGCGGTATTGGTATGCTCCCCAACCCTTATGGGATATTGCAATTTAGGAAAGAAGTTGATGTAAGCATTGACCATGTAGTCGGTAAGGGGTTGTAAATTTTGTTCTAACCGCCTGGCAAGAGGCGTATCCCAAGTATGTAACTCTTGGGCTAATTTAAGTACCCAGGCCCAGCCATAAGTACGCTCAAATGAAGCATTTCCTGCCTTCTCGAAATAAGCCAATTCTATGGCAATATTTTCTTGCGATAAATTCCGCGCCAAGAGTTCTTGAATTTGATCAGTCTGTTCCAATGTCGGAAATTTTTTGATTAAAAAGACCAAAGACCAATGCCCATGAACCGATGAATGCCAATCAAAGCATCCGTAAAAGGCAGGATGAAGCACGTGTGGCTCATCCAAGTCACCTTTATTTGACAGGGTTTCATTGGGTTTGTTGGGATATTCAATTTCCAGACAAGTTAGTGGGAGTTGTGCGAGTAAATTGGCTTGTGTTAAGGTTAAGGTTGGCGTATTTGAGCTAAGTTTATCGACTGGCGATTCCTTTTTCGTGGCGCAACTAAACAATAAGAGCGGTACAAATAATGCGTACCATATTTTTTGCATAATTCTACGTTTTGTAAATTCTTATATCAAGGTACTAAAAACTGTTGAGAATCGCGATTTTTAGGTCTATAAAACTATATGTCCTCGTAGGAAGCAGCTGTAAAATATAATTTGCAAGACCGATGATTCGTCTAAATACGTTTGGAAAATGTTAAAAGAGGTTAAACTATTGATGGCTAGACAACATTTATTTTATCTGATCGTATTACATATGAACGTTAATAATTCTTCATAAATTGGTTTAGAGCGGCACGATTAGTGTCGCTCTTTGTTTATAGCTGCCCTTAACCTATATGTTTTTAATGAGAGTGATCGACTTTATTTGGGAAAAGAAATGTCGGCTCAATATCAAGTAACTAGGAACGCATGCTAGGTTCCAGAACAAATTTAACTTCAATGATTTCATCGGCGGGAAAGCCACTTAACTCGGCGTGCTTATTGATGATATCTATACTTTCTGCCAGGTAAACGCAATAGCTGCCGTTTTCCACAACATAGCTTTCAATCCATTTAATTTTTGTCCCTAGTTTATCTAGTGCAATACAAGATTGCTCGGCCATGTGAGGCCGTGCTTCTAATGGACTTTTTCCAATATTAGGTACATTTCTTCTGATGATGTATTTTTTCATTATTTTTTAATAAATACTAGGTGATATTGTAAGTAATTAAATAGAATTCTATTTGCAGGCTACTGATGGGTTCGGAAGGCTATGTTTATGTTAAGTATCAGCCAACATTTGTGTAGGAATTCTTGGGTTCATTAGTCGAAACCATAGCGGCGGTATTAAGGCAATAATCATAGAGGTAGGATAACCAAAAGGGAGCTGTGGACTTTCTTCTTTATGTTCCAATACTTGATATTTTTTTGATGCCTTGTGGTGATGATCACTATGTCGGGTCAGTTCATATAGGACCATACGACCCATGGTGTGATTGGAATTCCAGGAATGAATGGCACTTACCCTCTCATAGCTGCCGGACGCTAGTTTGGTGCGCTTCAATCCATAATGTTCAATGTAATTGATCGTTTCCAGATACAAAAAGGAATTAATTCCAACCATGATCGCTACTAAGAACACAAAAGACCCAAATAAAAGATATACGAGTGTGAGATATGCGGCCTGAAAGATTAGATAAAATAACATATCGTTTTTAAAGGAAAAGAAAGTACGCCCCTCTTTTGCCAAAAATTTCATTTGTAAGTTCCATGCATTTTCGTATTGATTAAGTACTGAAGTCACCCAAAAGGAATAAAGCGATTGATTATGTTTAGCTGATGCAGGATCCTTTTCGGTCGCCACATTTTTATGATGTCCAAAATTATGTTCGAGATAAAAATGCATGTACAAACAGGGTAAATAAAGAATTTTTGATAGGGTACGTTCAAACAATGAAGAGCGGTGCCCGAGTTCATGAGCGACATTAATTGCATTGGTGGCCAATAAAACACCTAGCGAAGAAATAATCCCTATCAATTCATAGGTAAGTAATTCGTCTTGATAGATAGTAAGCAATCCATAAGCAAGTAAGCCAAATACGATGGGAACATTCAGGTAAAGTAAAAGGTCAAAAAACACATTTTTAAGTCTACTTTCTTTGTCGTCTTCGGGATACAATCGGTTAGATTCTGGAAGGATTAATTCCAATAAAGGAATGATAAAAAAGGCATATATAAGTGAACTAAAAGAAAATATTCCTTGAAAATAAATGGCAAAAAAGGCACTTAAAGGGATACTGTAGGCCAATAAATATTTTAAATCACGCATTTAGATACTTATTTATAATTGACAAAAAACAGTTTTTTTAGTGAAAATAACTTCTTTTTATCCAAATCTCTGCGCTATCGATGATTTAAGTTAGTAGCTACCCTTCAGGTTTGATTATTAAACAACCACAAATAAATGTCACATTCCCATAAGAGAGGGTGTGTCTTATATGAAAAAAACCTCATTTAGTGAGGTCTTTATATAGGATTATCAATTAACTACTTATTTAATGTCATTCGGTAGGTAGAAGTCCAAGTTGCTGATAAAAATCCAACTTGTCCATGAAATCTTGTTCTTGGGCGATTTTTCCATCTTTCATTTTCACTAGGGTAGTGCCAGCAATATCTAAGCTTCTTCCGGAAGCTGGGATACCAAAAAAATCACCATTGTGCGTACCTTTAAAATGCCAATGCTTTACGATTTTATCCCCCTGACCAAAAGCGTCAATAATTGTAAATTCGGCTTCTGGAAATCCAGTTAAATAATTATTGTAATACTCCTTAAACGCGTCTATTCCTACGATGTTTTCTGGAAGTGATATGGCGGTAATGTTTGAATCAAAATTAGTCTCATTGATTAGATCAATTTGTCGATCATTAATTATCTTATCCCAGACGGTTTTGTATAGGGTGAGATTTGTATCTAATTGTTTTTCTGCGTCCGCTAATTCAAGATATTTGGCGTCTGGTTTATTTTCACAGCTGAAGGCCACAAGTAAGGTAAGGGATAATAAAGTGATTAGGTTTTTCATCTTGCTTATTTAAAGGTTAGAATTTATAATTCTAAAATAACTATTTATTCTTGAATATTCAATTATTCTTATTCCACATGAAGATAGCAGGGGCTAATGTCAATCAATCGAAGGGAAACCTAAACAATCGAAAAATAAAGAAATACTCAGCGAAGCAACGTGATTTGGGTCGGATGTAAATAACCAGAATTGAGTACGCGAATCATCGCTTACCTTGAATTAGGAATTTATCTTATGTACACTGAATGGTTGTTTGCCCAGGATTATCGACTTCAATAGATCCAAGCCAAACACAGGTCGTTTTGCTCGTTTCTAGCATCGCTGGATTTCCACCTATTTTTGTTTTTTTTGCTACGGGACTCCATGGCATAATGGGAACGGGCATACATGATGAAGGAACAAATACAGGAACTGGACCCGCCATTTTCCAATTCATTGGATTAATGATAGAGGTACAATTCCCAAAGGCAGGAACATTTAGAAATGGAACGAAATCCATCTCGGTGGCAATGGGCTTCACAAACGCCGTTAGTGTTTTGCCTATGGGTAGTACCATCATGTCTTTAGGGCCGGAACCAAAGGAACATTTTAATTTCGCACCCATACACACACATTTAGGCATATTTATCCAAGTTTAAGATTGAGACGAAGATTAAGAAATAACGATTTTTGATACATTAACTATCTGAAAAGTTTTTCTATTTATTAAGCTTATTAGCTTTATTGTCCATCACAAAGTTAAAGGTTAAAAAATTATTATCAAATAATTCCAAATAAAACCAATAGGTTGAATAGTTTGATTTTGGCTTATGACATGAAAAATATTTCATCGTGTGACCGGGGACTTATTGAAGTTTTTTCAACTGTTGGACATCATAAGGTTACGGAAACACCACTTGTCCTATTTCGGATTGATTCTTTTATAAATTGTGTATCTTAGATGGTTGTCAATACTCAGTTTATGAATAAAAAAATTACTCATTGCATTTTAGCTGTCATCTTGATGGCTGCTTGTCGGTCAGAGGAATCTTACGACCTCATCATTATCAATGGATTGATCTATGACGGCACTACCGACCAACCTCAATTTACAGATATTGGTATCATAGCTGATAAGATTATCAAAATAGGCTCTTTGAAGAATGCAAAGGCTAGGCAAACAATCGACGCTGCAAATGAGGTTGTTTCTCCAGGATTTATTGATTTGCATGCCCATGTTGAAGCGATTATGGCTTCACCCGAGGCTGAGAGTGCACTTAGACAAGGTGTGACGTTGGTGTTGGGAGGGCCAGACGGAGGTGGCCCTTCGCCGATGCGCCCATATTTAGATTCTTTAAGTACCTACGCTCTTGGCTTTAATATGGCCTATCTGGTAGGACATAATGCTATTAGGAAAAGCATCATGCAAACGGACAATCGACCCCCTACTTTTAAAGAACTTGAAGAAATGAAAGCAATGGTAAGAGAAGCCATGGACGCGGGAGCATTTGGTATTTCAACAGGGCTAAAGTATGTTCCAGGTTCTTTTTCTAATATGGAGGAGGTGATTGAATTATCAAAGGTAGCCGCTGCTTCAGACGGGATCTATACTTCGCATTTAAGAGAGGAAGGGCTAGGATTATTGAATGCTGTTCAAGAAGCCATCTTGATCGGAAGAGAAGCCGATATTCCTATTGTACTTACCCATCACAAGGCGATTGGGAGACCTATGTGGGGCGCTAGTACTCAAACCTTATCAATGGTTGATTCGGCTAGATCGATAGGCCTAGATGTCATGATGGACCAATATCCCTATACGGCAAGTTCTACTAGTATTTCTGTACTCATTCCGACGTGGGCACTTGCAGGAGGCCGAGAGGCATTTAAAAGTCGGTTGGAGGATCCTGCTATTCATGAGCAAATTATTAATGAAATCATGTTCAACATAGAATTTGACCGAGGTGGTGCCGAACTAGCGGTGGTTCAATTTGCGTTTGTAGCTTGGAAACCAGATCTAAATGGTAGCACATTAAAGGATTGGGCCGTTGAGCGGGGCATGGAGCCGACTTTCCGGAATGGAGCCGCGTTAGTAATTGAAGCCGAACTTAATGGGGGAGCATCCTGTATTTTCCACGCAATTAATGAAGATGACGTCAAAAGAATCATGCAACATCCCATGACGATGATTGCTTCTGACGGACGTTTGGCACACATAGGGGAAGGACATCCGCACCCACGGGCTTATGGGACATTCCCAAGAGTACTGGGTCATTATGTCAGAGAACTTGGCGTCATAGACCTCCAAACTGCATTGCTTAAAATGACCTCTATGCCAGCTGATAGATTAGGTCTTAAGGATCGTGGCTATCTAAAAGAGGGAATGAAAGCAGATTTTACCATTTTTAATCCCGAAACCATAATTGACGAAAGCACCTTTGTAGATCCGCACCATTATCCAACTGGAATTGATTATGTGATCGTCAATGGAAAAGTTACAATTGAAAAGGGGTCATTGACTCAAGAAAGAGCGGGAATTGTATTAAGAAAGGGCAAATAACATTAAAATATGAAAAAGATTCTGTTGATTTTTTTTCTTGGAGTTATAGGGTTATCAATCCAGGGGCAGCGCCTAGAATCACAAGCCAATGATAGATTACAAGTATTCGTCGCCACAAATGAAATCCCTGGCTTGAGTATTTCTATTTCTCAGAAAGGCGAATTGATTTATTCGAGGGGTTTTGGATTTGAAGATTTAGAAAATCAGCTGCCAGTTGATCCAAGTAAAACAAAATTTCGTATTGGCAGTGTCTCCAAAACGTTGACCGCTGCTGGCTTGGCATTGTTATACCAACAAGGGAAAGTAGATTTAGACATTCCTATCGAGAAATACGTTCCTAGCTGGCCAAAGAAAGCAGCTACTATCACCCTCCGTCAACTTGGGGGACATATTGCCGGAATTCGTCACTATCAGGCGAGTGAATTTTATAGTTCAGAAAATTACCCCTCGGTAACAGCGGGTCTGGATATATTCATAAATGATCCGCTAATCAACATACCTGGAACTGCCTATGTGTATTCTAGCTACGGTTGGAATTTAATTGCGACAGCTATGGAATATGAGGTAGACGTATCTTTTCTTGAGTTTATGGAGCAAGAAGTTTTTGATAGGCTTAATATGGAACATACCGTTGCCGAGCGCATGACTTCGGAGATCTCGCATAAAGCAAAATTTTATGAAAAAGAAGGGAAGACAGTAGTTCCCGCTGCCTATGTGGATAATAGCTACAAATGGGCCGGTGGCGGATTTTTGAGTACTACTGAAGATTTGTGTAGGTTTGGTCAAGCCCATTTGAAAGCAGGTTTTTTGAAGCAAAGTACTTTGGATGAGTGGATGCAGTCTCAAAAAACCAGTGATGGAAAAGAAACCGATTATGGTATTGGCTGGCGTACGTATAAAAGAGTCAATGGGCGACTTTATTATGGACATAGTGGGGGTTCTGTTGGGGGTACTACTTACCTTTTAATTCACCAAGCGTCTGAGACCGTTTTGGCAATTACCAGCAACTTAAGTCCATTAAGTTATGATGAGTTGCCATTTGATTTAATGGATTTATTTACTAGCCAATAGCACGGTGCTAAAAATTAATTGATACAAGAATAAAATAATTTTTGTATGTGATTTTTGAGCTGCACATAATGCCTTCTTTCCATGATCCAAAAGCAGGACCCCTCCCACGGGAAGGCCTATTGCTAGTAAATACAAGCTACCCTCAATTCAAAGTTGATCTTGTAAGCGACAATTCATCAAATAGTCTCCTCTGTAAATTGAGTTGTCTGTATCTCTACTAAGCAATAGGAGACTATTGAAGTGGATCATTTCGTAAACGTAGGATCTTAAAATAATAACTGGATTTGGTCTCAATGAGCGAATTACTTCGTGAATGAGTTGCGAGTAAATCCAAATACTGGTCGTGTGATCTCACAGGGACTTGGATGAAAGAGAAGCGTGGCTTAAGACGCTCTTGTATTCAAATTAGTCTATAATTGCGATCATGATATAAAACGGTATCGTGACCTAAGTTAAATAGAGTAGCTATATTTTTTTTATTCATGTCGAAATTAACTATCCGATCACTTCGGTTTAAATCTTTTTTGGTTTATATCTTTTTTCTTTTGAAAAGTGGGATCTTCCTGTTATCTGGTTGTGGTCAAACTGAGGAAGCCACCTATAATCATTATTGTGGATCATGCCACTTAATCCCTGCGGTCAACTCGTTACCAAGAGATGTATGGATGAATAGTGTATTACCCAATATGGGGACTCGGATGGGGGTCAAGATCGAAGGTGATGATCGGATTAGCAATAGGAGGAGTGACCTTCAATACGCTGTGGAGTCTCGTTTTTATCCAGAGGAGCAATTGATCCCAATGGGGCATTGGGAGAAGATTTTGGCTTATGTATCTGAAAATGCCCCAAAAGAGTTATTATATCCCGTCTATGGTGATCTTGAAACAATCGAATTTTTCAACCCAATACCGATTATTTTGGATACGACAAATGCCGCTTTTACTACTAGTGTTTTTATAAAAGACGATCAACTAAATATCGGAACAATAAATGGCGCGTACTACGAATACGTTATTCGTTCAAATAGTGCTGCTAAACACAAGGGCTCGAACAATGCCATTTCGCAAGTATTTCAAATAGTTGGTGAAACATTCATTTTAGATATGGGTAACATTCATCCAAATGATCAGGCCATTGGAAGTTTATCAAAAGCAGATGAGTCTGGCGTATTTATTCCTATTTTGAGAGGTTTGCAACGTCCTGTTTTTATGCTGTATGAAGACCTTGATAATGATGGTCAACAAGAAATTGTTGTATGCGAGTATGGAAATTATACCGGTCAGCTTTCAATTTTTAAATATACTGACCAAAAATAGGTTAAAGAGGTTTTATTGAACCTACCCGGTACTCTAAAAGTGATGGTACAGGATATGAATTTTGATGGTCAAAAAGACTTGGTAGTATTGACGGCACAAGCCAGAGAGGGCTTGTGGATCTTAACACAAACATCCCCACTCAATTTCAGTTCAGAGCAGGTGATCACCTTACCAGCTGCTTTTGGATCAAGTGGGTTTGATATGATAGATCTTAATCAAGATGGGTTGCAGGACGTGGCAATTGTCAATGGCGACAATGCAGATTTGTCAATGGTGACCAAGCCGTACCATGGTTTAACCTTGTTTCAAAATATGGGCAAAAATCAATTTAAAGAAATAAGTTTTACGGCCATTCCCGGTGCAACCAACGTGGTTTCTAGTGATTTTGATCAAGATGGAACTACTGATTTTGTTGTTTCATCTTTTTTTGATGATCAGGAAATGGCGCCTGGCCATTCTTTGGTTTACTTAACTGCCGAACAAGGAAATTATGATCATTTAAATATTTATAAACTCCCGTTAAGTGATAAGGGTAAATGGTTGGTCTTGTCTAAGGGTGATTATGACCGAGATGGTGATGATGATTTTGCGGTTGGGTCTTTTCTGTTTTCAGCTGGCAGGTCACCGGTCAATCTTTTGGAGATTTTCGGGTATGATAGTCCTGATGTAATGCTCTATGAAAACACTTCAGTAAATTGATAAATGGGTTGTAAAACCAGTAACTTTCGTTATTTCTTTGGCTGATGGTAAGCTTCTTTGTTATAAAAAATGATTTGGAAGAAAACGATTCTGACCCGTGGCACATCTGTAGTTCATACAGCTACATAAGAGGGTAAAGAATATCAACAAATGGTCTCCATAAACAGTCCATTGCGCATGAATTAAGCAAGTATCAACTTCAAGATCTCTCTATATTCAGTGATTGTAGGCGGTTTTTGATATAGCTTAATAAGGTATCTAAGCAGTCATTACTTAATTTTTTTCCATCTAGCCTCTAAAGCCTCAGCAGTCTCAAGCAAATCCTTCATTCCTTTTTGGACTTGCGAGGTTGGCATGGCATCTGCCGATTGTAGGACATTGATCATGTAAATAAATTTGTCTTGTAGGTTGACCAAGGTTTCATTGGCTATCGCTGTGGCGCGAATACTGCCATACAATACGTCTTGATCGCTCGATGATCCCTTGCCGCGTAATGCCAGAGCTAAAGGAGAAGGATTTTTTTGTTCATCGATAGCCTCGATGATCCCCTGGAGATTATGATACGTCAGATAGCCGTCCATACTTAATTTAAATTGAGTGTTCAATGCGTTTTCGGTGATAGAAACTCTCGGATCCATTCTTATGGTCAATGGTTGCTCACTAATTGTGCCATCTACGGTCAATCGCACGCGATAGGTACCTGGATTTACCAACGGTCCGAAGGGACCACTTGGAGTGTTTTTATAGACGGCAGCAATTGAAAACTCCCTACTAGCGCCCTTCGGAGGTGCGTATTTCAAATCCCATATAAATCGATGATGACCTTGGGTAGTACCCAAGGTTTGTTCTGGTCGCATCCAGTAAGTTGGATGACGTTGGGTAGTGGTGTCTACTTTTTCGGAGACATCAGCGTTTGTGTAGGTTCTTATGATTGATCTATCAGCATTGAGTATTTCTAGGGTTACTGATTGGGCTGGGGCAGTGAGGTGGTAATCCAAAATAGCGCCATCGGGTGGATTTTGTCCTGTAGGTTCTTCTGGAGGAAGCGGTGTGTCATGAAACATGTTGTTTCTTACCCTAGTGGTCATTGTTGGTGCAAACAAGTAAGTCCTCATCTGTATCGCTTTGGCCATTTCACGCAAAGGGGCAATATTGTCCAAAATCCAAATAGAGCGTCCATGCGTGCCTACGACTAGGTCGTCTTCATGGATGACCAAATCTCTGATGGACGTAGCCGGCATGTTGTTGCGAAGCGATTGCCAATTGGCACCATCGTCTACAGAAAAATACACATTTCTTTCCGTACCAGCATAGAGGAGGCCTGGTTGTTTGGGATCTTCACGAATGACATTGACCGGGCCATTGGGGTTCATTCCGTTGGTGATCAAATGCCAAGTATTGCCACCATTAGTGGTTTTGTAGAGATAGGGAGTCATATCGTCTTTTTTCATTGCATTAATGGCAATATAAGCAGTGTGTACGTCGTAGTGGCTGGCATCAATCTGGGCCACTTTATCCCATGAGGAGAGCGTATTAGGGGTGATATCTTTCCAATTATCCCCACTGTCCGTGGTGATGTGCACGCGGCCATCATCAGTACCGGCCCATATGGTTTGAACATTTAATGGGCTAGGGGCTACTGCGTAAATCACTGCCCGTTGGGCCATTTTTTCCATTTCCTTGGTTTTGTATATGCCCACGCTAGTAGGCACTTCGGGATGCTCATAAGTCAAATCAGGACTGATGACTTCCCAACTTTGTCCTTCATTCATCGTTTTCCACAAAACATTGGTTGCAAACAAAAGCATTTGGTCGTCAGCTGGATGAAACAACAAGGGCAAGGTCCTTAGAAAGCGATAATCTCCTGAACGAACGGCCTCAGGGGTAATGATTTGCGACTGTCCCGTCTGCTTATTAAATCTGCTCACACGCCCTCCATAAATAATATTGGGGTCTTTTGGATCAGGCGCCACATATGCATATTCATCTGCACCTACGCCTATAAATTCTCGGAAACTAATTTGTCCCCCATCACCTCGGCTGGCCACACCAATAGCACCGCTTTCTTGCTGACCACCATACACCATATAGGGAAAGTCATTGTCAGTACTCACATGGTAGAGTTGAGCAGTCGGTTGGTTATACCAAGAGCTCCAAGTTCTTCCCGCATTTACTGATACAATAGCTCCTTGATCAGCTACAAATAGCATGATTTCTGGATGGATTGGATTGATCCAAATACGATGATAATCATCTCCACCGGGAGCTCCTTTAAGGGAGCTCCAACTGATGCCTCCGTCTGCGGATGTGTACGAGGCGACATTGGCAATATATAGTCGATTAGGGTTCGTTGGATGTACTTTTATTTCGGCAAAATCCCCTCCTCGGCCCCAAAGTCTTGTGTTTCCATGTAGGAAACCCCAACTTTCGCCGCCATCAGTACTCTTGTAGAGCCCCCCGTCTTGACGTGCATCTACCAATGCAAACATCAGCTTTGAATCGCTTGGAGCAATGGTAAACCCAATCCTTCCCAATCCCTGTGCTGCTCCGGGAAGTCCGCTTGTGATTTTTCGCCAGGTCTCTCCGCCATCTATCGATTTATATAATCCACTATTTGGACCTGACCAACTGGCATTTTCCCAAGGCCCTTCTTGATGGTGCCACATATCGGCAAAAACAATATTGGGATTATTTGGGTCCAACTCAACCTGAATGGCACCCGTATATTTGTCAATGTACAAGATTTTGCGCCAGGAGTTGCCGCCATCTGTAGTTTTGAATATGCCCCTTTCTTCATTGGCGCCATAGGGATGACCCAATCCAGCCACCCACACGATATCTGGATTGGTAGGGTGAATAACCAATCGACCTACTTGCTGTACATCAGGTAGACCGATATGCTTCCAGGTTTTTCCGCCATCGATACTTTTAAAAATCCCATCCCCCACACTTAGATCGGGACGATGCAGGCCTTCTCCACTACCTACATATAGAATCTCTGGGTTACTTTGTGAAACTGCGATGTCGCCTATAGAACCGGTTGGGGCATCATCAAAAATAGGATCCCAAGTCCGTCCGTAATCATCGGTTTTCCAAACACCACCATTGTTCACGCCTACATAAAACACGTTGGGTTGAGAGGGAACCCCCATTCCCCCAACTGTTCGACTGGCTCGAAAAGGTCCAATCATCCGATAATCCATGTGCTGGTATGAGGAAGGGTCAATAGGTTGCGCATCTAGGCCAAAACATGTCACACCGAAAGTGATCAGTGAAAAAAACCGTAAAAATGAAAAATGCTTCATAAGTGGAGTGAATTATTTTATATAATTAGCTAGGTCAATGACCAGTATTTTGCACTTGTCGGGCGTGCCAAGTTGCTTTCTGACCATTTTAAAAGAGAATTTAACTAGAAAATTACAATAAATAGTGACTGATCATAAAGTAAATGGTGCGGATAGAGATCGCTATTCTAGATCCGCTATTGATAAATAGTCATGTGATAATGTTGTTTATCATTGGCCGTTGGAGATGAGAGGGATTTGAGAGCCTATATGAATGCCTTTGCTTATTAATCGTTCACTTTCTGAAGTTGTTGGCGTTTTATCTATTAGGTTTTTTGACGACGTCAGTTCTGCCAAGGCGTCATAAAAGATTTTTAAGTCTTTTGGTTTAAAAGACTCTGTTTTCAGTCGATATTTTAATGTCGGCAACCCAACGCCCATTGTGGCTGCAATCTCTTTTAAAAATAAATCTGAGGATTCCCAAGAACTTACAGATGAATTCAATAGCAATAAGTAGTCACTAATGATGTTTTGATATGTAAGTCTTCAAACTAATGTTTACCAGAGATAATTAA